>NZ_JARRCW010000002.1 GCF_031501865.1 Pseudovibrio sp. M1P-2-3
GTGTACCAAGCACGCCAACTTTGCCCGTCAATTGTGTTTCGTCCCTCACGTCATCAAATATATGCGCGTGCAAATAGAAAAATTGCTCAAGTTATTGATGAGATAGCTGAATTGGAACGTGTACGCCCAATTGACGAGTTCCAAGTTGCACTCAGCCCCAACCAGAGCAAACAGGCGGTAAAAACAAAAATAGGGCCAGAATTACGCTGCAGTATCGGATTAGGTCCCAACCACCTGCTTGCTAAAATAGCCGGTAAGCTTTCAAAGCCAGATGGCCTGCAATGGCTTAACAAAAATAATATGCCTGCTCGTTTGGAGAATATTCCTTTGGAAGCACTTCCAGGAATTGCTCATGGCGTTCGCAAGCGCCTCTATTATGCCGGTATCTTTGACGTACCCAGTCTTTATAAGCTGGATCCACGCCATGCCCGCCTGATATGGAGATCAATCGAAGGGGAAAGGTTTGTACGATTATTACAAGGCGAAGATATACCGGTTCAAGAGACCAAAAGAGGAAGTTACGGAAACTCAAAAGTACTAGCTCCTGAATACCGTGTGTTTGCTCAGGCCAAATTAGTTGCCCGCTGGCTCACTGAAAAAGCTGCTTCTCGTTTACGAAGAGACCATTATTGTACAAGGAAGGTTATGCTTCAATGCAGATTTTTACCCGGAGGCGGTTGGTCTGGCCAACAGAGCTGCCCAGCTACTCAAGATACTTTGATACTCTTAAAAGTTTTTGAGGAGTTGTGGGCCAAAATGCTTTCCCATGGAAAAGCAGCATTGGTGGGGGCGGTCTCTGTGCAACTATTGGAGATAATGCCGTTATCCGAGAGGTCAGGGGAGCTCTTCTTGCCACTAGAAGCAGGTAAACAGAATGAAAGAGAGAGGCTAGCAACAGTCATGGACCGTCTCAACCGTAGATACAAACGCCGTGTGGTCCAATTTGGCGATCAACATCAACATCCTGGATTTTTTGAAAAGAGCTAAAAATCTAAATCACCTCCTCCCCATCAGGGAAGGGGGTGATACCTGTCGTTTAGATGTTTCTATAGCCTGCTTTTCTGGAATCTGAAAAGCAGGCGCTTTTACAGCATAAAGCTTATCTGTTTTCAGTGCTGGGGGAGATGGTTTCAAAATGATTCCGTTTCTTGGATCCACCTCTACCCGAGCATCTTGATACACGGCTAATACTTTTGGCAGCCAATCATCTTTAAATTTGGCTTTGAATTGTGCCAATGATTTAAAACCGTGTCCGTGCTGGGCATAAATCCCACGCCACGTTATTGGAACATCCTCAGTGATATGATGTAGGCGATAACATAACCATGTGTATACATCGATTGCGATTGATGAGTTTTGCAATGCAGCAATCGCTCTCCCCTCCACCTTTAGACGGTGATTAATGAGAGTATTATAAAAAGATTCAGAAAGTACTGCTGTTGGGTTTGAACTGGCAAGCCTTGTGTTTATAGACATTTCCTCGACGATATTTTGTCTTTGGATTTTTTCAGTGCCATCATCTCGTATGTAGCTTAGGCTAATACGGCATGCAGCAATCCGATTTGCCTGTTCTAAGACCTGTGCTCTGCTTTTGCCACCAGTTGAGATGCCCATTTGGGTCATCCACTGCTGCATAGATGTACCTAACTGGATTACTGGCCCATTTTGGATCGCTTTACTCTGTAGGTAAAGCATGATCAATCTTGCTCGGGACCCATATGGAACTCCGTATTGTATGGGTTCACCATCTTCACGAGAGTACCCTGGCTCAATCATAATTGATAAGCCGGCGCTTTCACGATCCCAAATTTGATCAATGCTTTTAAGTTGTCGATGGGGAAATATTGAGACAAGGCCGAAGCCAGAGTATAATGTCTGGGCTACGTCAATTTTTGATTGCTCGTATTGTTGTTTTATGTCTAGAGCTTTTTTTTCGGAAGGAGTTGTGGCTTTTTTTTGAGCATAGTCATCGCCAAATTTCATTGCGATTTGAACTATATTTTCCTTACCGTCTTTAACGGGATTGGCTCTTTTTGCCATGGGTCAATCCTTGGGTGAAAATAAACTATGTCCTATCAATCAGTAAAACTTTTGCGAGAGTCAACCGTGACAGCAAATGCGCTCGCCCGCGCAAACAAATTAGAAAATTATAAATTTGTTGTTTAATTAGTATGTATCACTAAAGTCCCTCCATATATCACTAAAGTCCCTTCAAAATGGCCATATTTATCACTAAAGTCCCCTTTGTATCACTAAAGTCCCTTCTATTAAATTTGGGCAATGCTGCTGTTGATAACATAAGGGCAAGTGTAGGATAAATCTCCAATAAGCATTTGATAAATAAAGATAATAGTTATAAACAGTACGTAACTTAAGTCTGTTAATAAGTGCAATTATCACTAAAGTCCCGATTATCTCATCAGTTGTGTCAATATACTGTGGATACTGGTCAGGAAAAGGTGAGGGGGCTAAAATTCCTTCGTGATATCCAGAAACCATACCGAAGATATATCGGTGATTCACACCTAGTTCCTATCCCGTTGATATTACATGAACACTTGATTGGAGGCTTCCTGAAAAGGTCCCTTGGTGATGAAACAGAGATTCATATGGCACCCTTACAAATTGAGATTCACGTAAAATGCCGGAAGTTTGAACACGAATTATCACTAGTGAGAGTTCCTTAATGATTTATGGCAGGGTTCCCAGAAGGGACTTTAGTGAATACCCGAAATCAGAAAAGTCATAAAAACTCCATCGAAAGGGGACTTTAGTGATGTAAATGATGAATTTCCCATGAATTTGGCTGTTTTTCCGATGAAGAATGAAGGGTAGGGACTTTAGTGATATATTAATAAATAACTAATATAAATCAGATAGATAAGCGGTGTATGAAATGGGTATTACTGGTCTACTCAGGAGTTGTTTAGGCCTTTTTGAATGAAATTTACGGCTAAGATCCCATAAAAAAGGGACTTTGGTGATAATTTCATCCGAAAAAGTAGCTTTCTCGATCAGGAATTTGATAAAAACATGATTTGGATGATTAGAAATTGGGATGAGTTCAATAAAAAATAGAAAAACCTAGGCAGTACACTGAAGGGACTTTAGTGATTAAACAGTGTAAGTTATTGATATATATATTATAATAAAGTTACGCATGCCATCATGCACAAAGTGCAGGACTATTAGTAGACCGTCTTGGGCTTAACGGAAATTTGTATTGCTGGTTTCGGCTTGTCACAATGTGTCAAATTAAAAGTGTGTTAACACATTGTAGCGATTAGAGCCAAGAAGGGACTTTAGTGATATTTTGAAAATTATATATATTATACAAGTAGATAAGAGATGTTTTAGAGCTATGCCATATCCAATTGAGTTATGAAGCCGCGGGAGGCTACGTGAATGAATGGTAAACTAAATTGATAAAATGCGGTCAAATTGTTGAAGTATGGGAACGTTTAAATGAGTTTTGGATCACGTGGGAAATACCACAATGTTGGTTTATCAGACCGCTCCAGATTAGCAGCGACACCACGCCAGCGTATAAAGCTTAGAAATTTGACCGGCCGCCACATAGCCGGATTAACTCGTGGTCAGGCAGCGGAGTTGATCGAAGAACAGCTGGAACTACGTCAACAAAAACAACGCCCTCTAGATCAAATGAGTTCTGTTCTATTTCAGGCCATGGTTGAGAAGGCAGTAATGGCAGCAGATACTGCAGGGGATGTGTGGCAGGAGAAGCCAATAAGTGTCACTGCGATCTCAGCCTACAACAAAGAAAAACAGGAAATATCAATCTCAGGGCCTATTGGTTGGGCTTACCTAGAAGTTTCTGACAAACGAACAAGTTTTTATAAGTGGTTAAAGACTAATAGGTTGCTGGAGGCAAAAAACTCTAAGGTAAAACTTCCATATAAGTATGCCGACACATATGACTTGAACTTACAGATCGAGTGTTTGCGCGCGGCATGGTCAGTTTTTCAAAGTTCGTCAAATACATCTGGACTTATGCTTATGGCTATAACTGAGGATGAAATCTTAGGGCAACATTGATACTTTAATGCCCATGGGACATTAAAGTATGTTGAGATTATGTAGAAAATTACCCTGCAGCCTTGTTGTAAATCCATGACTCTTAGGTGTCAGATGCTAGACTAATGTGGGGGAGATCCTAACATGGCGGGCTGGTCAACAGGCCCACTTCACGAGGTACTGGCACGTGGTGTCCTCCCATAAGAGAATGAAAATCCCTTGAGCTTCAACTTTTTGAGGAATTGCATTAGTGATCGACCTTTTCGTCAAATAATTCATCTAAGTAATTCATGAGTATCATGCCACTTTTTGAATCAGAATTACCTTCCGTCTGGTCTTGCTCATTCTCAATATTCTCCCATAGGTCCTGAGTGGTTTCAGCTGCCTCGGACAATAAATCATGATCAGGTTTTGCTGGATCGTATTTATCTGTTCCAATAAGGCGTGTATCGATGTCCTGAGGTGTTACCATGTCATCAGTGGAGTAATTAAGCTCAGATACCTTGTTTAGTAGCCCGACATTGGGCTGTTCATGAACATTGATTGCGCTTTTTTCGGTCACATTAATAAATGCTTCATGAGGGATATCAGAAATGAAATCCGCGCCAAATTCTGGTTTCTCTATTGCAGCTTTAGGAGCACTTTGAGAATTGACAGCCTTCACTGCTAGTGCAAGTTTTTCAGTCTCTGTGGCCCCCCCTCCTGAGAAGAGGCTCAATGCAGCGCAGCTAGTTTCAATGGGTCTACGTTTACTGTCTTTACACGACCGAAGCTTTTGTAGGGAAACAGTCAACAGACCCATATCTGTTTGGGGGTTGGGATTCTTTGCGGTAGCCACGGCATTTTTCGAGATGAGTTCCGTGAATTTCTTATTAGTGACACGGTTTATTATCTTCGGTAAGACTTCCTCAGATTCAAGAACTTCAGGATCTGGTGTCGAAACAGGGATCAAAAAGTTTGTGCGCAGGTACAGCTTTTTCTTGTCTACTGTGTGCTCTGGTCCTGCGTAGAACAGCCGGGAACGTATGACCGTATCCCCGTTAATAACGGTAGCTTCACCTGTATTTTGGCCACGCAGATCGAGGTTGTCTACTCTATTAACCTCTGTGAGTCCTGCATCGCCGGGATCGGTATAGCCGCCGGTCAAGCCTGAGGTTGATCTTTTTAAGTTAGTACCTTGTGCTCGGTGGGCTTTACCACCTGCTGCAACAGCCATATCAACGGTGTCTTCATCACCAGTTTTCATTATAATCTGGGTGTTGGTGTTAGCAAGGATGGAACCTGCAATTTTGTCATTTAATGATTTCATTGCGGTGACATCTTGGGCACCGTAAACAACCATGAATCCCAAGCCTCTAGCCTGTGCTGCGATCAGGTTCATTCCATCTACTGTATAATAGCCCACTTCGTCAAAGTTGATGAGAAAAGGAGAAGCTGAGTTGGTGGCTCGGTCTTCTACAATTGTTTGCCAAGACCCCTCTACTTCACTTCCAAGGTTGGCGCCCATCATTACCTTCAGGTTCGAAATAATGATTTTACCAAGTGCAGCAAGTTCGTCTGTTGCCTTTTCTAGAGCAGGAAGAATGATAACCAGTAGACGTCTATTTAGGACAACATCAGTTAGATCAATATCGCCAGCTGATGCACCAAATATATGGCCATAGTCACTACTTAGGAGGGAGAACACCTTTGTAAACTGCATAACTTGATAGCCATGCTGTTCAAGAACAGTTTTGTCTTGGTTGGGTCCTAATTTATCATTCCATCCTGGAAGGTCCTGTAGATAGTCTTTGAGTGCTTTTCTAAGATCCTGAGGTAAATCTTTATTTAGGGTCTCATCGGCTAGCTCGTATAGAGCTTTCAAAGTGGTTGCGTTTCTAATTACTTTTGCGTTGAGCTCTAGTAGACCTTGATCGCGTTTCCATACCAGAGGCCTGATGATGGTTCCAATTAATGTTGTTGCCCTTTCCTTCCACATTGGATCTGACCCAGCATCTGCCATTAGGCCAATAATCATTTGAATGATGTTTTCAGCTGACCCTGAGGCGAAAGGGTTCATTGTATTTGTTTTTATACGGCCATGGGTCTTTGAAACACTTTTGTTCCCCGTCATATAGTTTAGGAGAAGTAGATCATCCTCGCGCCCCATTCGGCGAGCCAGGGCATAGATACTAGCAAAAAGATCAACATCACCCTTACCGTCACAATATAAGAACCCCGATCCCCATAAGATTGCATTACTTGCGAAGCTGATCATTACTTGGGTTTTACCAGCTCCGGTTGTTCCAAGTACGAGAAAGTGTTGTCGGCAGTCATCATTAGTAAGCCAGATTTCAAGTCCCGTTACCTGCTCATTTCCTAAATAGAAAATACCTTGGGCTTTTGATGGCCGCCCATCTTTAGGGCTTATTTCGTTCTTGTCGATCCTGTTTGCTTGAATTGGTAGTTTAAAGGGGACTTTTTCTGGTCTGGACTTAGCAAACAACGCTAGACTCAGAGCAATGAGGAGGGCAATATCAGCTGTACCGGGTACAAGAAAACCTACAAGTGCTAGAATAAAGAGTAGAGTTACAACAACCTCTCTTTTATGAAGAGAGTCAAATATTTTTTTGGAAACAGGCCGAGCATCACGAGTAATATGCTGCTGCCGTATTTCCTGCGATCCTGTTGTGCCACGAATTTCTTTATATGCCATAATGTGGATTGCCCAATTGAAGACCAAATTTATCCATAAATACCGGACTAATTAAAATAATTATAGGATTAAATGTGAGTTCCTAGGATATTTCAGGTTGTATCTTCATCCTAAGTTAGGTTAGAAAGGTACATGTTGTCGTCTCCTATGCTAAAAGCTTTGACATCATGTTTTTGTGATATGCTGTGTGCACTTAAAACTGTTTTTAAGTGCACACTTTTTTAGTAATATACGATAACTTGGCCGCCACATGCATTTTAAGGCTGCAATATGACAATGCAGAACAGTCTCTGGTTGTTACAGTAGTGTCCCCATAGAAATCGGGAATGCCCCAGAATATAGGAAAACAACCAGACTTTCCGCGGTATTCCCGGCTCACTGGTAAACTCTACATTAAACTCGGCAAAGTCCACCTGTGTCCCTTCAGGAAATACAGATGCGCTGCGAACGTGGGAAATATTCAAACAGCCGCTTGGGGGAGAATACATCCAGTACTAACGTCGCGCACCTTCTTTGGTTCCCATTTCTTGTCTCCGCGCAACAATCTAAGTAATATACTTGATTGTCCGGAAACTGGGGGGAACTCCAGAGTTATGCGAACTTACTGCGTATCTGGTTCACACTCACTGGGTAGTAGTTCCAGCAATCTACGCCCACATCCGTTGATCGATCATGATCTGGTAGGGAGCCATGTGAATGGCCAAAAAGGTGGATAGAGCCATGGTGGTCTTCCGGCCAAGTACGCCAAGCATAATGACACATGAAGTAGGTCTGCTTATTATGCTTGAAACGTAGCTGATTGGTTAAAGCCAATTCAGGTTGTCGAGCATCATGTGAAGTCCACGGAAGAGACCTAACTTCTTGATTGTCATGATTGCCGAGAACAAGTGATTTTGATCCATGCAAGCTTTCAAATATTCCGTGTAGACTTCCGGGAGGGGCTTTAAATGCAAAATCTCCGAGAACAAATACATGATCGCCTGGCCGAACCACAGCATTCCAGCGCTCAATAAGCTGTGAAGTCTGGTCTTCAGAGTTAGCAAAAGGTCGGTTGCAATGCTCTATAATGGCGTCATGACCAAAATGCGTATCCGCAGTAAAGAAATACAATATTGCCTCGTTGTTTGAAGTTTAAGATCTTGAAACCTATCTGTTTATTCACGGGCTAGGACGGCGCGGTATGCGAGGTGTGGAATTCAAATTTTCCTTTTGGTGGTATTCAATTAATGAGAGTATCTTGCGAGATCTAGATTGGATTTTTTTGTCAATTGTTTGTAGCACAGGGGACCTCTCACCTTTTTGTTGATACTCTTCCAGAAGTTCCTTGGATTTAGTAGATGTCTGTATTGCAAGTGCTTGCAGCTCTTTGATTAAAGTCTTCTTTGCTGCAGCAGTATCCGGTACCAATGAAAACCAATGTTTCAGGGTAATTTTGTGGGGCTGATATTGTGCCAGCATACTCATGGCCATATTACTGGTAAATTGAGGATAGATCGTGGTGCTTATAACATCATAGACCGGTGCCAACTGAGGTTTATCTTTATCATATATTAAGGCAAAGTTTTTGCCATGAGCGTCAGAGTTTCCGGCCAAATAGTTAAAGATCACCATTTGTCTGAATGTTAAAATGTCTTGTGCAGGGCGGCATGAAGCTTTTTTTATTAGATCCATTGAATGGGGTAAGCCGGGGCCTCCATCCGCTTCATATTTGAGAGCTGGTGGTACACTCATGGCCTGACAAAAGTCCTCTTGATGGAGTTTTTGTATGCTCCCGTCAACCTGTTTCAGCCGATCGTACCTTTCAATGAGCAAAAATTGTATATCTCCGGCTGTTGACTTTGATACAGAGGGGACGTTTAAGCCGACCCGTGCAGCTAATTCCATACAAAATAATTCATTTTCTACGGTGCCACTTAACCCTTTGATGTAGGGCTTTAAAATATGGGTTGTGGGCCTTCCTTGTTTGGGAAGAGCGATCTCATTATCTACAATACATACGGCCAGTTTATCTTGCGCGCCTGCAAGTGACATCCTGATCCCCTGTTCCCCCCCAAGGAGTGGTTTTTGTCGAAGTAGCTGGAGGAGTTCGTTCAAACGCTTCTCGCTAACAAAATCGACTTCCGAAGATGAGAGATCCGGGGGAGATGAGCCTGATGGCAACAAAGATAAGGCTCCTGCGCATTCGCCGCCTACCACTTCTAAAAGTCCAAATTGATTGTCCTCTGAAAGACCGAGTGTACGCGCAAGCCGGCGCCTTGCCTGTTCATCAGGTAGTAATCCTGAGAAAAATGGAGACGCTATGTGATCAGGATACGGTTCTTCTCGAAGAGGCATGGAGAAAGAAATGGGTGCTGAGTGCCTGCTCAAATAAGCCCCATCATACGTGAAGGACATCCGGGCCAATTCATCTTGCGTGAGCCGGCCAATAATTTCATTGATCAAATAAACATCCAGTTCACGATCCATATCTTTTATGAGCTCCTTGATTTTACTTCTATCGATAGTCCAAGTGCCTGCATAACTAAAAATGCTAGTCCTATTTGACAGCTACTCTTTCCGGTTTCGAGTTCGCGGATATATCGGATACCTACGCCGCTCACTGAAGACAGTTGGTTTAATGTTAAGTGTTGTGCTTTCCGTTCTTTCCGGATTGCAGAACCGAGATCTACATGGTTTTCGATTTTCATAATTGTCCCTCTCGGGACAATATTAGATAAAAAATAGAGATCTTCAAGAAAAAATCCCGTTCGGGATAATTATCGTTAAATACTGAAGTTAACATCAAATAAGTACCGATCGGGATTCATTGCAGTACCCACAACATGTTTGTAATTGAAATGCACATAGGGCTATCATCGCCTTGTACATACTGTGAGTTTTGATGGATAACTCTCATTTTTGTGGTCAGTTTCATAGATCAAAGTATCATCAATATGTTCTATAATATCTCGAAATTCACTATCATCGGTTAGAGGTATTGGGGCCGGTGTTGGATGGTTATTGAGGCCCATTACTAAGATATCTGCTACGTTATCAATATCTTCAGACAGTCTGGTTACATCATAGGCAGGCTGAAATCCAAGAGACTTCCAGAAAGGCATGGTATGGCCGCTACCAAGTGCAGCACTTCTGAGCCTAACACGTTGAATAAGGGATGAGGCTTGCGCCATGGTAGACTTGGCTAGCTGGGTTCCAATTCCTGTACCACGTAAAGATGGAGGTACATACAGCATATCAATATAAAGAATGCTCTCATCCTCCCATGCCTTAATATATGGTTGGGTTGAGAATATATCTTCAAAACCTTTCTCAACCTCAACATGTGCTGGCCATGGGAAATCTCTCAGATCCAAATGTATTCCTGAGCTATAATTGAACTGGAATTTCTCTAAATATTTTTCTAGTGACTGTGCTTTGATGAGGTCTAAATTTTGAGTAATTTGGTTAAATTCAAGAGCATCTGTTGCGTAAAGTGCCCTTTTATTGAGCTTCATAAGGAGCTCATTGAGCCGTTCATAATCGGGTTCGTGGTGAGCCGACTTGTGATCCAATTATACCCCCTCCGTAATCTTTACTTTTTCCCTGCCTAGTATCAGATTTCTTTTGCAAGAATAAAGAGGTAAATCTATGAAGGTTGCAAGGTGGAACTAGGAGAGCATACCAATATACGTTTTGCACCTCGCGTGAGGGCAACATAGAGATTTTGGGCATTTAAGGACTGGGTATCAACGATGACCACTTGATCGGCTTCCAGTCCCTTTACCAAAAGAGTGCTGCCGACAGCTCGCTTACCAATGGTACGGCTATAGAAGCGCCTTTCTTCGCGTATCTTAATAGCGCGTTCTTTAATATCGTTTGGAGAGGGCGATGAATTAAATGCCTTGAGTAGCCCCCGAAAAACATCCTCACGATAGATGGACACTCCGGGTTGTTTTGAAATTGCGGATAACATTGCAGCAGCGTATTTAGGCGTTCTACTCCTATCAAAAGTGAGGATTGCCTGCTCAGCCTCATTCGGAGGCTTACGTGCAGTACCGGACTTTAATGAAGTGAACCTTTTGATTGTTTTAGATACCTCTACGCTTCGGAGGATATCTCCAGCCTTTCTTATTAAAGTCTCTGTTGCCGTCTTGGAAGAAAATTCATATGTAGATACGAAGTCAATGAGATCGCTCAGTTCTGCATTTTCAACAACAGTGCTTCCCATCGTTGATCGTGCGATTTTTTGTTGCCTTCTTTTGTTCGTGCTATCACAAATAATTATAGAAGAGGTGATGCCATGTGGCATAGAATGAGTTGCCTCAAGTATTGGTGGCATGTTGGCGCTTGATGAAATATTGACCCAGGTAGCTCCAAATGGAGCTTGAAGTAAGTCTATGGGCTGCCCCATCAAAAGGTTAGACCTGATTGATAACAACCAATCTCCTAAGTCCTGCTGGCCGGCATTAATCCAACGATGGGGTGTCGATAATTCAGTTTGAAGCGGAAAATCTTGTAAAACTGTTTGGTCCCAATCTATCTGGGTATCGCCAAAATCGAATATGTTTTGAAGAGGGTCGCCAAACACGCAAGTGGGTAAAATCTTAGACAGCTCATTTACAATAGCGTGCTGTGTTGCCAAGCAGTCTTGGTATTCATCGACAAACAAGTGCTCGTAGTTTGAGGCAATAAGTTCACTTATGTGCTCCTTTTTAAGAAGGGACAAGGCAGCCGCTTTTATGGCTGGGTAATCATTTTTGGGGGTGGATAGCTGGAGCGTTTTTGATGTTATTCCGCTCTTTTCAGGAAACATACTTACAATACGCATTGCCCAGCCATCGAGTGTGGCTAATGCGTAATTATTTCGTGGTACAGCTTGTTGAACCAATCTACTTCGTAAAGCTGCAACCCCTGCATTTGTGTGCGTGAGCACGAGAATAGGTTTTGCAGTATGCCTAATCTTAAGACACTCGGTAATAAGGTGGGTTTTACCACAGCCAGCTGGTGCGACTATTGATCCCTTGGAAATATCCAATGCTGCGAGTTCAAGCATTTTGCCAATCCATCCATTTCAGAAGAGCGTCAATAACTTCCCTGAATGATTCATCAAGCATGGCGTAATTGGGTGCTATAATTTCATTTGCAACATATTCGTACCTATCAATTGACTTAAACCATCCGGCGCCAGCCTTTGCTGTTTTACCTAGAATGGTGACAGTCTCTAGTGAAACAGATTGATCATGAAGCTCGTGCCTTATGGTCTCAAGGTTATAAGAATTACTGGATTGGGATTTAATTTGATCATTTATTTTTGCCTCTCCAACTTCTGATACTGCATAGTTCAACAACTTTTCTAAAGGTAGATCGTCTACACTTTGGAAGATCGCATCTTCAAGAGCCCATCCGTTTGGCCATTTAAAGATGGAGCCACCGTTATTCAGAAAACTTTCTTCCCCATATTGTTCAAGAGCACGATCACTGTCCATAAAGATAGCGGTCCGGAAGCCCAAACGTAAGAATTCATTTGCCTTGGGAAGTATCCCAGAAGTTCCACCCGCATCGACCAGACTAACTCCAAGAATTTCATGTGATTTATTTCGTCCGTGTCCTATGCCCCGTATGAAACCGATTTCTGATTTACCTTCACAAATCACGATGCTTTTGGCCAAAAAGGCCTCAGGAGCTGTTCGTAGGATGGCTTGGGATGTTTCCAATGGCTCTATAACGGTTAGCTCGCCACTTGAACTGTTTTTTCTAACAATGGTAAGCTGACTATAAGTCAGTTCACGCAGGACAACCGGAGAGTGGGATGTCGTAAAAGTCTGAAGTTTACTATTTTGATCCTTTGACCCTAAATCACTTAAAAGGCGCCGGATACGATGAGGTTCCAGGCCGGTCTCAACTTCATCTATCAGTGTTATACTAGAGCTATGGGAAGCTTTTAGAGCAAGTCCTGATATGAGAAGCGTTTTCGAGCCTGTTCCAAGTGAGGTGAGGGGAACACTTCTCGCTCCATGAAGGGCAACTGCTCCCGCCCCAAAGCTGACCGCATTGGCATCAAGCAGCGCGGATACACCGTCACCAATTTCTATTCCAAGAGATTCTGCTGTTTCATCTACAGTATTCAAAGTGTCGGTGAGTTGAGCATTTGCTGTACTACCGAAATCCTCGCGTGCTTTTCTCGCAGAGCTGGATAGGGCTGCAGTAAGATCAGGACTTTCCTCAGTTAGTTTTTGGAAAATTGAGCCCTTACGCCAACTCATGTGCCAATCTGGATGGGTACCTAGTCTCAATGGTGATATTCGTTGTCGATCATCCCAACGTAGAAAACGTTGAATCCCTTTTTCTTCTGCGCGCCGTGATACCAAGGACCATTGCGGTTCAAGGTCACTTTCAACCTTTAGTTGGATTGCTAAACAGGCCTCTAAACCAGCTTCTGGTTCTTGGAGTACCTTATGATTTATATGATCGTAGGCTTGTAAAAAGTCTCCATAAATATCGAATGTCATAAGTTGCTCATCTAAATCTCCAAGAGCAATCCTAATAATTATAGGTTTGTGAGTCTCCAGATTATGGAAGTCAACATCTGAAAAGCTATAAGAACGTCTGGCGCCCAGACATAGGTCGATAGCATCCAAAATTGTTGTTTTTCCCGAATCTCCACATCCAATCAAGCAGTGTAAGCCGGGACTTGGGTACCACTTGAATTTTTTGATTGATCTGAAATTCTTAATTCCAATTGCCCGAATTTGTGACATTGAATCTAATGCCTATCAATTACATACCTCAATCCAGAATCGAGACTCAACAAGTATAGTATGTAATGATGGTCAGTTCATATACGGAATGGGCAGACTATGTTGAACTTGACAGCATCATTCATAGTCCGCGCCATCAGCCACCTCATGGTAGATGTATTGCACAGTCATAATGTGTATGCCTACCTGTACTACTGTTTGGCCTTTTTGATAGACTGTTTCACACAGTAGGTATTGCCATTGAGTGTCCCTGATAGGCCAGATAAACGAAGGGGATCGGAAACTTTAATGCATAACTGGAACCAGTTGGATGACAAGCGGTGGTATGTAATGGCGGCTGCATAGCCTGAGAGGGATTGCGGGTTATTTGCACAGCTCATGGGATCTAGGCTGGCTGGCAGCTCAGCTGCTTTGATGGTCAAGCATTGGGTAACCTCACGCTGCAATGTTCGCAAGTCTGATAGACGTATACGGTCCAGATATTCTTTGCGGCCTTGGGCAGGTCCGCCAATCGTTGCAAACGAGAGCAGCAGCACGAGGACTGCTAAGCCTGCCGGTAGGACATTCGCTAGTGATCCGGCGCGGGATGTGGTAGCGGCACGTTCTTGTCTGAAGTAATAAATGACAACGCTTGAGATCACCGCAAAGGCAGCGGACTTGGCTATAAACCGCGCAGTGACATCCCCATCCAAAAAACGATACACTAAGTAGATGGCATCACACAGCAACGTTAGTGAAGCAACAAAGATGGCAATCGCCGTCAACCATTTGCGAAATTCGCCGTGTTTTTGAGCAAAGTTATCTGTATGAACCCGCATATCTCGAACATGCAACCACACAAATAGGGGCGTGAAGACAATTGAGGCGGCCATGGACCAACGCTGCCCCTTAAGACTACCATACGAATGAGGTGTGGTTGGATCAGGGATCCAGAGCGTAATTTGCCCCAGAAGCATTATCAAGGTATTGATGATCACCATACCAAATGCGGTAAACAAAATTGAATAGAACAGTGCTTCCCATGCAGCAGTTGATTGCTGGGGTCTCGGTACGGCGCCACTTAGTTCACACCGTGCCCAGCTGTTCAAGGCTGCGTCTACTTCTCCTCGGGACCACTTATTATCTAACAAACACATGCGTATCTGTTCGTTGGATAGACCCTTATTGATAGCTTGGTGGACAAATTCAGATAAGACCTGCGATGGTTTCATGGTGCCCCACGATAACTCCAATTTCAGAACGGTTTCGTCAGCATACCATTATATTATGTGTTCCGGTCCAGACCATAAACCCCAGCGCTCACAACTGCCGTTCCACAAGATGTGCCGTATGGGACGGTGTGGGCCTGCCAAACACGCAACTCGGCGGCTTGGTTGCAAGATAATAGCTTCCACATGGCGTAAGGATTTAGCTGGGCAATGTTACATTGCTGCTCTGTCTGTATTGCTTGCTGCACTAATATTTAGAACCCAAATCGCAGATTAACTAAATTCGCGCAAAGCTTTCACGGTAAACTGCCTCAACCTGATGAATTTCTTCAGCCGTCAGCCCCTGAAACTCCCTTTCCATAGCGCGTTTTGATAGTTTGCCCGCATTTTGCTTCAAGAAGTTAAAGAGCAAGTCGATCATAGATGCGGGCATTTCGACCACCGCTTCAATTTTGGTTTTGAAAAAGTCGTAGTTTTCGAGGAATGCGGCCTGCTCTGGCAGGTCTTTTTCTATTGTTTGCTGAACGCAGTTATAGAGGAACTCGGCGTGTGAGGTTGCGTCGAAAAAGCGATAGAAATCAGCAGTGTCGTTGATGACCTCTACATTCATGCCAATGCTTGGTTTCCACTCAATGAACGGCAACAGTCTTTGAGAGTATATCTCCAACACCTTGCGATAGTCATCAATCCGCTCCAGAATTGCGGAAGAAACTGGAAACACAATGCCAGGCGGATTAAAGCCTCGCGTTGTCAGAACGTGATGGATGAGGTAGCGATGAATACGGCCATTCCCGTCTTCGAAGGGGTGGATATAGACAAAACCAAAGGCCAGTGACGCAGCAGCCAAGACAGGGTCAAGAGCACCTGCATACTTGTTATCAAACTCGATCAGCCCTTCCATCAGCCCAGGTAAATCGTCATGCTTGGCGCTAATATGCTCTGGCAGTGGCAGGCGCGTTTCGGGTTCATGCTCCCCCACGAAGCCGCCTTCATGGCGTAATCCAAGTTTGATGAAGCGCTCTTTCCCAATAACGATGTGCTGTAAGCGCAAAAATTCATCCATATCAAGTGGGTGTTTTCCTGCCTCTCCTATGGCTTTCCCCCATCGCTGGATGCGGTTATGGGGCGGGGCCTCACCTTCAATGGCGTAGCTTGATTTTGAGTCTTTCAAGAGTAGGAAAGCTGCAGTTCTAGCGAGAACACCTGCGGACAATTTCCCAACAACGTCTTGCGCTTGTTCATCAAGCTTTGCAGCCACATAGTGCTCCAGCTTTTCCGTACGGCGAATGAGCGGGCAATATTTGTTTGAACCGGTCAGGTTGTTTCTGACGCGGTGGCGCGTTGATGTGGAACCGCGCGCCCCCCATTGCAATTTCGTATCTACGATATCGGCATAGGTTCCAGCTTTAGCGTCGGGAAGATTGAGCTGCTCATCAAGTAGCCATTCGTATAAAAACCAAATGCGGCGCATATAGCGACTGGTTGGCTTCGCTCTGATCAGCTCTTCTATTTCTCCAGTCGGTAACGCATGGAACAGCTTTTTTAAGAGCGCTAAATCCAACCCTTCATATTTCAGCGCAAAAACGAGATGCCCTTCAAGGGTTGCAGCAGGCTCATGGCGTGGAGTGTATATTCGCCAACCATTCTCTTCATATATTTTGTGCCGCGCGCCAATGGCTGATAGAGTGAACGGCAGTGGAACCTCTAGCTCAAAAGCTTTGATCAAAGCGGCATACCCCACGGGCAGAGCAGGTTCTGGAAGCCTGCTTTCGTGAAAAATATTGACTGGCTGTGAAAAGAAGGTCTGGGGCATGGCACGCGTGAAAACCCATTACAGAATGTGAATATTGATATACATAAACACTATTATCATGAATTTTGATTACTTTCAGTGTTTTTTGTTCTAAACTGACACAACGCTTGAAAAGCTATCACGGCTGCTGAACATTAAAGGGGCACGGGTATACGGTAGGATGGGTTCTAACTAATGAGAACTGGTATAACACAACATCATTTATGGTTGTTACGTGCACCACAAGGAATCTTGTGAGACGAATTTGGAAGGTTAACTACCACAACGGAGGGACCGACTCCGTGTGTGCTGTATATGTTCTAGCTGTATGGTCCTGAGAGGAGGTAGAATCAACGTATCGTTGTCTGGCGGGAAAATAAAGGGATGCCTCCTATAATGGAGAGAGGTTCTAGAGGAAAAAGAACAAATTATGTGGGAGAAAATATATCAGCGCCATTTTAAGTTCCATAAAAAAGATTATCCGACTTTTATATGGAAGAACGGTATTTTAGACCCGTAACCTTCCAGAATTGCTGCACTTGTTGGAATGAGCGACCCTGTCAAGAAATTCATACGGGAGCTCTTATCTGATGGTTACTCGAGAGCGGTATCTTTGGACAGTCCACATCCTTGTTCGCTCCGATGGTGAGCGTCTGCCGATGGTGCTCGACGCCAACGGCGTGCCCGCCCATTATCCCACCTGCCTAATCCTTTCAAAGCGCGCCAAGCATCTGGCGTATTCAACCCTCTATGGTTATCCTACTGCGCGATGATAGAGTATATATATGTTGACCAAATTTCTGCTGGTAGGACTTCATAGATAACCGTGGACGGACTGTAGAGGTGTTTTATATTCCGTCCTAGATGACGAAAAATGCTATGAATCTTGACTTACTTTTGAAAGCTCCTTGGTTAAGGATAATATGCTTTTTTGTACATCACTACTGCATTTTTTAAAGTTGTTGAGTAATTCAAAGGCACCACTGATTGCTAAAAGCTCGCTTTCCTTGGTTTTTGAATATATTTCAACTCCATCAAGTTGGGAAATACCCATAAAAAAATATGATACTTCCACATTCAAATGGAAGCTGATTTTAAATAATCGGTCAGAGGATATCCGGTCAATGCCATGTTCATACTTTTGGACTTGTTGATGTGAGATACCAATAAGTTTGCCTAACTGGGGCTGAGATAATTTTATCTGTGTACGTCTGATACGTATACGAGAACCAATATACCGGCCGATATAGCTCTCTTCCTCTGTTTGGTTTTTTCTAGGCATTTATCCTACAATTCTGGGAGTACTCAATGGGTGAGTTTGAACTCATTCAAGTTTATGGCTTTAGAAAGAGAAGTTATTCCCTATTACACTGGTGATAAAAAACTAGCATGTGCAATGAATGTCTATCTCAAACGATCCTATTTGGGCTTATGCCCGATCTTGGAGCATAAAATTGCCTAACTATAATCAGCTGCCATCTTCTAAAAGGCCTAAGTTTGAATTTATCTTAATTTGTTGTGAATTGGGGTAAGGAGAATAATCTTGGGAAAGATTTTCAAGGTTTGTGATCCACTGGAATGCTCTATCACAATCGTTACTTGGTCCACCTAATTGTTTTGAGGATGTTTCACAATCAAGTTTCCAGTCAGTGACACTTTTATTGTGCTTATACCATGAAGAGACAACTTTATGTAACATTGCCGCTTCCTTTTTGTAATTTAGAGTGACGTTAAAGTTCGCACTTACGTCCCCCTCTATTGCCCGAGAGGCCGCCCTGCCCCGCATTAAACCATAGTGACACGCAAGTGTTACACCTTGACTTAAAATTGGATCGAGAAACAAAGCAGCATCTCCAGATAAACTCCAATTCTTTCCGTGTAATTCTTCAGAGGCATATGCATAATCTGGATGCTTATAAAATTCGTCTAGAGGACGATTATCATAAGTTCTCATCCCATTTAGGGGGCTTCCAAAAAGAGCTAGTGTCTTATCGAATATTTTCGTGCATCTCGGTGTGAGTGATTTCATATCTCCGGGGGCGCCGACGAAACCGACACTTGTTAACTCCCCCCCGGCTGCTCCAAGATGTATAAACCACATCCAGCCATAATCTGAGCTTATAATATTTGTACGGTAGGGTGAGAAGCCATTACTCATGGCTGTGTCCCAGCATATTGAATTTGAGTAGAAATATTTTGCAACTTTTGGCGCTGAAATTTTTTTACGTATTGATAGCCGCTTTGATAAGAATGCTGATTGTCCAGTACAGTCAATATAGTGTTTCGCTTTGATTTTTAACCCAGTTCCAGTTGTTATACTTTGGATATATGCATCCCCAAATTGACCGCGTATGGCAGCGTGTTTCGCTTTTCCCTCGATGAGGGATGCCCCGGCCCTAAATGCTTCTTCAAGCAATATCCTGTCAAATTGGTGACGGGGGACATGAAGGGCTAGTCTACCTTCATCCACTTTTAACTCATTAGGATAATTTAAAGAATTGTCACAAGGGTAATCGACATACCATGGTATCCTGCTCTCACCCCATACATATGCAGCCCCTATCTTAGGGTGAAAGTTCTGCTTCAAAACCGCATCTAAGACCCCTGCTTCTTGCAAGGTATATATGGTTCCAGTTAGCAATGCTTCGCCAATACGATGAGCGGCTGATGTTTCTTGTGACAAGAGGGCGACATTGATATCTGGATTTTCTTGTAAGGCGCCGATTGCGGCCATAGTGGCTGCAGGTCCGCTACCTAAAATTAGGATGTCTACTATTTTCATTATAGAGTACTCAATAATTAGGCCATGCTTGCTCTAGTTTTAGGCCAGGCTTCAAGCGCTTTATTAAGATAGAATTCATCTGTATATTTACCATCGGACATATATTTTGCGCGCGAAACAGATAGTACGAATTCTTCCGCATCAGCATAGTTTTCAACCTGAAGCATAATAGCGACCATTCGCAGATTCACAGTTTCTGGAATAGAAATACCGTAACGTGGCAAAGCTTCCTTTAAGTACTGCGTATAGTTGTCATAATTAGGGGCAGGTAGGCGTATCCTAACCTTTAAACGCCTTCTCAAGGCACTATCAAGGTCGCCATGGAAGTTTGTTGCCGCAGCTATAATCACATTTGGTGGGACTTTATCGAAAAGTGTTAGCAACGTTGTTACAACTTTTGTATCAGATCGCCCTTCACGTGATTGGCCGATAGCATCAATCTCATCAAAAAATAGTATACAATTTCTTTCGGAAACATAGTTGAAGATTTCACCGATTTTATCTAGATTTTCGGTTTCATTTTCACTAGCCAGTGCTTCATATCTGACAAAGTATAGTGGCAGATCCAAAAGATTTGCCAGAGCTTTCGTTATTTGAGTTTTTCCGTTACCGGGTGGACCAATAAACAGTAGAGTATTTCTTGGTTTGATACCAAATTCACTTAACTTATCTCGTGAATTATACTCTTCTGCAAATCTTCTAACTTCACTTCGAGTTTCCTCCGATAAGATGATACTTTCTAGGGTGGCATCACAGGAATGCCTGGAAAGTGCAATTGGAACTTGTATCCCATCCGACATTTTTTCTATTCGCTGTAGGACACGTCCATTGGCCTCGTGAATTAGGGTGTATTGTTGATTTTCGACTGTTTCCTGTAAGAAAGCCTGAAATAAGTCGATTTGAGATTTAGATAACCCATCTAATAATTTATCAAGATCCAACATAAAGAACGGTTCTTTCACATTTATCCTTAAACAGATGGATGAAATCTATTTTATATCTTCCATCTTCACGAAAATATAGATAAAAAATAGACGAATACCGCTTTTCAGTAAAGGGTATCGATCACTATTAATTTAGCATCCTAATGGGGTGAGTCCGTCTGTTGCATAAAAGGATAATATACCTTATTCACTTTATGAATAGATAAATATGCCAGTGATGTGGTTAGATATGGTAGGCCTGCGCGGGTGGTAAAGGGTTGTATTGCAGATGATGTCGTTTAGTCAAAAGATAACTAAAATAGTAGTCTCAGGTTCTATTGCTTTCCTGAGCACAGCTGCTGCAGCATACGATGGTTTTGGGAAAGATATTCCGCTCTCAATGGCAATGTCAAAACTAGTTCCGGCTGGGTGGAGAATTGACTATGCAGATGGAGTTGACAACCAAGCTTTAGTATCATGGTCATCTGCAAGTAGTTGGAAAGTTGCGTTAAATAAAGCGATCATAAAGCATGGTTATGCTGTTCACTACGAGAGAAATCGCTTGCTTGTTGTTCCTGCTAAAATATCTGCAAGTGGTGACAATGTTTCGAATATGTCGAGCAGCGTAGTTCGTACAGACACAAACTCTGCATCTCCATATGCCTTTCCCTCTTCATCTCGTAGTAGTCAGACCATGAGAAGGACAAATACATCTTCAGAATCTGAAGGTAAGTCAAGGAAAGTTATTGGTGGGGCTGGTTTTTTAATGACACCATATCACCAAGCTCAAGTAACTGAGACATCTGGACATTGGCGGCGAGGTTGGATGCCGTATGCCGGTGTTGATGGCCTTTCCAAAGGCGATGACCTGCCGCTTGTCGAGGAAATTCAAGGGGACTTGAAGAAGTTCCACATTATAAACGGACTAGGTTTACGAACAACTCTAGATGAATGGGCGTCTAAGAGTGGTTGGAAGCTTGTATGGGATAGCAGCTACTCATACCCAGTATCGGCGAGCGCAACCTACGTTGGAAATTTTGATGAAGCATCTACAGCACTAATTACTGCTATGGGCAATGCTCGTCCTGCGATAACGATGACTGTTTTTGAGGGGAATAAAGTCGTTGTTATCGGTAATGACGCAGCTGATGATGTTAATTAGAGTATTAGGATAAATCCATGACTCAGAGAAATCTTATTGCACTACTGTTTTGCTTACTGTTAGTTGGCTGCAATACATCAATGTATGAACGCGCACATAAGAAAACCCAAGATAATATAAGTGAGAGTTCCAAGTTACTTGATGTAGCGGCTGCGCCCATGAAAGCCACAGATATTTCATGGATCCAGAAAGTGGCGGGTGTATATATTGGCAGTGATGGAGTTCGAAATGAGAGAGGCACCCCTCTTCCTGCACGATATGAGCGAGAATCTGGAATATTTATTTCCCGCGAAGACCCGTTCACACTCCGCGAGATTGCAACTTTTATCACTCAGCATACTCAGATCCCAGTTATACTGGCCACTGCCGATAAATCTGCTTTTGGCGGTGCTTCGTCGCCTATAGATACCAATGCGACAAGTGAAATGCCATCTGGACCAGTTCCGCAAGGTTTCCCGATGGATACTGGACTTGCTGCTTTGACTAACCCAACATCAGTGATGGGAAGTTCTGGTAAGAGTGATGATGAAATGCAAACTGTTCAATTAAACTACAAGGGCGCATTGAGTGGTCTGTTAAACATTGTCTCTGCGAACTACAATCTCTCATGGCGTTATGATGGTGAAACTGTTGTTTTTGATAGTGTATTGACCAGAACCTATGACATTCCTGCACTTCCAAGTGTTGCCTCTATGCAGTTTGATCTTGCGTCTAACTCACAAACCTCTGCAGATTCTGGAGGCGTGACATCTGGCCAGTCAGCTGGGACCAAATCTACGAGTGATGTTTGGACTGAGTTGGACAAGGGACTGGCTAGTATTATCCCAGAAAATAGTGGACAGAGTTTTTCCGTTAGTATGGCAACTGGAGTTGTAACTGTTACAGCTGATCCAAACACGCAAAAGCGAGTGGCATCGTATCTAAAGATCATAAATGATCGATTGTCACAACAAGTTGCTCTGTCAGTGAAAGTTTATACTGTATCTGTAACCGACACAGATGATTTTGATATTGATATTGGAGCTGTTGTTGAGGCAGCCGGGAAATATGGATTAGCTATTGGTAACGCAGGAACAACAACTTCGGTACCAAGTGTTGCTGGAGCTGGTGGTAGCGGCTTAGGTTGGGCGATCTTAAACCCAAACAACCGCACGAATGGCTCTAACCTTCTTCTCAAAGCTTTGTCTTCAAAAGGTGATGTATCAGTAGTAACCACCGCAAGTGTGACAACACTTAACGGCATTCCCGTACCACTGCAAGTTGGCGAGCAACGGGATTATGTACGATCAGTACAAGTAACAACTACAGAAGAAGGCACGGAGTCATCAATTGAGCCAGGTACAGTGTCAGCTGGCTTTAATTTACAGTTGTTACCACGGGTAGATCGTTCTGGAGATTTATTGCTACAATACGGTATTACAATTAGTGAGTTGACTGGTGCAAATGACGGATTTGATACATTTGAATCAAATGGCACTAGTGTGCAACTTCGCAGACTTAATCAACGTAACTTGGTACAGCATGCCAAGATCCCCAATGGATCCACACTCGTCCTGGCAGGTTTTGAGCAAGTTAGCGCAGCTGGAAAAATGTCAGGTACAGGTAGCCCTCGTTTCCAGTTATTGGGTGGATCACGCGCATCATCTTTAAAAAAAGAAATTGTTGTTATTTCGATTACCCCTACCCTACTAGACATTAGGCGGAGGGGCTAAATGTCGGGAAACGATGAGATACTTTCGGCCCTTTCCGAAACAGAGCCTAGTTTAAGTGGTGAGGGCGTAAATAATACAGCAACGAACTTCTCTAGGGTTACTGTTGGTAAAAAAGAGTATGCAGTAGGCCTTGTTTGGGATCGCCCTAGTGAGAAAGGTAACATCGGCTCTTATGCGCGTAAAAAGGCAAGAGAGCCGGGGGTGCAAGCTCATTTTTACGTTATCTTAAAAGGTTACGTACGCCAATATGGGCTGGGTTTTAACCAGCTCGGGCATAAGGTTGGTATGCCGGCACTTGCCGGCTGTATGGCCTCGGCACAGGTTGGCACATGGGTTGGTGCATTTAAGGTAGATTCTGGATACTACATCATTGCATGTGAAAATGGTGAAGTTCTAAATGATGATACTGTTGATCAGATATTTAGTGACTATGATGAAGTGCAAACGGTCTTTGCAGACCTTCTGGAGTCCCGTGAATGGGACGAAGTGTTTGCACCTAAATCATTTCATATAGATGGTACAAAGCCTACTTCGATTGAAGCGCTTTTACCAAAGAAAACCAATGTAGTTTTGCAAGAGGTAAATCAAAGCAAGCTTTTACTCAAGCTTGGTTTGATATTTGCTACTACGATTACGTGCGCCATTGGATCATTCTATTATTTTGATGCAGCAGAAAAAGCCCGGATTGCTCGTGCGATTGAAACAAAGGTTGAAAATGCAACTGATAACTTTGCTGTAAAGCAGGAGCCTGAACCCATTCCTCCTATGCCATGGGAGGATCAACCACGTGGTTATGCTGTTCTACAGTCTTGTGTAAAGGAAATCTCTTCATTCCCGGCTATTTTGGCAGGATGGAAAGTGCAGGGGTTTCTCTGTAAAAGTGGGTATATTGCAGCGCGTATAGACCGTGTAGGTAAGCTAGAACTTGATGGTGGTCCGTTTAAGTGGGTCCAGCACCAACTGATAACTGATACCTTTAAACCGTCTATCTATCCTGATCCTGTGGGAAGTGGACAGAGAGTGTCTGTACAGTGGGATTTGAAGAACCTACCTAGGACAACTCTAGATATTGAGAGTGCTAAAATTTCCGTCATAAAGGGTGCTTTGTTGTCCTATTTTGAAAGTAGGCATATACCTATTTTCTTTGAAAGTGTGACGGGTGATAAGTATTCTCGCCAGGTTTCATTCTCATTCAAAACTAACCTCATACCAACAAAGTTTAATGAGGTATTTCGATTGCTGCCAGGCCTGATTTTTGAGGAAATTGATTACAACATGATCAGTGGAGACTGGACAATAAATGGAAAAGCATATGAAAAGATCCCTCAAGCGACTAGCTAGATTTGCTGCGGCCGTAGTTATACCTCTCACGACTTTACATGCGGCTTATGCGCAGGAGAAGAATACAAACTTCAACGCTGAAGGCTTCGATCTCATCAGTAATCAAGGTCAAGATGCTGACGCTGATGATCCTGGTGTATCCGTTGTATTACCAGATGGGGCGAGTTTGGATGATTCAGCTGAACGATTGCTAGAAATGGCCCGAACTGCAGAGGAAGCACTTGAAAACCTGATGGGTGGATCATTGCCCTCTGAGGAGAGCCTTACAGTCGATGAACTCAATTCAAAGAAGCATAAAATACTCTTGATGCGGCAGAAGGTTGAAGAGGCAAAGCTTGCTAAGGAGCTTTGGGTATTAGTAAATGGCAAAGATCAACTCAATGAGAAAGTAGTTGAATTAGAAAGGGAAAATGCTGCCTTACAAGAACAACTTCGTGAAATCCGTTCCAAAGCCCCCAGAGCTGTTAAACAAGATAAGAGCTTGCCTGTTGTATATGGCATTAGTGGTGTAGGTAGAAAAATACAAGCAACTCTATTGGTTCCTTACCATGGCAAGGTTACTGTAAATGTTGGGACGATTTTGCCAAATGGAATGAGAGTACACAAAATAGGTGAAAATGGAATTGTAGTAACGGATAGTGATACCATGATAACCTTACCATCAGGTACCAGCGTTCCTTTGACAAGGCCCTATGGCTCTTAATTTGTTCATTTGATCATCCTAGTATAGGAAGGATACGGTGTGGGTCTTAATGACGCGATACGTTCTGTATTTAAAAAGAGCAGCGCTAATGCCAATAATATTGTGCCTTCTAACCATAGAAAAAAAAATGGCAATCCGTTACCCTTAAAGAATGAAACTTTGGGGCGGAAGAAAATAGCACACTCAGCCGCCACAGGTAAGAAAAGCGTACCTAGCAAGATAAATAGAGCCAGAGTAGAGGCCGCTCCCCTCTCTGAACCTAATTTGCCTCAGATAAGATCACCACATGCCTCAGCAATTAGTAAATTTCATACACCAAGGGATGATCAGCTCTTAATTATTAGGAACTATACTGGACCCGTTCACACTTTAAAGGGTGGTATTGCTGAAGTTAATGGGAACCTTTGTAATGCCATTTGTATTATTGGGAAACCTAAAGATAATCTTATTGTCCTTCTCGATAAGAAACGCTCCAAGGATGAAGACGTTCTCTTACAAATTGTGACACTAACACGTAAGAGAATTCGTTGGTTCAAGGCTTTTCTCGTTGAAGAACACATTATTCGCACTCTAAATGATCGTAGTATACGTTTGGGTGAAGAGGATAATGCCAATGAAGGTGTAGAGCGTCAGAGAGAGTTTCTTGAGATTATTGATACGGCATTCAGGAATGGCGCTACAGATGTTCACTTTGAAGTAAAGAACCTCCAAACTCGTATTGAAGGGCGTATTGATGGGCACATAATTCCTTTGCGGGAATTACCCGCGGCTGATGGGAAGCTTTTACTTGGTGCGGCATTCAACATGGCAGATGAGGCAGACGCAAACTATACCCCTAGCACTCCTCAGGGAGCACGTATCAGTGCTACTGGTAGCGATGTATCATTGCCCAATAATATTCAAGCCTTACGACTACAGTTTAATCCTCAATCTCCAGATGGGTTTAATTTGTCCGTGCGGATTTTGCCGATGCGTAAGGATAGTAGTAATGACATAGTCCATTTAGGATTTGATGCGTATCATATGAAAGACATTTCTATAATGCGAAAGCATCCTGAAGGGGCAGTAATTATTGCAGGGCCAACTGGATCTGGTAAATCCACTACTCTAAAGAACACTCTCGGTAAAATTATGGAGGAACAGCCGGGGAAACGAACACTAACCATTGAAGACCCTCCAGAATATGAAATACCAAGAGCTGTTCAGATACCGGTAACGAATGCTGATACGTCTTCTAAGAGACGTGAGGCTTTTAACAAAGCTATTGGATCAGCGCTACGTTCGGATCCAGACATTATCATGATTGGTGAAATTCGTGATAAAGAATCAGGAACCTTAGCTATGGAAGCAGCTAACACTGGTCACAGTGTATGGAGCTCGCTTCACGCAAATGATGCATTCACGATCTTGATAAGATTGAGAGAAATGCAGATTAGTCCAAGTTATATTTATGAGGCAGGTATTGTTCGAGGGCTTATCGGGCAACGTTTGGCACCCGTACTAGATACAACGAAAACAATCAACCTGAAGGTGGCTGTTCAAAAGGGCTACGTTAGTGAGAGCACTTACGAAACAATTGTAAGTTTGGTAGGTGACTATGCAAGGTATATTAATGTAGCTGATTGTGCTGGTAATGGAAAAAATATACTTAAATATTATAAAGGGCGGACAGTTATCTCCGAAACGGTAGTAACAGATCAGCAATTTCTTGATTTAGCTAGGGATAACCAGAGATCTAAAGCCATTACATATTGGAAAGACTATCTAAATGGGATTTCAATGATTGAGCATGGGGTTTTAAAGATGTGTAGGGGTATTTTGGATCCACGTGATGTGGAGTCAAAAATTGGTTTGCTTCAGCAGGTAGAAAAGGAAAGAATTCAAGAGATTTTGAAAGATAAATTGGAGCAATAACAATGAATAATATTGAACTAAAGTTTATTCAGCTCCAATTTAAACTTTCAAAAGGTAAGCAAAATGATCTATTGATGCAAATTCTCCAGTTTTTGGATGCTGGCATGACTATAACCAAGGCATTAGATAATATATATCTTTGTGAAAGTTTTGATGGTAAAAAACCCAAAGCTATAGGTGCAGTTGCTGCAAAAGAATGGTCTCGTGTAATTAAAAATGGCTTAGGGTTAGGAGAAGCGCTGGCGGGGTGGATCCCTGAAAGTAACCGTGTAATCATTAGTGCTGGAGACGCTGCGGGAAACCCTCCAAAAGCAATAAAAAGTTACCTAAGAGTTAGTGCTGCGGGTTCTAAAATTTCAAGTGCTTTATGGGGATCTCTAGGTTATCCTATTTTTCTGTTTTCATTTGCTATTCTGTTTTTGATATACACGTCAAAGAAAATCATACCGACATTCTCTGATATGCTACCGATAGAACAGTGGCCAAGTGTACCACATAGTCTGGCAACAGTATCTGGTTTTCTTGATAATAATATTATATCAGGCATAATACTATTAGTTCTATTGGTATTTGCTATCATTTGGAGCTTACCGCGCTGGACTGGTCGTGTACGACAATATGTCGATTATATACCACCATATTCACTATATCGTATTATTGTTGGTTCTGGATTTTTGATGTCGTTTTCAAGCATGATGTCAACGGGTATGCCAGCACCAAAGATCTTGCCAACTTTACTTAGGACAGCTTCTCCATGGTATGCAGAAAGACTGCAGCAAATAAAATATCAAAACGATAACGGCAATAATATTGGCAAATCTTTGTATAAAAGTGGTTATGTATTCCCCACAATGCGCGCCGTTATGAACTTGCGAGCATACTCGGAACTTAAGAATTTCGATAGGATTGTTGAAGAGTTGGCTGATCAATGGCTAGACGAAAACATATCGACCTTTGCGAAAGTTGCAAAGATACTTAGTATTCTAGCCCTATCCAGTTTTGCTATGATTGTGCTTTGGATTTTCTTAAGTATGCAGATCCTAACGACGCACTTGAGTTCGTCTATGTAAGAGCCATATTAATGTCAAATGATTTAATGAATGCCCGATTAGACGACACCAAGGACTTAGAAGATGCGCTGAGCAGTACAGTCGTACAAAGGTTATCAACCCTACCATTTACGGATATTTATTTTTCCGCGAATGGGAAGGTTATGATAAAGGGATTTGACTATAAAGATAATAACCTGAACGGATTACCTGCCAGTGTCCTCATGGAGTTGGATCAACTAGGCAAACTAATCCTACGCAAAGCGGCACGACAGGATGAATTTTTTCTTGACTTTGGTGGTATTCGTTATCGGATAGCAGCTCTCAGTACAGTGCAAGGACAATTGTATGTTGCCAGAAGAGCAATGGCCAATGTCCCGAATATTCAGGATCTGAATATATTTACCCCGACTAGAGGGCGTAGATTAGCTGCGATCGGCCATAGTGGTGGCCTAATTCTCATTGCTGGTCGAACCGGGAACGGTAAAACAACAACAGCATATTCCTTATTGAAATATTACTTAAGCACGTTGGGTAATACTGGCATTACGATAGAAGACCCTGTCGAAATGACTTTAAGTGGTCCAGTGGGTAAGCGTGGAGGTTACTGTTTCCAGACAGAGTTGAAATCAGGGCAGTCATATTCTGATGCGTTAAAAGTTGTTTTGCGTGCACACCCTCGCTTCATTCTGCTGGGTGAGATGCGCGAAGCTGAGGATGCATATGCGGCACTACGGGCAGCAATTTCAGGGCACTTGGTAATTTCAACTATCCACGCAGGTAATGTCCAGGAGGCTATTGAGGCGATGATCGTTCTTGCTGCCTCAAAAGGGATGAGTGAAACATTTGCAAGCAGTCAATTGTCTACAGGTTTAGTTGCAGTAATACATCAAAGAATGATGCATAGCAGAAGCGGCAAGTTTCAAAAAGTTAACGTAGAAACTTTGTTTATTGACAAAAATGATGCGGGAATACGAAATTTGATCAAAAAAGGGGACATCCCGAAATTGGGCACGTATATTGCCGCCCAGGCAAGTGAAATGAAAATTGAGGATGGGGGCGGAAGCGCTAAAAGACTTGAGTCTATTACAGCTTCAAGCAAACGACTTCTAAAAAAACGAGTACATGAATAGAGTTGGATCGAGATGCAAGCAATTTATAGTATGAGTGTAATGCTGCTCCTGATTGCAACGGTCAGCTTCTTGTCTCGTGAAGTCCAGCCTTCCAAGGTGATTGATAGCCGAGGTGTAGCCCATCATATGGCTGTTTACCATACTGTTGCTGCGAAGCATTGTGCAAATACCAGCTGTGTAAACGGTGTTGTTAATGTACCTTCATATCTGCCTGATAATTTGAGCAATTCTTACTACTCAGATGGTAAGACATTCGAAAGCATTTTCGACACTTCATCCAGTTCTGTGGTTACATATGCTGTTAGGGAACCTATTGGAAAGGCATCCATATCATTTGAAGTATTAACGGCCGGGCTTTTATCAATTTTTGAGGGGCACTCTTTAAGTGTAGGGTACTATGATGCAAGCCTTAGTAGAATAATTAGTAGAATTCCAACAGCCGCTCCCTCTAGTTCTCAGGTAACCCTTCCTAGTCCCTTCGGTGGCAAAATACTGCCAAATGGAACCCCAACTATACTTACACGCATTTAGGAGGCTGGCATGACATCTCATACTATCCATACAAAAAGGCAGCTTCATTTAAGAAGGATAAGGGGTGCTACCCTTATTGAGAGTTTGCTTGCTGTAGGCATAATTGCAGTTATGATGACAACATTCGTCAGAATGACAAATGAAACGATGATCAAAGTAAGAGCCAAAGCACTGGCAGATCAGATAATTGATATTCGGGTAGCCGCTACAGAGTATATAAAAGCAAATAAAACATCTCTTCAGTCAACCGCCCCTTCAGCACCCTTAGTAAAAGTTGTTTCTGTAGGACGCACATCTGCAACAGCAACAATACCAAGCACTTCCTTACAGGGTATGGGCTTCCTTCCTGACAGCTACATTAACAAAAACGGATTTAATCAAAAATATGCTCTCTTGATCCAAAAAAATAGTTCTGGTGGACTTAATGCGCTAATAACATCATATGACGGCCTTACAATTTCGGATGATCTCCTAGGATTTATTACCACCTTCGTTGGAGCCAGCGGGGGACATATGCTGTCAAATCCTTTAAGTGGTACTTCAGGCTACATCACTGGCTTTCAAGGTGGCTGGCAAGACAAAGCAACCAACTGGGGTACAACTGGTGTCAAGCCAAGTAAGGGACATTTCATGTCAACTCTGGCATTCACCGATGAGGGACTTCTTACTGACTATCTTTATCGCAATGATATAGGAATTCCAGAAGCAAACAGGATGAACACGTCTATAGATATGAATGGACACTCCCTTGAAAATGTTAGCAAAATTACAGGTAATACGGATCTTGAAGTCGGCAACAATCTGAAAGTCGTCCTTGATGTTTGGTCTGGTCAGGATGTGCTAGCCAGCAGAGATGTACATGCAAATAGAGATGTATATGCAAATAGACATATAGTTGCTAAGTCAAATGTCGTAGCTGAAGAGCACTTGAAAGCTAGATTGAACCTTTATGTTGATGGTAATAGCTACTTGTCTGGAGACGTGACAGCTGAACAAAATCTTGGAGTAGCAAACACAGCTACCATTAAAACCACCAAAACCGAAGATTTACAGGCTGATAAAATGGATATGGACTCGGTTGTTTATAGTACAGGCCGAGGGATTTCTGCTGGTGATAATATTAAATTATCAGACCTGCTGCCACGGATGGTTGCTCAATATTCCTATCAGCGGCTGTCAACGCAAACTAGCACCCAACGATTGGTGTATAAACCGCAATGCGGTGGAGATCCAAGCCGCGCTAGAATTTTTATAAATAGAAAACAAAACTCCAATAGAGCCCGATATCTTAATGGTCTACGTTATAGTAGAGGCACTATCATTGATGACGATTCATATGTGGATGTATATGATGATGTGTATGCGGTTAGTGTTGATAGTAATTTCTGGCGGGTGGAGTTCCGTGGTCAGGAAGATATGCCCGGAACTGCAAAGGCTGTTATTGCCCGCACATATTGTTTTTATGGCTGAGGGCTTTGAGTAGATGCCGGTTGTTTACCTAAAACCTACCAATAGATGCACCATTGGGTGTTCTCATTGTTTTTTGCCTGAGTCCGTTAGGATGAGCAAAGAAAAAATGAGCGAAAAAACACTACACAAAGTAGGTTACTTCCTAAGTGAGGCTCAAAAATATGGCGATAAGCGAACCCCTCATATTATATGGCACGGGGGCGAGCCGTTATCCTTATCTGCAAATTACTTGTCTGGCGCTGTAGAGATATTGAAACAATATCTGCCAAAATTTACCCAGTCGATACAAACATCCTTGATACCATTGAAAGATGAGCATATCCCGTTTATCAAAAAAAACCTTAGATCAAGGATAGGAAGCTCCATTGACTTTGGTCCCAGAAAGTTAAATGGATCCGTTTCAACTTACCATGATATATGGCTCAAGAAGGTTGAAAAAGCGCGCTCTGCTGATATTGAAGTTATCCCGACTATGGTCGCATGTAAGCACCACATAGGCCATGAACTTCAAATATTAGATTGGATGGTTTCCCATCATTTTAAGATATTCTCTGTAGAAAGATACAATAACTTTTCTGACAATACTATATCGGTTGATCGGCCTTCAAACAAAGAGCACGCTCAGTTTTTGAATAATCTGTTTGATGCCCTAATGGAGCGGATGAGGAAGACAGGATCTTCTCCCTTGGTTGGAGCTATCAAGGCCGCAATATATGGTATTATTTACGGCCTACAAGGAGACCGATGGGGCGGTGGTTGCCAGACCAGTTTCATTGTGATTGAACCTGATGGTAGCTTGAATAGTTGTCCAGATCGCAGTTCCTTTGAAGAAGCATTCAGTAATGTTACTGATGGTTATACCGCCTTTATAGGCTCATCACTTCGCCGAAAATGGACAAGGTATCAGACTTTTGGTCACCGGAATAGCAATTGTTCAACCTGTGAAAATAGCTCGTTCTGTAAATCAGGATGCCCAATAACATCAAATAATCTTCTCGATGAAGGTAATGAATGTTCGGGGTACTATTCGCACCTGAAGTTTATACGAGGGTGGCTAGAGGTACCGGGGAATAAGGAGCTTGCATTGACCTACTGCGCTCAGGCTTGAACAACTGGTTTCAGTAACCATTATTGAAAGTTTTCCATATGATTACACTATCAAAACTTGTCGCAGATGAAGGGGGAAAGCCAACAGGCATCCCAGAAGGTATAGTCGCCATCGGATCTAGCAAGAAAGTACATGCTATCTGGGGCCTACAGCTCAATTGCAATGATAACTTGAGTACACTAAATCACTATATTTCTAGCTCGCCATATAATATCAAAGAGGTCAGTATATCTATCGAGTTGAATGATGGAAGCCTTTGTGAAGATTGGCTGGATGTAGTCATTTATTTGGTCAGCACAGGGATAAATGTCATTGTAGAAATCAATCCACACCAGCTTCTTCAGGTCAGGGATTTTTCCAGTTTATTAGATGACCTTGAGCACTTAGATGTGAGTGTAAGCCTCTTTCCGTCATATAAAAGTAACCTGAAGGAGCGGGAGGATTTCTACAATGACTTAGAGATACTTACTTTGCGATACATGCAACACACACATAGCACAAGGCAGATATATCCAATTGGATCATTCTTACGTGGAATAGTTCAAGAGCATCTAACTGGCAACTTACACCCTCCTCTCGCACGGGGGCCCAAATATGTTACACATCGGATGCGGTTTTTTTTAAGCGAAGCAGATGAGCAGAGAATTCTGGAACGTATTAAACCAATCCTTGTAGGGGGTGCTGGAAACTTGCGCTCTACAATCAATCTATCATTAAATGCCCTCCATAGGGATATAAAAGAAAAGCTCAACAATACAAAAAGTAAAAAAAATTTAAATAACCTTCTAAAAAAACAAGTAAAGTATAAACTTAAAGAAGAGTATAGAAAAGATGCATAAGCCCCCTCCGTCAATTTCAATTCTATCTACTGCTGTACTCATTCAGATATTTGCAGGTATCGCAGATGCTGCCCATTATCAAGATGGTATACTTGAGGTTGAATACCCATCTGGGTCAAAAGAGAATGGAATATACTTGGCAAGTCCGGAATACACACTATTACAGAATATGATCAATAACGTTCATATTAAAAATGCCATTGAGCCTGCATTATTAAGTATTATCAATAATATTGGTGTAAATGGTAAAAGCCTTGCTGATGAATACTTGCCACAGATTTCGGATTTATATGCACAATACAGTGGTGATGGATCAGATGACTTTACAATGCCAAGCCCGTCCGATCAAATGGATATTGGTTGTCATGCTGCATGCTATAGTAACTGTCATGCACCAGATGATGATGAAATAGGATCTGGCGAAGACGAAGAGGTTGATCCAGATGATCCTAATTTAGATGATGATGACGAAGATGATCCAGATGATCCTAATTTAGATGATGATGACGAAGATGATCCAGATAATCCTAATTTAGATACTGGTGATTCTGGAGACCCAAATTTAGATGATACTTCTAGTCCATAAAGCAAAGCTGCCTGATATGGATAAATGCTTGACCTTTGCTCTAGGTATTGTAAAAAATTAGCACAAATCTAATCTAATATAGGATAAAAAAATGGGCATTAATGTTGTTATAATTAAGCCAACTAAGTTTTGTAATGCCCAATGTACATACTGCTCTGCCCCTCCGGAAGCAAATGGGGCCCCTAAATGGTCTCAGGACCGATTTCGAAGGTACTTTGATAAGCTGGCTCCCCACTTAAACGAGAAAGCCCTACTATTGTTTCATGGTGGTGAACCTATGTTAATGGGGCCTGACTTTTATTGGAAAGCTTGGGAATATGTGAGGATCACGCATCCAAATTTACATTTTTCGATGCAAACGAACATTCTAGGATATGAAAGCTCTAGGTGGAAAGACCTTCTTAAAGGGCCGTTTAAAAGTTCGGTTTCAACCAGTTATGATCCTGATGGGATTAATCGTACTTATAAGGGATCCGGTGAGCTTTACGGGCGAATTTTTTGGAAGCGTCTTGATAGTATGCTTGCTGATGGTTTTCATCCTAAGGTGATCGGAACATACACAAATGACACTATAGCTACATCTCATGAAATGTATGATACTGCAAAGTCCTATGACAATCAGACATTTGATATCCGCGTTAACTACCGGTACCCGGCTGGGCGAGACCATGGTAGTGGGGAGATGCTATCACCTGATTTATATGGGAAAGTCTTGATTGAGTTATATGATCGCTGGATAGCAGATATGCCCAGTTTTGATGTGACACCTGTCGATGAGATGTTTAAAGCAGTTGTTGGCTTAGAGACAGCGCGTTGCCCATGGACAAGAACTTGTGGTGGACGTTTTCTTGGTGTTGAGCCAAATGGAGATGTCTATAATTGTTCCGAATTTGCCGATCTAGGGGACACTGACTACTGTTTTGGTAACCTTGAGACGGATTCTGTCGATCAGATGCTCATGAGTGGTCCTGCTAAACTTATGCGCTTACGACGAATAAAACTTCCTGTCGATTGTACTACCTGTTCACACTTTAAGGAATGTGGAGGAGGTTGTATGCGTGACGCAGTTTTGTATGGACGAGGCCTTGGGGGGAAATTTTATTACTGTTGGAGCTGGAAGCAGGTGTTTGCTCACATAAAGAATTCCATCCTGGATGGGAGGGCTGATGCTATGATTGGACGGTACCAACTTAGTCCAGCAACAGTCAAAAGTCGTGTAGGAATGGATTGGGCGGTATAATGCTTACAATATACCTAAAACCGACCAATAGGTGTACGGTAGGCTGTAGTCATTGTTATTTGCCAGAAAGCATTAGGCAGAGTAAACATGTGATGACGGAACGGAAGCTCCACGAAGTTGGGAAATTCCTGGCCCAAATGCATGAGAAAATGAATTCAAGACCTATTCATATCCTATGGCATGGTGGTGAACCCCTTACACTTAGACCAGATTACTTTTTGAAGGCAACTAGGATACTTGGAGAGTATATTCCCAAGTTTACCCAATCTATTCAAACATCTCTAATACCCTTACGCTCCGACCACCTGCCGGTGATTAAAGAGTTATTTGATAATCAAATTGGAACATCGGTTGATTTTGGTTCACGTAAACTAAAGGGCTCAGTGAACACATATATAGAGTTGTGGCTCAAAAAGGTTCAGCTAGCACGTTCGTCTGGAATTGGAATAACTCCGATTATGGTTCCGACATGTTCTGATATTAATAGAACGCATCAGATCGTTGACTTTATGGAAGAAAATAATTTTTCGCGTTTTAGCATAGAGCGTTACAATGACTATGGGCAACATATTGGATCCTGTGATCGTCCCAATAATCGTCAACATGCTGAATTTCTAAACGACCTGTTTGATAGTGTAATGGTCAAGATGAGGAAGGCTGGTAAGGCTCCAGCAGTTAACGTTACACGTGCAGCACTTGCAGGTATGCTTCACGGGGTTAATGGAGATCGCTGGGGAGGAGATTGCCAAACAAGCTTTGTTGTTATTGAGCCTGATGGTGGGTTAAACAGTTGCCCAGATCGAAGTTCATTTGAACCTCCATTTAGTAATGTATCTGATGGTTACATGACATTTGTTGGTTCTTCCCTTCGGCGGAAATGGATACGCTATCATAATGTTGGCCACAACAATGCCCATTGCTCACAGTGTAGCTATAGTGAGTTTTGTAAGTCTGGATGTCCTATTACCCCAAATGTACCAGAGAATGATGGCTATGAGTGTTCAGGATACCATTCACATCTCCGGCATGTGAGCTCATGGTTGTTAGAAAGCGCTGATAATAAAAAACTTGCCATTCAATATCTAACACAAATTCGAGAGGGTATTGATGCATGAGTGCAGAAAGTATATTTGCCCCGAAGTTTGATCACTTAGTTTATATACGAGTATTTGAAGGATGCAATCTTCACTGTTTGCATTGCTTTATACCCTCGAACCCAAAGAGGATGACGTTTGTCCAAATTGAGGAAGCTGGTGAACATATAAATAGATTAGCTAAGTCTGGACAAAAGGTTCTCATTCAATGGCATGGCGGAGAACCGACCCTACTAGGTGTAGAATATTTAAGTAAATCTATTGACATATTGAGCAAGACTGTCAGGGCTGATGTGGAGTTGCTACATGGTATCCAAACGAACCTCATGACATATAATCGCGACTGGTCCCAATTATACCATACTCATTTTAATTCTAGTATTGGTGTTTCTTGGGACCCAGTTATTAGGTTACTGCCGGGAGCTAAGTTAGAGTCTAATGTCCAGTATGAGGCTCGGTTTTGGAACAACTGGGACCGCATGCTATCTGATGGTATAAAACCATATCTTGTTATGACCGCAACAAGACAGTTTTTTGATTCATACCCTAACCCAATCCATTTATTGAACGAGTTGTCACAAAGAGGTGTTAAACATGGCCACATCGAGCGACTAACTCAAACAGGGTATGCTGATAAAAACTGGGACTACATTGGCGTCGACAATTTATACTATTCGAAAAAAATGGCTTCACTGCTTACTGCTTATTTGGCTTGGAATAAAGATCGGTCGCAAGGGGACAAATTATATTTGAGCCCGTTTGATGGATTGTTGGCATCCGTTGATACACTTAAGGATCAAAATAAGGTCGGGTATGGTTGTTGGTCAGGAAAATGCGATAGTAGGTTCCATACAATTGATGCTGAAGGTTACAAATTTGGCTGTACTGCATTAACCTCCGGGCCTGAAGGCGGATCCTCACTAAGTCCTAAAGTACTAGAATCAAGGCGATTTGAAAGGCGAGCTGCTCTTTGTCATTCTTGTGAATATAGGGTAATTTGCTCTTCTGGTTGCCTCGCATTATCCTATGTCGATGATTCTGGTGAATGCTCGGGCAGTAAGACACTTTTCAATAGGGCTGAAATGTTATTAAGGATAAGAAATGGATAAGAATGTTAAGGTGAAAAGCGCAGTTATCTCCGCATCGATGTTAATGGCGATTACCCACGGTATTGCTGAAGCAGCGGTACATTCGGATGATCTTTTGTCCTCTAAGTTATCATCTTTAGATAAATTATCATCTGAGGATATCGCTCTGCGTGAACAACTTGCACCGTTGATTGATCAGAGAAAAGTAAGGATCACAATGTCCTCACTCTTCTTTACACTTGTCAATAGGTTAGGAGAAGAAGATGAGAGTCTGGCTCAAAAGTATCTCCCAGAATTATCTAAGATCTACGCTGCCAACCAGCAAGGGTCAGCCGATGATTTTACAGGAACAGCCCCGCCAATGGTAGATGCATGTCATGGAGCTTGCTATAGCAATTGCCATAGTGCCTGCCATGGTTCAAGGGGCTGGCGATAACCAGGGTATCGATATGATTAATTTGAGCACATTGGAAAACCATAAGATAATTGATACACCTTTTGTGTGTATTGATAGGAATAATAATAAATATGGCGTCTGGTCCGTAAATATTGATACTGGTGACCCCATTCAGCTTCTTGATAATTTAAGATCGCAAGACGACCATCGTTTAGGTGAAATTGGTATAATTCTGCAGTTGGAAGATGGAGACTTCCCTGATGATTGGTTAGATGCGGTTATCTATATGTCACAACATGACATAAATACCATTGTTGAAGTACCCAGTGAGTTGCTGCTAGAAGATTATCAATATTCCATGATTTTGGACACTCTGTCTAATCTGGATGTTAGCATATCTTTTCTACCGCCGGACAGCACAACTGATGATGAAGCTTTTCAGGCATATTTACAGAGGATTGTTAAGCTTTGCGAGCTATACACAGAACGGAAACAATTCTCATGTGAACTTATTCCGATTACTAGCTATCTTGAATATTTGCCAATTGAAATTCTATTGGGCGATCGGTCAGATACATACAAGCCAAAAAACCCATATGTCTTAAATGCATACCACAATGTGCTTCCAGTACACCTCTCAGACGAGCTGAAAGCAACTATGAAGCCACTGTTATTTGATATAGGTGGCAATCTGAATAAAGTTGTTCATCATACAGTTAATATCATAACCGAAGCCCTTATCGCAGACTTAAAAGAACAGGCTGAACAGCCAGAGGTTATAGATAATCTAAAACAAATCATTTCGAACATTGATGCAACAAAATAGAGCTGTATATTATGCTGCCACTACTGAAATTCTTTTTTAAAAAGAATAGCTTGCTTCGAGAAAGTAGGAAAAACTCATCTGATAAGGGTGAAAAAGGGATAGCCAAACTAAGTTCAATTGCACCAAAGCACGGTGTAAACCATATTTATCAAGATGATCACATTGGCGATAATCATAATGAGTTGGATTCTGTCCTAATGGCGCATCAAGACAGTGGGATAGGACGAGAAAGCACAGTACAGTTACCCAAGCTAAAAAATCGATATATGACAGATAGTCATATTAAAAATATAAATGCCGGGGCTTAGGACAATAGGACACCTTACATTACATGTACGCTTAACTCACTCCTGCCAAGCCAGTTGTAGTTACTGTTCTTCATGGCGCAAGCAGAAAACCAAGCGTATGTCTGCTAATGAGTATGAGAAAGCATTAACTTTTCTTCAAAAGTCAGTGTTTCCTAAACTTGGATTTGATACTGGTTATAGTGTAGTCAGTATCCAGTATGTAGGGGGGGAAATTATGATGGTCCCTCCCAAAGAACTAGAGAAAATCGTACATATTGGTAGACGCACTTTATTGAAGTCCTTTCATCAGGTGCTCGACGGCGCCCAATCGAACCTCTTAGGTTCGCCTCAACGTATTAAGTTCCTAGATACCCTGTTTAATGGCAGACTGGGGACTTCTGTTGATCATTTAGGTAGTAAGAGAACACTTGCTGGCTCTGCAAGCCATTACCGGAATGTATTTAACAGTTCACAGCAAATACTTAAGCGTAGACGTGGAAAGTTACCTGGTGCGGTTTTCGTTGTTGACAGTAGTTCGTTGGCACATGTGCCAACTGAAATTAATTATGCAAATGAAAAAAAATACTCACTAGTTCTACGGCCTGTTTTCCAAGGAAGGAGCCAGATCGATTCCGTAGATGTGGGGGGATTATCCAATGTTATGGGCGATGCATTCAATGAGTGGATTTTGCACTCAAAAGTGAATGTGGAACCGTTTTCTCTCCTCTTAGCAAGGCGCCTTAAGATCGCCAATGGAGGAAGTGTATGCCCATTCCAAAGTAATTGTTCAAAAGTATCCATCTCATTGGAGCCAGACGGCAGTCTGTACACTTGTTTAGATATGGCTGACTCAGGACAAATGCCATGGGGGAATGCGATATCTGGTACGTTTGATGAAGATGTATGGGATCGTTTAGACGCCAGGCCTAGTATGCTTGATAACAAATGTAAGGCATGTCCATACTTACAGTCTTGTCAAGGCGGGTGTATGAGTGAAGCCATACATGCAACAGGAAGCCCGTATGGAAGAACGAACTTATGCACTGTTTGGGAAAAGCTATTCTACCAAATGGATAAATCAATTGAGATATACGGTCCTGATAAAATAACTAAGTGGCTGGAAAGTCTAATATGATCGGGCCATACAAGACGGCATTCTTATCAAATGAGCGATTTAACTCATTGTGTGAGTCTTCTATGGACAGATATGCTCTATTTTTAGAGCACATATTGAACATAAAAGAAAATGAACTGATTAAACACTACTATGAATTTGATTATATTATACAATTTGGTAACCCGTTAATCGGATGTCTCGTTGCACTCTCAATACAACAGAGGGAGCCGGATGCTTCTGTTGGTATAGTTCCTGTTGCAACGAATGACCCCTGGCCTTATGATCTAGTAAATAGCCAGACATTTTTGAGTCAACTAACCATGCCGCATTGTAACCGCGATGTTGTTGACATTCAGAGCTTATGCGGTTGGCTGGCACGTAAATTTAATAAAAATGTCTGGCTATTCAATTATTCATCGGTGTCACTTCAAACAACTTTAAGCGCACACGAATTGCCACTCTTAGTGAGCCCTATTAGTCATTCTTTAGATATTAATCCATTTGTGATAAAGGCATGGCATGAAGTTTTTCGAAGCCTCGATGAGGGTAGTGTATTGGATCTGGATGTTAATCGAAGTTCCGGTATTTTCACTAAGCAGCTTGTTCTTACTAGCTTTATGTCAAACTTTAAAAATACGCTGACAACACCCTCTCCTAATGGAGATGCTGTCATATGGGAGAGCTCTAAAATTCGACCCTTTGGAACAGCAAGTATTCTTCCCCCAAAGGGTACGTTTCTATTGCAGCATTATGTGAATGAGTTGATGTCCCTTTATAGCAAGCTAAGGTTATAGTTTGGTGTGTCTCGGGATACAAGGAAGCCCACCGTTATTTGTTTGGGTTTGTAAATAGATTAAGCTCTCACGGTGAACCGTCTTCTGGTGGTTGATGATTGTTATACCCTCGGCTGAATTGCGATCCTGTGGCCACAGCCGGTCTCAGGACCGTCATTGAGTCCGAACCGGCCCTGTTTCAGCTGCTTCGTGATAACCTTGGCCCCTTTTGTCTCCAAAAGGGCTAGACACGCCTGCCGTTCACTTGCCAACCTGCTTCTCGGAGCTATAACTGAATCTGGTGTATGGGGCTTTTGATATAGCAGCGTATCGGGTTGAATGTTTGATGACCAAATCAACGTTTCAACCAGTAGGAGATACGCCACCATGGATAAGGATAATGTTCTTGATCTTCCCCGTCAAAGAGCTGGTTTTGATGATCCACTGACACAATTGCTGCGTGAAGGAGCGAGGGAGTTGTTGCAGAAAGCTATTGAAGCCGAACTTCAGTCTGTTCTTGGCAGTTACCAAGGTGAACTTGAAGAGAGTGGTAAAGCTCGAATTGTGCGTAATGGCTACCATCCTGAGCGCGAAATCCAGACCGGGATTGGCCCCGTTTCAGTGAAGGTACCCAAGGTTCGCGCACGCTCCGGCAAAGCTGTGACATTCCATTCAGCCCTTGTACCTCCTTATGTGCGCAAGGCTAGAAGTCAGGAAGCCGCCTTACCGTGGCTTTACCTGAAAGGGATTTCAAGCGGTGAGATGGAAGAGGCCTTGAGGGTTCTGGTTGGTCCCGAGGCGCGTGGTCTTTCTGCCAGTACCGTCGCCAAGCTGAAGAGAGAATGGAAGGGCGAGTATGAACACTGGCGTCAGTCTCGTCTGGATCAGGACGAATGGGTCTATATCTGGGCGGACGGCATTTACAGCGGCCTACGGGCAGAAGATATCAAACTGTGCACCCTTGTTGTGATTGGTGTTAATGCGCTGGGACACAAGAAGTTTCTTGCTATCGAGGACGGTGTGCGCGAAAGCACGCAGAGCTGGCGGGAGGTGCTGTTAAAGTTGAAAGAGCGTGGCATGAACGCGCCCAAACTGGCAACCGGTGACGGGGCTATGGGGTTCTGGCTCGCCCTTGACCAAGTCTACAGCACGACCCGCCATCAACGCTGCTGGGTGCATAAGGCAAACAATATCGTGGGCTACCTGCCCAAGTCTGTGCAGGACAAGGCAAGGGTTGCCCTAAAGGATATTTGGATGGCGCCGACGAAGGCAGAGGCTGAAACGGCTTTTGATCTGTTTGTTGAACAGTTTGAGGGTAAGTATCCCAAGGCCGTAGAATGCCTTCTCAAGGACCAACACGACCTCCTCACGTTCTATGATTTTCCGCAGATGCATTGGCAGTCCATCCGCACCTCTAACCCCATTGAATCCACATTCGCTACTATAAGACACCGCACCAAACGCGCTAAGGGGTGCCTGAGCCGCGATGGTATGCTGCAGATGATGTTCAAACTCGCGCAATGCGCACAGACAAGATGGCGAAAACTACGCGGCTTTGCCGATCTTGGCAAACTCATCACAGGCATCGACTTCAAAGATGGAATTGAACAACAACAACCCGATCAGAAAGCTGCTTAAGCAAATGCTCATACACCAGAATTGACTATATCTCTGCTTCTCGAAGCAAAGCAGCTATCTGGCGATAGACGTAGCGATCATATTGGCGGGCCAGTTCAATCATAAACGTGGACCACTTCATTGTGGGAGACTCAAAGTGTCATCCGAGGCCGTTCACGCTTAAGGAACCCAAGTTTTAGAATTACTCACAAAGTCCTGCTTGCGAAGCACCATTGCCGTATAAGGAATTTAGCACAAGACAAGAAGTAACCTTCAGGTTCGTTAGAGCGATCCCGGCAATAACAAAGACGATTGCCATGGAATAAGTTCCCACCTGACGTCCATGTTTGGAGACTGCGTGCGCCATAGTAAGACCACGGGCAAATGTAACAACGCCAAATCCCGCTGCGATCCACAAAGAGTATTTAACAAGTTCCTTGTACTTGAATAAAGCCTCGAACTCTCCGTTGCCTGTTCCCCCGTTATAGGACAAAAATTTACTCTCTTGAACAAGGCCACTTGTTCCAACCGGTCCTGAAATGTTTCCTAAAAAGGTTGTGGTCAAAACCTCCATCAAGAACGGCGAATTCATCATGAGTATTGCAATTAATCCTTGCGTGATGAGCCCGCTAGTGGGTTGGCGTGTTTCTTTGACACCGGCAAGGCCAATTACTGCGCTTGCAAACAGTAAAAAACCGACAAAAAAGAGAAGTGCAAAGACAACAACAATGAGTATGGGAATGATGTTTGTGGCAATGTTTTGCGCCATACAAGTGGCAGGTGCCATTGTGATTTGTTTATCTTTTGCTTGCGCAAAGCAGTTTAGGGTTTCGGCTACTGTATGGTCACCAGTTACTCGAAATAATTCCAGAAAGTTCTTATCAGGATTCTCACCCTCAGAAAAATCCAAGTGCGATCCGACAAGTGTATCACCACCCTGAGCATAGTCGAAAAGCGATATCATTCCCATTCCGGCGGCATCTGGAAGGGCGATGAGGACGGCACCAGCTGTAATGTAGCTTAAAGCAACGCCTACACCTCCACCGCGCTCCCCCCCTGCAAGTTTTAGAAATCCTTTAAAGATGAACATCAGTCCAACTAAGCCAGCAATGATCACCACAAGGATAAAAAACGGTGTCCAACTGTCTTCGAGTGCCCGTTTTAAAACTGCCCCGACCGTATCTATAGTACTAGGTTTGGTGGACGGTGATGAACCGGGATCAGTGCGCGCAAAAACCGTTTCCGGTAGACATAAAAGGATACCAAACAATAAGAGAGGAACGCGCTGGTTAACCATCGATCAGATTGCCTTAAAACTTAGTGTCACTGTCAAACTCGGCACTACCCAGTCCGAGGCTTTCTGTGAGCATCCCGGTTGTTGCGGGGGCGACCATCATTGCAGCTCCAATGAGGCATAACGCTAGAGCGGTGCCGTAACCTGCGTCCCGTCCTTGTGAATTTGCCGCCTTATAGAATTTTATGAACCCGATCAGGAGAATGAAAACACCAGCAGCGAAGATTAATGCAACTCCGAGTTTTTTAATGTTATCCATTTGACCTGAAATAGTTCCAGCCGCGCCACCGAATGTTAGTTTATCAGTAGTAGTGCCATTATCTGCGAGCGCTTGTGTGGCACTTAAGACTGTAACGGAAACAGCGGCGAGACCTTGATAATATAGGTTGTGAACCTTGTTCATCATTTTTTCGTCCTCATTGGTCTGTAAATTTCTCTGTATCAGAGGAATAAGGGTAATTTTGTTGCTCTCTAGTGAGAGTTAAAATATACTATAAAGATAATTAAAGGTAAATAATAGGATAAAGTGAATTGAAAGATCTGGCTCATCCCCAAAATGGACGAAAAAGCAAGGAAACGCCTCGCCGCTATCCAATTTATTCGCCTGAGGTTATGAGCGAGATAATCCTATTGGGGAGGCAATACGGCTATGTTCGCAATACCTATCTGGCTAGACTTGCCATTGCGCTTCTAGTTATCGTCACCGCACTTGTTATTGGGATCTTCATAATATGGGAGAAGCCCGCCAGATACAGGTATATCTTGACGACTGAAAAGGGTGTGGTCATGGAGCTTCCTCCGTTGGATGCCCCTAATCATACAAATGAGTATGTTGTAAAATGGACCATCGATGCGATCACCAACCTCCATAGCTATGACTTTGTGAACTATCGCCAACAAATGGCCGTTTCACGGAAAAAACTTACACCAAATGGCTGGAGCAGCTTTGAAGAGGCCTTAAAGCCTAGTGGCCAGTTCAATACTATTTTCCAGCTTGGTTTTGTGGCTATGGCTGCCCCAAATGGGCCAGGCCAGGTGGTCGCAACGGGTAATTATCGTGGTAGGTATGCATGGAAAGTGAAGTTCCCGATCATTCTAACCTACCAATCTCCCCGTGACGATGGTCCCCCAAAGATCATAACTCAAAAACGAGTGGCGACCGTAACAGTCATTCGGATGCCAGAGTATTTGCATGACAGTGGTTTGGCCGTCATCGGTCATGTCATTCAGTAAGTCTTGCTCGCCAATATTATTCTTTTAACATCCTTAGAAGAGTACGCCTGTTGCATCCGGTGCTGTTGATCTTGTACTCAAGGGCGGTGTACTCACGCGAAATTTCTGCCATATATTGGCCATTGGGCTCTTATAGCGACTACCTTTGACAAACTTAATGGAAAAAGTATGCCGGTTGCCATTTTGCGATGCATCGAGTTCCAACTTCGTGTGGCCGTCCATGAAGGTATGGTTACCAGTTAGCAACCTATTCCCTAGATACTCACCTCCTTCGTGGTACTTGGCCAGCTTTGCATTATATGAGCGCGTGGCAGTTTTTATTACGTTGTTGAGGTTTTCACCATGAGCAACAAATTTCAGACCCGTCACAACCCATGGGGCCGTAAAGATGACCTTTTTAGGGAGCTTGGAACAATATGGTATGGCTGCAGGACAGTCATCCATTTCCATACCACCCATTTGAGTAAGTTTAGTCAATCCGTATAAGCGCAGCCCTGGACGTTTCCCAGTACTGCTAAGGGCCAGATGATTGGCATTAGGCTCAAGTCTCATGGTTAAGACAAAATCCGCACCAAACAGGCTCACGGGTTTCAATCGCACATGCACGGGAAGCCAGAGAGCAAGCTGTCTATGCTTTTTATGATGCTCTTCCAGTGCGAAATATACCCCATCCCTTGTTTCATGGCTTGCCAGCTGGATGACGGAGTTTTGCACTCTGGCCAATTTGCGATCATTGTTGGTCGATATCTTTTGCTCATTTGTCATTATTGTGGCTTGGACTAGTGAATGTACCATTTTATAGTCAAAATCAAATCGTGAGAAGTTGAAATCCCACGACTTTGACGCATCAGTTGTCGGAAAATAGAAATTTAGACGAACATCACCGGGTATTGTTCGAAGTTTACAAACTGCAGTTAAAAACTCCTCTTCCAACTGGATTTGTAATGGCCATTTAATCCCACCAGATTTTACTGGTTGGTTAACGCCTGGTAACTGGCAGGGTGTAGTGGGAGAAGCATTTGCAAAATGCCAGGTAGGTAGCAGGGAAAGAAAGACAAAAAATAATCCAAGAACGACCTGACCGACCATAATACTACTTGATCCTTATTCAATCCTAATTTAGGGATAACAATTAGATCATATATTAGGAAAAATAAACCTATAGGTAAAGTATGGAACCTTTATACCGCTCTCAGGATGTATATGCTGTTTTCGACAGGTTTATGCGCCTACTGCTTTTACCTATTAAGGCTCTAAACCTGGTTGTTGAAACGCTGTTATCATTACTCATTTTAGGCCTTGTTGCTGGTGGATTTGCGCTCTGGTACGGGATAATTCCGGATAGGGTTGTCATGGATGTAATAATGGCAATCGGGGAACGAATATTTGAACTAATTGATATGTTTTCGGTTCTTTAAGGCCTATAAAGGAAACAGCATAGATTAAGGTAAAATAGTTTGAGCAATAAATCTAACAAAGATAAATCTGCAGATAAACTAATTGGGGATGTTGCCGGTGGTCCTATTTCTTTCAAACTGGTTGGTGCAGCTCAATTCTCAGAAACTGCAATACTTGCTCCAACGCGTGAGCGAGTTTACATTGCCATAGCCAATATACTGACAGTTTCCAATATTCTTTCTGATGTATTGATTGAATTGAAAATTGTTTATGGCAATGATCAAACTACAAAGAATGAATATATATACTGTGACATTCTTAAAACATACTTTGATAGCCCATCAACTAAATTAATTGATGATGTTTTGTTTCCGGAAGAGCAATATATTCTGGATAAGGTATCATCTTTGGATAAAGATAGTGTCACCCCAGTTTTGTTTAGAAATTTGGCAGACCTTGTTAATAGGATAAATATCGATAGCTAGTGGTAATTTTGCTTATGATATTTTAAAAAATAACATACTATCAAAAGGAGAAATGATAGATGACTAAATATGAAAGCCAGCAAAATAATTGGCAGGCTGCAATTACCAAGAGACGTAATAAGGGTGCGACACTCACCGAGATGCTTCTTGTTATGGGCATTATCGCAGGCATCCTAGTGACAGTATTTGTGACATACCAGCTCACTGAAGACTCTAGAAAATCAACAGAGGCTATGCAAGAGCTTGCCTCAATACAATCCAAAATTCGTAACCTATACAGTGGGCAATCCAACTACAACGGTATTGGAAACTCCTCTGTAATCAAGATGCTTCCCAGTACAATGGTTAACGGATCAAGTGTCCTAAACGCCTTTCAAGGGGTCGTAACTATTGCTGCTGCTGATGGTGGGGGCGGTTCAAACTCTGGCTTCTCAATCAAGTACGATAACATTCCTATGGAAGGATGTATTGATCTAGCTACGTCAGACCTTGGGCCGAGTGTTTACACAATTAAAGTCAACACGACGACTAAGAGTTTGGGCTCTGGTGATGAGCTTCCGTTTAACCCTGGTAATGCATCAACGGCTTGTAGTAGTGAAGTGAATAGCCTTACATGGATCTTCCGATAGACCCTATTCCAACTCCTTAAGTATTTAGACATATGATACTGTGTCTGGTGATGTAAACAACACTATCGGACACAGTATATTTGAACTAGCTTATTTTTCTTTGCCCACCTCCCCTGTTTTGTGGGCAGATACTTTTGAAAATAAATCCCGCATCTATCACCCTACTTACGAGACTGTAACAGCCCCCGATGGGCCTTCTGGGACCTACAATAATTGTCTATGGGTCTCACCGGAGCTGGTATGTGTGGCGCGGTGGATCTGGACACAAAAGGGACGTTTGTGCCCTAGGTGGTTTCTCAGTAGGGATATACATTCGACATATCCTTACGATGAGGTAGCTTGTATATACACTAAACATACCCCTTAGGAGGTCACTGTGTTCGAATGTGCAGTATTCACGTCAAACCGGAATCAAGCGGTTCGGCTCCCCAAAGCTGCCTCACTGCCGGATCATATAAAACGGGTTGAGATTGTAGTGGTCGGAAACACCCGTATCATTTCCCCTGCGGGGGAAAGTTGGGCCATTTGGTTCGATGGTCCATCAGTAAGTGACGATTTCATGAGTGAAAGAGAGAGGTGGTCCGGTTTATTTAGACAGGTGAGCGAGATTTATAAGTGGATCTGCTCCTGTTACGCTGCTTGCTGAGTAAGCTGCGGGTCTTTGTTGTAATAAGCCTGATCCGGTGTCTTTCCGTCAAGCGATGAATGCGGTCTACGCTGATTATAAAAGGTTATGTAGTTTGCAAGAGATGTCCTTGCCTCCCGTACATTGTTGTAGGCTTTGAGATAAACCTCCTCGTACTTGATGGTGCGCCAGAGCCGTTCGACAAACACATTGTCCCGCCATGCCCCCTTACCATCCATGGAAATTTCGATGTTTTCTCGTTTGAGAACTTGTATGAAGTCCGTGCTGGTGAATTGCGATCCTTGATCTGAGTTGAAGATCTCCGGCTTACCATACTTGGCCAATGCTTCCTGCAAAGCATCAATGCAAAAGTCGGCCTCCATAGTGGTTGATAGTCTCCAGGACAGGACCTTACGGGTGTACCAGTCGAGGATGGCGACCAGATAAACAAAGCCCTTTGCCATGGGAATATAGGTCAGGTCCGTTGCCCAGACTTGATTAGGCCGTTTAACCTCCCGATCGCGCAACAAATATGGATAGATCTTGTGCCCTGTTGCTGGCTTGGAGGTGTTGGGGCGCCGGTAAAGGGCCGCAATGCCCATCTTCCTCATCAGCGAGCGGACCTTGAAGCGGCCAACTTTATGGCCCTCAGCCTTCAAAAGCCGTTGCAGCATACGGCTTCCGGCGAAAGGGTAACTCAAATGCAGTTCATCGAGCCGTCGCATCAAGGCCAGCTCTTCCGTTGAGACCGGTTTGGGCACGTAATAAACGGAGCTGCGCGAGATCCCTAAAGCCTTGGTCTGACGCGTGATCGATAGGTCATGAGTGCGGTTTATCATTTTTTGGCGCTCAGCAAGCCCGCTTTTGTGAGCGCTCCTTCCAAAAAATCATTCTCCAGAGTTAACTCGCCGATCTTGGCATGCAGATGCTTGAGGTCGACCTCAGGGGCAGATTTCCTCTGTTTGTCGGCACCAAAAACATCCGGCATGGCGGCCAGCGCATGATCCTTCCATTGCTTGATCTGGTTAGGGTGCACATCAAACTCCTGAGCTAATTCACTCAGTGTTTTCTCACCGCGGATTGCTGCTAAAGCCACTTTCGCTTTGAAAGCCGGGCTGTGGTTGCGCCTTGGACGTCTAGTCATAGGGTTCTCCTGTTCTTGGCATCATGCCAGTTTCAGGAGCAATATCCACTTATACGACCTGTCTAAATTTCCTAGGCCACTTCTAAACTAAGTTAGGCTGAACTTAAACCCAGAACTTCAAAGGCATTAGGTCGCTCAGGCCGAACGTTTACATTTATAGCAGGGACCGCCGAACTAAAAAGCGATGTGCAAAAGATGTTGTACGTTGTCGCGTATTTTATGACCTAGAACGAAATGTGAAATAGTCTTGTGTGTACAAAGACTATTTGGATTCTTGCATCCCACTATTAATTCTTCTTATTAAGTTATATGCCAAATGGGGACATTTATCTTTGTGCCTGTATTTACCTGTATTTCTCACAACATTTGTTGCAACATGAAACCCTGTCCCTGCACATATTGGGGAATACTCACAGCTTCCACAGCATCCTCGAGCATGTATCTTCATAGCGCTACGTTCAACCGCTCCAATGCCTTGCTGTAGTATTTCGCTAATTGAATTATGTTGTATATTGCCCATTACTTTTAAACCATGGCGTGGCGCATGGGTAATGTCTCCTACAGCTTCTAGCTTAGGCATCAAATTTCCAAATGAATCGAATTGGAGCGAATGACGTATAGTACTTTCCATCATGTCTTTAATTACTTGTCCACTACTTACTGAACCATTACACTTTAAGGCATTTATTGTCTTTTCAATGACCGGTCTGTAACTTGTGGTGATCCACTCTACTCCTTGTGCTAGCGTATCAAACTCCATAATCCAGTCGTTAATTACTTCGATGTTATCTATTGTTTCATGAGCATTGGATAAGGAGGGAGCCCAATTGACGGTTAACTCACTAAAATTATAATCCTTTGCAAAGGCAATTAGCTCGTGAGGAGTGATATCACAGCAACCTGAACTAGAGAGGTTGATAGACAGATCCACTTTACCAAATAGCCTTTTTGCCTCATGAACCATCGACTTCCAGCGAGGTCCGAACTTTATTGATTTTGTGATCCTACCATCTAAAACTACAAGTGGTATAAGGCTAATTGGTCCGGAAATACTATGATGAACTTGCCGGAGTGTCTCGAGAACTTTTGATGGTTTTGCTACTAACGAAGTCGAAAAGAATACTGCACTATGCTCAATATCTGATGGACATCCAGTGGTTATAATGTCAGAGCCGACCTTGTGAAGTTTGGCGATGTAGTCCGCACCCATTAAAACATGGTCCGCTATACCAAATGTTATATTTATCCTGTTCAATTTTTCTAGGTCTTCAAGGTAATTCTTTGTTCTCTCTTGTATAATTTCAAGAAGATCCCACGACATATCTGGTGATGTGATGGTGCGCTCTGAGCTAGTAAGGATACATCCTGCACAGCTGCCCAAGCACGACAGAACATCATCTATCTGAATTTGTAGTTCACTGGCTTGCTGCATTTTCGCCCTCATTATGTTTATCGATTTATGAGTATTCAGGAGTTAATGGATGAATTTTTTGCTCTTGCTCCTTTTTCGAAAAGATGGCGTGTATGATCTATAAACCCTTTGAAACCAGGACAGTCTTTGTCCACTTCAGGGTTCCAGTGTTTGGCGAGCACACCGCAACCAGATCTACAAAACGAATATGCATCACAATTAATGCAGGCTTTATTAGGCCGGCTGGCTTTAACTACGTTACGTCGAAAACTTGTGGTCTTGCTAACTTCTAAAACACTTGTCTCCAAAACATTACCAGACCATTCTGCGTTTTGTGCGCCCCCTGCCTCTAAACAAGTGGCTGCATTTCCATTCCAATCAATGTCTATTGATCCTGGTATAATTGGGCATACGATATCATCCAGAGGTTGATCTAATTCGATTGCATATAACAGGCTATCAATCGGGTTTATGTACAGATCAGGGTCCTTATCCTTATTCTCTATGTACCAATTGGCGACATCAATAAGGAACTTACTGGTTTCATGGAATTGTGGGAATACTGTTTCTCTATTTAGAGCGCCATCACCAGACGGTATAAAGAAGCCAAAATGGATTTTTTTTATACCTTCGTTATTGTATAGCCTCTTAATAATTTCAAGAGCGCCTTCCTTTATCACGGGAAGTGTTATTGAGGTAGTCACTCCGAACTCTAATTTTGCGGCTCTAATTGTGGCGATAGCGTTCCTCCACCGTTCTTCCAACTTTGGTTTTGGAAAACGTGTATGAGGTTCCCATGATGTGTTAATACGATCAAATAGGCGGGCAATCTTTAGGATCTCAGGATGGAGTAAGTTCGACACCAAACATAATTCATAGGTGTATCCATTTCCCGATAGAATCTCTTTTATTTTCGGGATTACACTTTGGAAAAAGGGCAAACCCAACATTGTGGGCTCCCCCCCTATTACATGAATTTCGGCATGACGATTTCCAGAATCAATCATATGAGCAGATATACCTCGCACGATGCTGAGAATGGCATCGCTAGTCATTGAGCCAGATTCTTTTTTGACTAGTGAAGAAATATAGCAGTGAGTACATCTCAGATTGCAGTCACGAGTAACATTTATCTGGTATAGAAAAGTCCCTGACATGTGTGCAAAATCTTCCTAATCTGGTAAAATGGTTATTAATTAAATTTAAGATCATTATAATCTAGTTAATTTAATTAATGGCACATCTCAATAGGATAAATTAATATGAGAACGCAGTACAGTATCGAAAATGGATACTTTGTCTTTACCTTGATGCCGAGCCTATACTGCCATTTACGATGCCCACATTGTTACTTAAGTCTGGAACAACGGCAAGACCGTACTGTGCTCTCACCTGACCTTATTGGTATGGCATGTGAAAAGATCGACAAATATTGGAATAAAGCTGGCGTAAAAAAAAGAACTGTTCGGTGTTATTGGTATGGCGGTGAACCAACGTCATTGGGCATTCCCATGTTTGCCGATATGGCTGATAGGATAAATGCAATTTTTAGTCCAGATCATATGTATGATAATACGCACACAATATTGTCATCGTTGGTTTCGGTTAAAAAGGAGTGGAACACTGCATTCACTAAATACACCAATGGAAAAGTTCAGACATCATATGATGGGGCAATGAGAGGGGATGCCTACCTTAAGAAATGGGACCGCAAAGTAAGGGATCTAATAAATGATGGTATGGATGTATCTACAATTAGCGTTGTTAATTCTGATCTATTAAAGCAAGGGCCAGAAAAGACTTTGGACTACCTTACGGAGCTCGGGGTATCAGAAACAAGCTGGCTTCCCTTTATGGAGAATGATCAAAATACCGGTCTCAAATATAGAAAGTACGCCCCAACTATGAGTGCATGGTCAGACTTTCTTATTGGTCTCACTGAGCACTGGTTAAAGTTGAAAAAGCAGGGTGCCGTAGTTCCAGAAATAGGGCAACTGCAATTTATATTGGGACAACAAAAAGCCCCTCCATTATCAAATATAGCTTCACAGACTCTTTTTTTGTTGCCTAATGGAGACTTTGTTCTACCTGATTATCGAAATGGCTGGGTTGAGTATATGCGAGTCTTTGGAAATATAATTGATCAAGATTTTATTGAGATTCTGAATTCAAAAGAACGACGTGAATATATGCGAAAGCAGGTCCGAGGGAACAACAATATTGAATGCAATTCATGTGAATATAAAAATAGTTGTGTAATGGAGTTTTGGAAGACAAATAGGGTAAATGATGACTGTTTCGGAGGAAAAAAATACGTTGAATGGATTAGCAACAACTTGAAGTCCATTCACCAAATTATTCCTGAAAGTTCAACTCCTATATTATTTTAGGACTATATTCACAAAACTGTCGATGACTAACTCTAGCTTTTTACCTATAAATTTTACTTGTTTCTTGCAAAAGAACAAGCATGCTGAAGTTAGGTTAAATTTCAGTCTGTAAGTAAAGGATAGCGTTATGGGGTTGGGACAATTCAAAGCAAAAAAAGGAAATGGTGGCGGGAACAAAACGACCCCTGCGATTGTCCTATACCGTGGACCTGCAGACAGCTTGAATGATGGTACTCCCGTTGCCCGTGGGATTGTTATGAGCCCATTCATGGACCTCAGTGGAAAGGTTATTGAACCTGGTGAAAAAGGGCTTGAGGTGCATTTCTATACGCCTGTCAAAGAAGGCAATAGCAAACGCCATACGGCAGCTACCCTGAGAAACGGTAAGAATAAAATTCCAGAAGGATTTGGGGTGGTCGAACTAGAAAGACCTAAGTTCACCACTGATCCTGATACGGGCAAATGTACCATCAATGCCGACTACATCAATGTTATCAGCCGGGATAAGACCGATCATATCAAAGTGCATCCGGAAGAAACTCAGTATCTTTACTCTGTATCACAAGAAGGGGCTGTAAGAGACACCAATGGGGAAATCCTCATTGACCAAGAATCGGGAAAGCCCCGCGTGTGGCAACAGCGCCAACATTTAAGTTTGCGTACATCCAAGCCGGTCCAGTCCATAGAAGATCTCCAGGATTCAGTGCTAACTGCGCTCACTCTCCCAGAGGGGTATGGTGTTGAATCCGAAACTGCTGTGGGGTCTCCATATGCATACATTCAAATGTGTCTCGTTGAAAGAGATGACCAAAATAATGTTGTAAAGGTCGAAGATACATATCGCACGGTATTCAATGCCAGTGAGAAATATAAAAATGAGAAAGGGGAAGAGAGGACTAGATTTCTTTCTCCTGAAAAAAGCTTTGAGGAGTGGATGGCGCGTGACATAAAAGATGCCTCAGAGAATGGTAGAAGGCCATGGGTTGACGCGCTTAAAACATTCGGAGGAAATACTGACTTCCATTGCATTGTGACCCGTGGACAATCTTTCAATACAGGCCGGGATTCTGTTTCTCTTTCTGAAGAGAATATTGATCTGAGGGAGGTTATTTCAGGTCGTGATTGTTCGAACACGGCGAACATGATCAGGGTAAAAGAAGATGGGAAGCCAATCTACAATGAAAGAGCTTATAAGCAGGGTTTCACAAAGTGTTATATTAGTGGCTTAGATCCGCTCAAGACACAAAATAATGGGAAATCCTACTTCGGGACCAGACTGGTGGCCTTACCTTACATTTCTAAAATTGATGGAAAAATAGAACTGTCCAATGCCAAGTTTAAATGTGGCCGGCTCCCACTCTTAGGCCTTCCTGCTGATGTTAAAAAATTCATATTGGAGGAAGCCAAGGAAAACTATAAAAAAGATAAGGATCTCAAGTTTGATCTTTGGCATCGTAAGAATCCCAAACCGCCAAAGAATGAAAACCGGGAAAACGCCCAGCCTGTGAACGATGGTGGGGGTAGCCGAAGCTACTTCAAACGTTAGACCAATCTGATTAATCAGAGAATGTAGGTCATCCAATCAATTCAAATGAAGGGTAGCTACGGCTACCCTCTCTTATTTAATGGGACCAGAGGCTTTATACTCATGATCACGCAACTTTTTATCGCCGAAAAACCTAAAATGGCTGCATCGATAGCTATGGTTAGGGGTAAGATGATAGGTGTAAGCCCACAAAAACAAAAGACACATTGGACACTGGGGGACAAAGAGGCAGTTACATGGGTGTTTGGGCATATGTATGATACAGCGCCGCCGGAGAGCTATGACCCCAAATACAAGGATTGGAATCTCCAAGACCTGCCAATTATCCCCTCGGTTTGGAAGCGCCAGCCATATAATGATAAAAAAAGCCACTTAAAAGCCATCCAAAATCTATTAAGAAAAGCAACTACGGTCGTAAATGCGGGCGATCCTGAAAGAGAGGGGCAACTCCTTATTGATGAGTTATTAGAGGAGCTAGAGTATCCGCCTTTCAGTGATAAAGTCTATAGGTTATGGGCTCCATCTCTGGCTGAAAGTGATTTACGAAAAGCATTACAATCACTCTTTCCCAACAAAGAAAAAGAGGATCTTTATAAAGCGGCTTTATGGCGGCAGCGAGCGGACTGGTTACACGGCTTGAATATGACCCGTCTTTATACCGGTTTGGTTAAAAGAGGTGGGGTAAATGAGCTGATATCTGTAGGCCGGGTTCAAACTCCGACCCTAAAGCTTGTAGTAGACCGTGATCTTCAAATTGCAAACTTCCAACCTAAAGATTATTTCGTCGCAACGGGGCTGTTTTTCCATAAAAATGGCAGTTTTTCCGCCACCTATAGTCCTGCAGAAAACAGTACTCATACCGATGAATACGGCCACATTCTAGATAGAGCCGTGGCCGAAAAAATACTGGAACAGGTGAAAGGAAAAGTTGGTAATATTTTACAGATAGATCGAAAACGAAAGACCAATGCCCCACCTCTTCCTTTTTCACTAAGTGCTCTGCAAACAGAGTGCTCCAACAAGTTTGGTCTTACTGCGGCTCGAACATTGGAGATAGCTCAATCACTCTATGAAAAGCACAGGCTCACAACATATCCACGTTCTGATTGCCGATATCTACCTCTTTCCATTTACTCAGATCAAGCTGCCATGATCTTGAAGCAATTTCAGGGCCATGATCAACTAAAGATGGCTGTTGCGGGTACAGACATTTCCATTAAAAGCAATGCATGGAATGATGGGAAACTATCTGATCATCATGCAATAATACCAACTACAGACTTTTCTTCCGCTAAATTTTGTCAGCTGAGTCAGGAAGAAATGAGTGTTTATTTATTGATCTCACAGTACTTTCTTGCTCAATTTTATCCCTCATACCAGTATGAGGCGACTAAAATTAGGATAAAAGTTGAGAACTATAACTTTGAAGCGTCAGGGAAAAGAACACTCCAGCAGGGATGGAAAGTGATATTTCCTGCCAGCTCAGCTGGAACTGAACCAAGTTTACCACAAATGAGCCCAAATGATCCTGTTAGAGTGGATAAAACGAAAGTAGAGAAGAAGACAACGAAACCCCCTGCCCCATTTAACGATGGTAGTTTAATTGCGGCAATGACAAATGTTTATAAATATGTACCGGATTCGTCTGCAAAAAAAATGCTTAAAGATAGTGACGGAATTGGTACGGAAGCAACAAGAGCGAACATTATCGAGACCTTATTAAAGCGAGATTATGTTAAACGTGAAAAAAAAGTGCAATTGCGCTCAACCCAACATGGGCGAACTGTTATTAAAGCGCTCCCCTCCGACTTGAAAGACCCTGCATTAACAGCAATTTGGGAAGCACAATTAACAAAGATATCTGCCGGTGATGCAGCTCCAGCCTCCTTTGAAAAGGCACTGCATAACTCGTTACATAAGTTTGTTCAACATGGACTACAGATAGAGAAACTGGAAATTGAAGGTAAGCGCGTGCCTAAAATCGATGGTGATGGGACGCTTTGTCCAAAGTGCGGGAAGGGTACACTTAGAACGCGCCAAGCAAAAAAACAGAAATCGAAATTTTTCTTAGCCTGTGATAACTGGAGTAAAGACAACCCAGAGAGCTGCAAGCACATCCAGTGGCCAGAAGTGAAAATCAGACCTCTTAAAGGAGACGGTCAAAACTGTTCGAAATGTCAAAAAGGGACAATGAAAACTAGGCAGGTACACAAAGGTACAAAAAAAGGAAAACGCTTCCTTGGATGTTCAAATTATCCTGAATGTACAAACAGCGAATGGCCAGACTAGAGCGCCGCTGATTTATTTGACCCAATCGAATATATTAGATACATAAAAGGATAAATATTTATCTTGGGTCTCATTGTTAGAAAAATAGGGTAATTTCGATGCGCAAGCTCCATTCACGCAGGGCTCTCTTTACTTTGGGCGTTGCCCTTGGACTGTCTGGTAATGTCTGTGCTCAAGTAACTGAGAGCCCACTTGAACAGCGAGTTACCATCTCTCCAGCTGTAGCATATCTTAAATCACAGGGTGTGAACCTCACTGCTATTGGTAAAGACGGTGGCCTGGAAGCATACCTTGGTCAGAATGCCAACGGAGATATGCAGACCTTTTACATAACTAGCGATGGTTCATATATCCTCACCGGTGTTTTACATGATACCAAGGGGCGTAATATCACCGGCATTCAATTGGCCGAGATGCGAGCAAGGTTCAATGCAGCTTCATTAGAATTTGGCCAAGATACTCCTCAAAATAATAAAACAGCATCTCCAGAGCCAGCTCCTGATATTAAAATCAAAGATCGGATTTCACAAGCATACTTGAACATTCCTATTGCCAGTGGTGAGGTTGTACAGCCAGAAAATGTCGATGCAAGCTTGTTCTTAAGCTCCATTCCGCGGGATACCTTCCTTGAAAGAGCAAATGAGACTGCGTACTTCCAAGTGGGCCATGTAAGCGCTCCTAATGAGCTATGGATGGTTGCGGATCCTCAATGCCCATTTTGCCACCAAGCATGGTCAAAGTTAAAGACATTGGTTCTGGACAGGAAGCTACGCATAAAGATAATTCTTATTGCGGGCCTTCAAGGAAGCAAACCACGGGCGCTGGATATGCTGTCCAAAGATAATATTTCCAGTTACTGGTTTGAAACTGAAGGTGGGCGTCTTCAACATCTAACTGATAGTCCAAATATGTCAGCAGATGCGCGCTCGTACCTCACAAAAAATGAGAGCTTTGCACGAGATTTCGAACTCTTACAAACGCCATTCTTAGCATACGTTGATGGCTCAGGACGGTTTTATTCCTCAAAAGGATTACCAAACGATATAAATGTCTTTTTGTCCGCAATGAAATAGGTTGTTCTCATTCCACATTAAATTTTAACTCTTTAAAGTTCCGGCTCTGGTTCGCTCGTCCTCTATGTGCGTACCAGAGCCGCCATCTGTATCGGTCTCTAATGTGAAAAAATCTAGAAATCCAACTCTTTAAAACCAGATATCATGTTCTCTAAAAATGGTTTGCTCTTTTGAAACTCTCTTATAACCGGGAGGTAGCCATAACAATGTTCTCCATTGTCCGGGTGCCACTTTCTGAACAATGGGACAGCATGAGATGCACAAAAACTTTTATACCTACAATCAACACACTTCGGGTGTGTGATTAGCGAACGAACCACTTCATTGAGCATCTTTTCAAGAACTCCATATGGTTCTGTGATTATGCTTTGTATTGAAGAGTTTTTTAAATTTCCAAGTGGTTCATATCCAAAGTTGCGGTCTAGGACATGCTGCCCCATCGATTCAGACCAAACAAACAAATCAAGGTTGTGATCAACATATAGAGATGAAAGAAATATGTCTCTAGTTTTATCCTTCACATGTTTTATATGGAAGGGTTCGGGCTCCGGGAGCTTCTCTACATCAAAGTAACCGTTTGGTGATAACGCTATGTTTTCTCCATATTCATCAAGCAAAGTGACCGCATATTCACCTATTGGTATTGGATGTATATCATACCCTCTTGTTACAGTTAAACGTGCAACCTCTGCCAGCCACTTTACTTCTTCGTCGACAGTGACTACTTGAGATGTTCTATATCCTCTTGTTTTTGAGGGAGTATACCGGCCAAATTGCATTTGAACACTAATGTCACTTAGGGGCCCCATAGCTTCATCAACAAACTTTTCGGGGGAGAACTGGTCTAACAGTCTGCGTGTCACCAAAACTTCGGGATATCCTAATATCCCATGTTGCCTCATTGTAAGGATCATATCCCTAATATCATGTGGTGAATCTGCGATGGGGTCATATATTATTTCAAGAAAGTACCTACCTGGATATCTGTTTCGAAGTCCAACAAATTTCTGAATATCTTCAGAGGGGGCTGTCGAGAATACTCGATATTGACTTGGAAATGACTCTGCAATTTCGTCCAGCATATCTTCTGGAAGCTCACTATGGTTTCCAAACCTAAAAGTATAAGAGTAGTGGTCTACAGTGAAACCATTTTTGCCAAAGTATCCTGAATCCTTTGTGTTAATATTCGCTCGAAGCCAATCATAATACTCCTCGACCCTAGAGTGTATAAGTCGCATGCCCTCTGATGGAATTATGTTTCGAAACCGCCAGCCATTTTTAAAATGCTTATCGACAAGGCATCCTGAGCACCCACGAGCACAGCCGTCATAGGTATGTACCGCTATCTGCAGATCATCCATAATCCCTAACGTTGAGCCTTCTCTGTCAAAAAAATTGCTAAACATAACCAGCTCCTATTTCGAATGTCTTTCTTATACCCGCCGGGCAACCTGAAACCTGACCCTTTAGTCTCTTGTTAATCATGTTTACAAACTTAAATGCACCAGAGCTAATACAGGCAGGACGGAACTCACATCTACGACATTCTTTATTACGAAAAAGAGAATTTGCATCCGCTAAGGCACGATGTTTCATTCCCACTTGCAGACCTTCTCGGTCAAATCGTATAGGGTCCAGTTCAGCTAAAATTGTAAACTGACCGTTGTGCCAATTCCCATCTGCATCAATAAATGTGATAGAATCACAGGATTCCTGCGCCTTTTCGATTGCGTCTTTGTGTGATATATCAACATCCTTTAAGGCGTTGTCCACGCGCTCAATAAACGATGCATCAATTCCCCTATCTCGACTTTTTACGTAGAACTCAGCCAGCCACTCTTCCATCTTCCTTAACACAGAGGAGCAATTCAGCGCCTTGTCATAGGAAGGCGCCCAGACAATATTTATTACTGAGCGGTGACCAGGGAATTGATCAAGGACACCATCAATATTTGGGAGTGTCTCGCATGAAAGCGCCAATTGGAGTATATCGCCACTATCTTCAACCTGATCATGTACACCCCTACGCATGCTTGAAATTTCACTCATAAAATGGCGAAGGTTTTGCCAATATTTGGTTGATAAAAGAGCCGTATTCCCGACAACCACAAACCGCATATCAAAAGCTGAATTGCTATTCCTTGTCATGAGGTATTGAGCTTTCTGAATTTGGCTATTTATCTTTCCTATGAGTGATGTTGTGATTTCCGCATACCCTTTGTGAAAGGATAAATTTCTCTCCGCTGTCTGAATGATACTTTGAATATTATCCAAGTCAGCCTTTTCAAGATCGAGTATATTAGCTCGTCCAATACCTAGAGCCACACTTTGTGCTCCAGCGTAGCTACTTGCTATAGCCTCAATTCCCTTTGTTATATTACACAATTTTGTATGTGGAGATCTCTCGGCTCGCTCAGAACGTGAAAGAACACATGTCTGGCAAGTACCATGACAATGTGTAACATATTCCATAGCAATTGTTAGAAACTCTTGCATTATCTGGCTCCTAAGTCATAATTCAGAGAAAAGCTTTGGGGCCATAGCAGGAACCTAGGCGTGACTCGACATCTTTATATACACGACGTACAATACCTATCCCATTGAAATTACATGAATTAAAGTGCTCGCACTCTGAACATGAGAACGGACTATTCAATAATTTATTATAGGATTGAATACCCAAACGTTTCACTGTCGGTGATTTTAAAATTTGATCAAGACATGTAGATTTCAAATCTCCAAGTGCTGGGGCTTTATTCCTATAGTCAAGTATAACGTCTCCAAAGCTTGTATATGCAGTAGGCCAGACCTTACCATCACTACTCACATGGTATGTTTGAGCAATGAATTGTTCATAGGACCCACTGGAATTGAACCGGCGTAGTTCGTCTTTAAACAGTGCTGAGCCCGCGGCCGTAGAATTATAAAATTGAGTTGCCCAACCTGCAGCTTTATCTACGCTATAGCCGTAATTTTTACGCCCCATATTTTCAATTGTAGGTGTAAAACCAAGAGAAACTGATCTCCCCTCGAGCTCCATGTCCAATTCCTTTCCAAGATCCTGTGGACCTAGTTTTGAAAGAAGAGCTTCAGAAAGAAGCATCTGCAAATGAACTTTTGGCGCTAAACGGCAAGCCTTTCGAAGGCGATTACCATACTCTTTGTTACGAGATAACCTTATGGGATCAACTGTAATGTCGAACACAATGTTAGGGCAAGTATTGATTATTGACACCAATTTACTTTCATATACATCCCAATAGTTTTCAGATGTTAAAGTCATTGTCATACCAATACTCAAACCAGCCGTTTGAACAATTTCTATGTATTTGTGTAAAGCATCCAACGGGAGTTGTGGAACATCTCCGAACACCAATACTATTCGATAGTTCAAATCAATTGATTTACCGTATGTCGCAATCTGGTTTACAACTGCCTCGAACATGCTAATCGACATAAGCGGAAAGCCTTGGCCCCGTTCGGCAACTGACAACAAGCAGCCGGTACAAGAGCCAGCACAACCATTATATAATTCGAGAGTTATGTCGGTGAAAAGTTGTTTTCCGTGAGTAGACAATTAAGCGCTCCATACCCCATTTATACATGGCCAAGGGATTTTGGCTTACCAACTGCAAATGAGCGAACTCGCATCCTGCATCTAGGTTTGAAATCTTATAGATATACTTTATATAAAATAACTGAAACAGAAAAGTCTGTGCTTAGGATATATTATGGGTATCAGTTTGTTTCCTGCAATATTATCCTATCTTACAAAGATATCAGGTTCATATTATGCGATCTATCTTTTACATTTCAGCTGTTATATTCACTTTTTTATCCTCATACATGAGTGCGAATGCACAACAAACCTCTGACATTAATGCGTCACTAAACTCGAAATATGTAGCAGTCGGTAGCGAATTAACTTCAATGTTGTTGGAGTATCTTGAATATAACGCACATAGGATTAAAGAAACTTCCTATTATGCTGGCCAAGAAACCCTTTATGGAATAAGCGGCATAAATCAAGGTCTAAATGGAACTACCAGTTTTGAAATAGGTAAAGTTGAAATGGTCAACCCTGTTAACGGGGATACCCATTTTTTCTTTGATAAGCTTTCAATTACAGGGTTTAAGAGGGCTGCCCCTAATGGTACGAGAACAAGCTTTGATAAATTTGTCGTAAATGATCTTAAAATCCGTGATGCTTCTACAGGATTGCCCGGCTTGATGTACTCAAGTATACACATTAAAAATTTTCGACATACTACCGCTGAAGACCATACGTTTTCCATCGCTAATTTAGAATTGATTGCCCCCAAGTGGAGCCGTGCATACCCAATACCTTTGCAGGCAACGCTAAAATTATCTTTTGCAGCAACATCTGGATACCTACAAAAATTAAGTAGCATTCCATTGGATCAGTTTGCGCAAGGACACCAAGTAGATGCAAGAGTAGCGATGGAGGTAAGTCCTGTCCCAAAAGAGCTTACAATGAATATTACAATGGCTACCAACAACTATGGTTTGCTGTCTATGTACATGAAACTGGATAACCTAAATAATCAAATCCTATCTGGTTTAGACGCGATTATTCGTCCACCGGACATCATTACTGAAGAAGATGCAAAAAGATATATATCAAAGGTAAAAACTGGCTTATCTAATATGAGGTTACAGCTAATTGTTGCAAACGGTAAAATAAGCAGCGTTTTGGAGGCTGTTTGGAAAGCGTATCAGGGGGACGGTATTCTCCCATTTACAGGAAATAGCCACTCAATAAATATTGTTGGAAAGCCACAAAAGAATAGAGAATTATACCACTTCTTCCCACAGCTGAAGTCTGATCGCGAAAAGAATGAGAGCTCCCAAAATTTACAGTTTCTCAAAACCAAGACAAATGAAAGTGACTAATAAACTGATTTAATTACAGGTTTCCATCATACAATGGTGGGCCCTCTAAAGGCTCAGGTATATGGAAGGTCGGCATACTTTTATCCAAAAGCAATCCCGTTTATTTACTGCGATAAGGTCATAAGCCGACCTTCTACAACCTGAAACCTGTAGCTATCTACAGTTTATCGCAGTTTTCTATATGCCATTCAGAGCTATGCTCAATTTTGTCTAAAGCATTTATTATCTCTGTTCTTTCAAAATAACTTTCTAAGTTGGCATCCCCTGCATCAGCAAATAAGTTGGAAAAATCCTTGAGGGTGCAGCCATCCCAATACCCACGGCATAATATATCTTCAATTGAACTTTTGTCTGCACCTGTCAGCCCATCAAGTAGATCATGCTTTTGCAACATGGTTTCTAAGGTTGCATAGCGCTCTTTGAGAAAAGTCTCACTTTGCGTTTTATTTGAAGTCATTTCCATATGTCCTTCAGTATTTGTAACTTAATTTATGAATTATCTAATTCCATCTATGTTATTTACAAGTGCGGTTCTCAACAATTGCTCTATCTTCCAATTATTTATTTTACAGATAGAGCGTACCTTTTCAACTTCATCTGTGTGGTACCATCCTGATATGCGAACTCTTTTTTTCCTATATTTAGCGACTGTGCTGCTGGTACTGAAAGAGATGGCTCGGGAAATCTGAACAGGTGGTATAAGTGGATTTCGCTTCTGAAACTGGCATTATGCCACGAACAGGAGAATTACATGGCAAGACGTCCAAGGCGCAATCACAGCCCGGCTTTTAAGGCGAAAGTAGCGTTAGCTGCCATCCGCGGTGAGAAAACGCTGAGCGAACTGGCCCAAGACTTTGATGTCCATCCCAATCAGATCAAAGTGTGGAAGGATCAGGCACTTGTCGGCATGCCGGATGTGTTCGGCGCTGACCAACAGGGCAAAGTCGAAGCCGAGGTCGATATCAAGCACCTTCATGCCAAGATCGGCGAGTTGACATTGGAAAATGATTTTTTGTCCGGTGCGCTCACCAAAGCCGGGCTGCTGAGCGCCAAAAAATGATTGACCGCACCCACAAACTGTCCATCAGCCGTCAGACCAAAGCGCTGGGGATCTCGCGCGGTTCTGTATATTATCTACCCCGGCCAGTTTCACAGGAAGAACTCGCCCTTATGCGCCGGTTGGATGAGTTGCATCTGCAATATCCCTTTGCCGGGAGCCGTATGCTGCAACGGCTTTTGAAAGCGCAAGACCATAATATCGGGCGCTTTAAGGTTCGCTCCCTGATGAAACGGATGGGCATTGCAGCCCTTTACCGGCGCCCCAACACCTCCAAGCCAGCACCTAGGCACAAAATCTACCCGTATTTGCTGCGCGATCTTAAGGTCACAAAACCCAATCAAGTCTGGGCCACCGACCTGACGTATATTCCTATGAAAAAGGGGTTTGTCTATCTGGTCGCCATCCTTGACTGGTACACACGCAAAGTCCTGTCATGGAGACTGTCGAACACTATGGAAGCGGATTTTTGCATTGAGGCTCTGGAGGAAGCGCTACGCAAGCACGGCAAGCCGGAGATTTTCAATTCAGACCAGGGCTCCCAGTTCACCAGTCAGGAATTCATCAAGGTGCTGAAACGTGAAGACATCAAGATTTCCATGGACGGCAAAGGGGCTTGGAGGGACAACGTGTTTGTCGAACGGCTCTGGCGGACCATCAAGTACGAGGAGGTCTATCTCAAGGCTTACGCAAGTGTAGGTGAGGCCAGAAAGTCCATCGGGACATACATCGCTTTTTATAACCAAACTCGACCACATTCATCGCTTGACGGGCAGACCCCGGATCAGGCTTACTACAATCATGCGCCGCAAAACCATCAAACAGCGGCATAAACGGAGCGCATCCACTTAAGAAAAGCGTTTCCCTGTACAAACAAACCGGACCACCTCTGAATTTAGCTTTACTTTTATTGCGGATCACATATTTCGAATTGCATTCGGATAGGATTTTTTCAAAACCGGAAGCTTTGAGATGCATGTTGATGCATTTGGCCAAAATCTCTTGCTTGTTGAGAAATGTAGTATCCTTGACTTGCTCTACTTTAGATGCAATCGGGAATTCAACAAAGGCAGAGAGTTGTTTAGACTCTCTTCGGTCGATTGTGACACCATTTTTCCGCTTTTGGAGTGCTCTATTAACGCGAACGGCCACAATCACTCCCCTTTAATCGTGTCCCACTACCCTTCCATTGCTGGCTATTGTCTGGATAGATAATTGCTGGACCATGCGGATTATCAATATGCCCGTTTGTTTTACGCCTTACGGTGATTGTGCCATCCCGCCCCGCCAGAAGTCTATGTGTTGTTGCATCGTGGTCAAAGTTATCAACCTTGTGATAGTTCAGGATGTCTTTTGAAAAAGTATTTATCAGCTCTAATGCAGTTGGGATCTCATCAACAGAGCAGGTATCTGAGTCGAGTACTTGCCCATCGGCATTATACATAAAGCTGGTTGTGTTATCGGGTTTTTTGGGATCTTTCCAAATAGCAACCATTTCTCCGCTTTTACGTAGGTAGATCGCATCTGGGCCTAAGGTACGTTTCCCTTCCTGGACAAGCAAAACATCTCTCGTCAATCCCAGTTCTCCATCTTGAGATGCACTCATTTTATTCAAAGCCACAGCCAGGTGCTTACGATCGCATACAATGACATCTATTTGACCTGAAATAAGGGTTCCAACGCGTTGGAATATACAACTACGATTGGTGGAGCGCATAAGAGATTTCACGATTACAGCTTCATGCTTACTCATTAATGCTACTGCCAACTCTTTGGCAGCAATTGTCCCCTCTTTGAGGGCATGGATTTTACTGCGGATTTTCAAGACTTTTTCGTCAAAGTAGTTTGACACAGTACTAAAGACTTTTTCTTTAACCTCATCTTGAATGTAACCAACTAAACCCGCGACTGCGATAAACCCAGCACCAGAACCTAATGCTTTTTCAACCGGTGATAAATCCAGTTCGAGAGGTACATAGCGCGATGCAATTAACGGGCCCATAATACCAGCAGCAACTGTTATGCCTTTCACAATTTTCCCAACCAGTTTGTCAGAGGCAAACCCTCTGTTGGACTGCCCTAATTCAGCGCCCTCATAGTTGTTCCCTGCTATGAGCGCGGAGTCTGTGAAGTCGGGTAGGCTTTTGGCCGGGATTTTTATGGTTGGTGCTAGATTTGCCTTTCTGAAGTTATTCCGTACTAATGTGGCCCCGGACCAATCAACATTACTCATGGACGACCTTGAAAAGTCGGTTTTATTGAGCTTTGCATTTACGAACGTGCTGCTACCGAGAGCACATTCAGAAAAATTGGCGTTTTCAATGCAAGCGTGCTTGAAGTCGCTAAAGGTTAAACTTGCACCAGTAAAGGTGGTTTCTTTGGGATTGTCTTGATAAACAACGTCAAGAGGCTTGATGTCACACCCATAGAAGTTTGCTCTAAAAGCTGACAATCCATTTGCTTTTAGACCGTGCAACTTGGTTTGTGCAAAATTTGCTCTATTTGCTATTGAACCAGTTAAATCAGCCCCTGACAGGTCAGCACCGCAAAAATCACCATTGCTAAAATCTCTATTCCTCAAAGACAGTCCACGTAAATTTGCGCGCTGAAGGCTTTTATTACGTTTGACGAGAGTTTCGACAAACTGGCCGTATGTTTTCGATTTGCCCTCATACAGGGGATTTCCATCAACATCGCGAATTGTGATCAGTTGCATACCAGATCCTTTATATAATTATTCTTTTTTAAATCACAATTTCTTGCAAGTTTCAGTCATTAAAATTAGAAATATAATTAGACTCTATCCTATATCATTTATATTATCCTAATTGATAGAATTGCAATATTTTGAAATAGGCTCATCAAGAATGATTTTATCTGCTGCATATAATAAGGCGCAGGATGCGTTTTCTCCTGAAACAACGGTTCAAGGGAATGCAAAAAAAGACATCATTGCGAAAAAGGTAACGATCTGTGAAAATGCAGTCTTGGTTGGAAGCATTAAAGCAGATACGGTAATCATCCATGGATCAGTGCAAGGTGATATAAAGTCCAAAATCTGTAAAATATCAAATACGGCAAGTGTAAAAGGCAATATCCAATCCGAGAAATTGACCAACCTTAACAGCTTTGAGGGCTATGCATTTGTAGACCTATATGAGGCTGGAAAAAATGCTGTTACAAAAGGCTCCCTCTATGCCTCTCGCATCCACTTATTGCAGTCTTGTAATGTTACGGCATGCTTTGAGCAACGTGGTGCAGTGGAAGCAAAGAAACTTGAGGCGTCAATCTTTGATAACTTTCTCGAAGATACGCAGGAAAACGAGACCCTAAAACCATTTCCAGTTCAAAAATCCTTGAGCCGGCAACTAAGTGATATAAAACGGAATAATATGAATGAAAGCATTCCGCTCCCTACTCCCATTGGAAATACAGATGAAATCCCAGAGTTTCTACGGATTGTATAATTCACCATGGACCAAATTTGATGCTTTCAGCCATGTGGATTGCCCGAATGTTATAAGTTCGGCTAAAATCGAAGAGGAACTGATTTATTAATCAGTTTGTCCAACACGTTCAGGAAGTCCTCATTCTCACGAGGTGGAAGTGCCTTGATTTGCCAAAATGCCAGATGTAACTCTGACGATGGGGCCGGGGTTATTTGTGTATGAATGGTAGGGTGCTCACTGGTAGGTTGACTGATACAGCCACCTAACAAATAGGACAACATGATCAAAAATATCGTTGGTTCATTTAGATTGTCCAATATTTTGCGGAACTTGTTGGCTTGCATTGACATTTTCGCCTCAAGATAAAAGAATAGGATAAACAAAGTTGGGTGTCATGAATAAATTAATTTATCCTATATTCCTATCTTTATTGACTGTGTCAGCACCATATGCGCAACCATTGTCAATTCCAATTGTATATGAACAATTTTCTCAAAACACTCCTGAAGCCCTTAAGTACTGGGGGAAATCAGCCATGGATGCAGAGGGAACTTTGGTTTCACCTAGCATCTTTGTCGGGAACGTGCCAGTCGGATCGATCCTACTTACTGTAACCATGCTCGCAGCACCCAGTGTATGTGGCCTCAATGAGTGTCCAGTACGTATTTTTAAAGATGATAAGATGTTAGCAAGCTTCAACTCTTGCGATAATGTAATGTTCCATAGCCTCAGTCAATCTGGATATTTCTTCCGCGGTTGTGATGATATTTATCCTACCGGGCTTGTAAAACATGATGATTAAGTCACCCTTTATAACTCGTATAGCCCTCTTATGTCTTGTCGTAGGTAACAGCTGTCAGTTAAGTGCCGCCAAAAGTATTGGTGAAACCGTTACAGAAAAATCGAACCAGACATGTGGTAACAACTCTGCCAGAGATATTGTTGGTGCATTAGAGTCCGGAGGGTCGGGAGGCTATCAAGCAGTGAACTCCCATGGCTACTTGGGTCGGTATCAAATTGGCGAGGCGAAACTTCAAGATTTAGGTTATACCATTCCAGATGGAAACTCTAAGGACAACAGCTTCACGTGGTCAGCAAAGGCTCGCCGTGAATTAAATGTATCAAATAATCAGGATTTTTTAAACCAACCTGATATTCAAGAGCGGGTCTATACGGAGATCAATCAGCTCAATATTGACTATCTGGATGATGCCAATCGAGCAATTGGTGATACTTTACCCTGTGGGTCTACGATCACACAAGATGCCCTTTTGGCCGGTGCTCAATTTGGTGCGCAAAAGGTTAAAAACTATGTCAATAATGGATATAAGTGCATTTATGAGGGGGGGGCTCAAGAAAATACAGTTGATGGCAATGGGGTATGTGTTGAAAAGTATATGTGCGCCGTGGCCGGATGTTCGACTATCCAAAAGGACATGAGCAAGAAAACATGTGATGTTGTTATGCCTATGCTTAGTGCCATTGATTGCTCCACCTACCCGCCCCAAGCGCAGAAATTTTGTAAGAAATATAAGCCACAACTGATGACGCGAGCACAATGCGATACAGCAGAAGAATTATCAAAAGAGGCTGAGAAAGGTCCTAATGCGGACGCGTGTGAGAATATGACGTTTGGACCAGGTACCGGAAGCTGGTCTTTTGTTCTTGCCTGCTCCTTTGCTGAGAACCTTCCTGCAGACCAAGACGGAGTGACCAATCCTCCAACATTTGTTGGGGACCCTGAATGTATATCCAAGTTGCGCGAAACGGGCGCACAGTTCTCAGAGCTAGGAAATTACACAAACGGATCCATTGGAGGTTATAGCTGCGTGATTCCAAATGCAGTCTCCATTTCGCGCTCTCCAAGTATGGAGTGGGGACGAAAATTGACCCTTATGTGTGATACAGCTTTGCAAATGGTTAACTTTGATAAGGAACTCAAATCTCTAGGCGCGAGTGAATACTATGACATATCTTCTACCCGTACATGCGGACCTAAACGGGACAAAAACGGTAATAAACCGGGTACTGTTACAGAACATGCACTTGGACGTGCAATTGATGTGGGTGGGTTTATCGTTAACGGCACAAAGTACTCCTTTGGTGAGATTGCAAACGCTAAAAATGGGGCGGGAACTGCCAAGACAGCTATTGTAAAGAAAGCCTATGATGCAGCTTGTGAGAACTTTAATCTCGTTTTGTCCCCCAACTATCCTGGGTATCAAGGCGCTTATGTCCATTTCCACTTGGAGCAAGCAGGAATGAGTGGATGCGAATAAATAGAACCTACGTGTTTGTCTGTCTGGTGTTCACATTTATGAGCAGTGCGTTTGCAGATGAAAGACATGATCATGAAAAAGCTTCAGATCTTTCTTTTTTCTTAACCGCAAACTTTAAACTGCCAGTGTGGAGGAGGTATCACCCCCTCCATCAAAGGGTGGAAACGGAGGTCGTTGTTCCGGATTTACTTGAGCATGGGAACCACAGTGAACAAAAGCCCGTGTTCGCTATGTCTCTTGTACAGCTACTAGGAGATAATACTCCCGAACTGTTTATTCTCAATCGATCAAATGGACGGTGCAATCAGGATGGTTGTTTAGTTCAAATCTACAAATTATCAGCTGGCAGCTGGTATAAAATATATGAGAACACGGCCTCAGCAATTGTTTATAGGCCAGAAAAAGGACAAGTACCAGCCAAAATCGCCTCAATAGGTGATACCCCCTCTATCCATACCTGGAGCCCATTAGCTGGGGCATTTAATAAATAAGCGCCACAATGGAAAAGAGAGAGCTATAACTGAATCTGGTGTATGGGGCTTTTGATATAGCAGCGTATCGGGTTGAATGTTTGATGCCTAAATCAAGATTTCAACCAATTGGAGATACGCTACCATGGATAAGGATAATGTTCTTGATCTTCCCCGTCAAAGAGCTGGTTTTGATGATTCACTGACACAATTGCTGCGTGAAGGAGCGAGGGAGTTGTTGCAGAAAGCTATTGAAGCCGAACTTCAGTCTGTTCTTGGCAGTTACCAAGGTGAACTTGAAGAGAGTGGTAAAGCTCGAATTGTGCGTAATGGCTACCATCCTGAGCGCGAAATCCAGACCGGGATTGGCCCCGTTTCAGTGAAGGTACCCAAGGTTCGCGCACGCTCCGGCAAAGCTGTGACATTCCATTCAGCCCTTGTACCTCCTTATGTGCGCAAGGCTAGAAGTCTGGAAGCCGCCTTACCGTGGCTTTACCTGAAAGGGATTTCAAGCGGTGAGATGGAAGAGGCCTTGAGGGTTCTGGTTGGTCCCGAGGCGAGTGGTCTTTCTGCCAATACCGTCGCCAGGCTGAAGAGAGAATGGAAGGGCGAGTATGAACACTGGCGTCAGTCTCGTCTGGATCAGGACGAGTGGGTCTATATCTGGGCGGACGGCATTTACAGCGGCCTGCGGGCAGAAGATGTTAAACTGTGCACCCTTGTTGTGATTGGTGTTAACGCGCTGGGACACAAGAAGTTTCTTGCTATCGAGGACGGTGTGCGCGAAAGCACGCAGAGCTGGCGGGAGGTGCTGTTAAAGTTGAAAGAGCGTGGCATGAACGCGCCCAAACTGGCAACCGGTGACGGGGCTATGGGGTTCTGGCTCGCCCTTGACCAAGTCTACAGCACGACCCGCCATCAACGCTGCTGGGTGCATAAGGCAAACAATATCGTGGGCTACCTGCCCAAGTCTGTGCAGGACAAGGCAAGGGTTGCCCTAAAGGATATTTGGATGGCGCCGACGAAGGCAGAGGCTGAAACGGCTTTTGATCTGTTTGTTGAACAGTTTGAGGGTAAGTATCCCAAGGCCGTAGAATGCCTTCTCAAGGACCAACACGACCTCCTCACGTTCTATGATTTTCCGCAGATGCATTGGCAGTCCATCCGCACCTCTAACCCCATTGAATCCACATTCGCTACTATAAGACACCGCACCAAACGCGCTAAGGGGTGCCTGAGCCGCGATGGTATGCTGCAGATGATGTTCAAACTCGCGCAATGCGCACAGACAAGATGGCGAAAACTACGCGGCTTTGCCGATCTTGGCAAACTCATCACAGGCATCGACTTCAAAGATGGAATTGAACAACAACAACCCGATCAGAAAGCTGCTTAAGCAAATGCTCATACACCAGAATTGACTATATCTCGAAAAGAGATTATGATCACTCAAACAGTTAGCATCGTTATAGAAAGATACCAGCAGTACCAAGCGTTACTTGTGTGTCCCTGCAGATGAGAAATTTATCTACTATTCGAAGGTGGGCTGGTGTGAACCATTTTGCTCATTCCCTTATAGATCACATAAGCTGCCAAGACCTTTTGAACATAACCTCTGGTCTCTTTGAAGGGGATAGATTCACACCATATAATCGCTGCTGTTAAACTCACTCTTGGGTCCCCAAAACGGGTTATCCAATCATCAACATTTGTCCGTCCAGCGTTATAAGCAGCAATGGCGAGCATCATATTGCCATTGTAGTATGTGAGAAGGTCTCCAAGGTATTTTGATCCAATCGCCACGTTGTAATCCCCGTTCCCGGCCAATAGATCCATACGCAATCTAGAACCTACGGAGTTTACAATATCACGCGCAGTTGCTGGCATAACTTGCATTAGTCCAAGTGCACCTGCCGGTGATACTGCAGTAACGTTAAATCGTGACTCTTGCCAAATTACAGCCAGCAAGAGAGATAAAGGCACTCGCTTATCCTTCCACAAATAACTCGCATATGGAAATTTTGACGTAATATCTGAATGGAAACGCTTTTCATGACTATAGCTTCCAAACTGCCGAGCAAGCGCAGAATAGTATTCGTGGCCAGCTAAGCTTGCCTTATACATATCTGTCTCGGCTAGACTTGGATTTCCAGTTTGACGTTTTACAAACCCTCGCCAAAAGTATCCTTTTGCTATTGTGTCTGCATTTTTCTCACCATCAATAGAACTGATCATATTCGTAAAATGTACAAGAGCCCTTTGATTCCAACCGTTTATATATGAGAGAAACCCTTGATAAAATTCATGATCAATCCCGGCAGCCTTTTCAGTAGATGTAAATAGACTAAGGCTTATATATGCCTCCTGAGCTCTACCCTGCTCACTTAACTCCATCGCACGCTCACGAACTTTAAGCCATGACTCATCAGCCCTTGAAGGATAAGAGGCAATCAATAGGATATGTAGTGCAAGGATAATATGCTTCACAAGGTTGCAAATACTGTGTGATTCAGACTAAATACCTCTTCTTCAATAACAAGATGCGAAAGAGATAGTATGTCCATAGCTGATACGTCTCCCTGTATGAACATACCGTTACTCTCAGCAACTACGTCTGCTATGTTTGACAGTAATACTTTAACATCACCAGTATGTGTCTGATAATTGCTAAGTCTTGTTTTGATAAATTCTTCGATCAAAGAGTATAAATACAATTTATTTTCGTCTGCTTCTTGATGGTATGCAGAGAACGTTATTGCCTCGACAGTAAATAAAAATACCTCTCTGTAGAGAGCCCCAAGACCATATGGACGATAATCTGAATATTTGTAGAGCGCATGGGCAATACTGCGCGCACATAACTTTGTGACCTGTGAATGGTCGACTTTCTTGGACTTAAGGTCATTCCCAACTGCCAACACTATGGTTTCACGACCATTATCCAATATACCAAGATCTTCCCACTCTTCATCTTGGTAAGTTTCAAAGACTTCACTGTATGGAGATGCAACAGATACTAGTGAAATACCAAGTATGTTTGTATCAATAATCATATCATTCAGGGCAGCGTTTACTAACCTAAGATCCTTACTTAAGCTTTGTTTTTGTGTCTCTAACATCAGACATTAACCTATTCGTAGTTACAATTGTACCCATATCAATCAGAAAGCGAGTTTGTGGCTTCTAGCTCATTTTTTAGCCACAAAAAAGATTTATTTAAAAATTTACCTTAAAGGCCAAGCCCCCTACCACTTTCGTTTAAAAGAAAGTTACCTAGAATATTTGCAAGTTTCATTATAAACTTTTACGTGTTTTTTTATTTTTTTTTACACAGTTAGAAAAATGAGACTTGGATACGTGTTCATACCTATCTACTGAGTTCACTAACAATATATCATGATGCGATGTGGCAATAACATGACTATCCTATTCAGGTTATCTTTCTATCCTATTCAGAATAAAACTTGCTTTATCAAAAATATTATTAGGAGTATGCTGTGAAGAAATGAGATAAAGGTACCCTAAATGATCAATGCACGGCATGGAAGCCAACGATGGAAATCACCACCAGAAGTTAAGCGCCCGAAGGGGGGGAGAGCTGAAGCGGGACCGGGTATATACCTTACAAATTTACTTGAGCGCGCCATGACATACGCTACAGGCAGCGGTGCATGCATGCATTTAGGTATCTCACCCAACCTTGTTCTGACCAAAGACGTTCACATTGAACCGCAGGATGCGCTTTCTTTTCTGCGTAAGACCAGAGGTATAAAAGAGCGGTCTCACTTGGAAGATGACATTCGCTATGAAATAGGTGGAAGTAGAGAGAACCGACAATCAATAAGCCTTGAACAAATTATAAACCTATTTGTTAACTCTGATAACTGCATTGGAGAAAAGGCCCTTTCTTTGAATAGTTTTATTCTAGAAAAGGGTGCTCATGCTTCCCTACAATGGATTTCAGGTAAAGAGGATTGGCTGGTTGTCCATGACCCAGAGATTATTACGTCACACGAACGGGTTCTTTCAAAAGATTTAGATCTGTATCAAGCACAATTGCCTTGCTTTCGAGATCAGATTACCCAGTACACGAAAACGTACGATGGAAATGAAGGACAACGAAGGACATGTAGGCCAGTCCCATGAATATTACACGTAGGTCCATCACAATTGGCGCCATCTCATCAATGCCTTTGATGGCACCCTCTAGCACTATTGCCCAAACACTGCTACAGCCCAACTTAACTGGCAAAGACAAGGCATACATTCGATATGCAACACATGGTAACTTTGCAGTTCCGCTAAACCCGTTACGTTACAAAAGCACATTAGGAGGTCAGTATATTATTTTTTGCCCACTCCCTGATACAGGGGCGGCTACCAACATAATAGTATTTTCCCACTCATTACTTTCGGATCCTCTGGCATATAAGGACTTGTTATGGCATTGGGCGTCCCATGGGTTCACTGTTATTGCCCCTATTCATGATGACTCTCTCTTGAGCAGAGGCGTTACGCTCCGGGAAAGATCCCACTTATCTGTGCCAGATTGGAAACTTAAGCAGCTCTTGACCGATCAATCATCATGGTATGACCGTACCCGCGCTTGCTCGGACATTCTAAATATGATTAGCGAGTTTGAAAAAGTAACAAACTGCGAAATTAAGACGGATAGGCCAATAATTGCCGGGCATGGATTTGGCGCCTTTATATCTCAACTCATCGCGGGGGCTAAAACCAGCAATATGCCTGATGACACGACCAGGTATTACAATCCAAACTTCCGGGTTAAGCTCTTTCTCTCACCGTTTGGAAACGGCATGTTAAACTTGGATGAGACTTCTTGGCATCCAGTTGAGGGACCAACTCTTTCTGTTGTACCTGAAGAGAGCGACAATGTCTTCAAGACTGATGTCAACAGCCGCACTCAATTGTTTAAAATGGCAAGTAACAGCTACCATCATTTGGCAGTTCTAAAGGGCAAGTCTTCATCGAGGTATATCCAACAATTGACTGAACTTAACTCCAATGAAAACCAAATGATTGTTGGGACGAAAGCATTAACAGCTGCCTTTATTCGAGCCTATGGAGCTTATGACGCAGATAGTTTTTCACATATGCGGTTTAATTTTTTCCAAAATCAGTCACTTGGAAAAATTATTGAAAGAAGACGCTGATGCCCCCCCCCTCTTTTGTTCCCCACAAGGCGTGCTCGTAATCGGTCACGTTGGTACATCATTTCAATTTTAAAGCGTATTTTCATGCTCATAAAGTATCTATTCAAAGCCTTACTTCCCAATTCAAACTGTCGGAATACGTCATACCCATTTTATATTCAGCGCTGCATTCTTTGGGTTAAGTCCAATAAGGCGTCAACACTGGCAGTTGGTTCCCCAAAATAGCTTTGGTACTGATGTGGTTCAACTGTTTTAACATTGCCCTCCACCTTCTTAAGCCATAACCATAAATTACTATCTTTAATCATCCCTTTTGCGACAGTCGCCGGCCGGCCAGGCCCGCCTGCGTCCGCGACACAATCGCTACCTTCCGGAAGTCGATCGTCACGTTTCATTGTCTCCAGCTTCATATTTTTTGAATGGATAACCGATGTTCTGCATGAACGTGACAACTCACGATGAACTTCCCCCTTCCAGCGGTCCAAATACATACGTTCTATGTAATCAGCCGCAGTTTGCGCGCTCTCATAACCAGATGCATAAGCCATCTTTCTCCACTCAGAACGATACTTGCCGCCAATAGTAAATGTTGCCTCTCCTGAAATCAGGCCATGCGCTAATGTGGCAAATGTGGAAGCAAAAGCCTTCTCAGGCTCACTAACACCTTCATCAAGACAATGGGCTGCGTGATATAGCAATAACCATGCTTGCACATCGTGTAAGGGAGCGCGCAAGTTCATTGGGAGGGAACTGTTGCCCATCTGATTGGCAACATATTCCCCGTTGATTTGATCAGAGGGAGGCGCAATAACACAGGCACGTTTTCCTGATGTATAGTCCATGGTCCACGCAACTCCCATAGGTTCACTGTGTCCCTTTAAGAACTGAACATCCGCTATATTACAAAACTCATTTGTTTTTGAACACAAACCATTAGAAGCCTGTTGCCAAAAGTCTAAAGTATCATGTGTACGTGTGGTCACAACAATATCAATATTCTTTGTTTGCTCCATTCCGGTTATTAATTGGAGTGCAAGAAGAATGACCTCAAAACTCATATTATTTGACCTTAATTAAATTTGATATATGGATAAAAAAGCAGCCCAATTAACAAAAACATATATGAGACAAGAACCACGATCTTTATAAAGTCACGCTCGGCAAACCGTGTGGCCGGTTGCTTACACAAACATGCCTCAATTGCGTTTATGGCCTTCAATTCTGTTTCAATTGGAAGATAAATGCTTTTGCGTGTCCAGACCTGCTTCGGGAAAATAGGAAGATCATGCAAATGGTCTTTCATTTGCCCCTCTTCACTCTCCTTATATAAACAGGACCGTCCTAGCCCCTTTCTTTCATAGTATACACCCCAAATACGAAATCCAAATGTCTGTTCCATATGTTCAGGACAAGCTATATATGCAAAGTCAGCCATGTTGATCCGTTCTTGCGACTTCTAGACCTACATAAAGTGCCAGCGATGCAATTGATGTCTCAATCAGCCACGAAAATAACCCTTCGGTATCAAAACTCGTTTTTATATATTGTAGAGCACTCGTTCCGATCTCTTCCATTTGCAGCTCTCTTTTGCAGTGTTGCCACAATACATCCGTTAGCAATGAAGCTGATGAGCCCACCAGTATGGGTGAGAACCTGGACATAGTGTGGATCCTTTTGATCCGTTCATCCATTTGCCGTGGCCATAGGCCAAGGATTTTGAGTATCAATCGGCTCTCACCACCGTCCCGAATGGCGCGGATACTTATATCCTTCAAGTGTTCATGAGTGAAAAGAAGGGACAACTTATTCTCACTTAAATGCTGGTTGGTAATGGCTGAGACAATAGAATAAGGACAAGCTAATTGTATTTTCCGTGTTATTTTATTTGCCAAGACTTCAAAGGAGCCAGTCTCACAATTCTTGAATTTCACATAACTCACCAAGCATCCCCTCCTACTTGGCCGTTCAAATTATGGGACATAATTGAGCTGTCCACCAGTTTGCTTAAATGACTGAAATCGAGGCTTTCCAAAAACCAGCTCCAATAGACTTTTTGGTACCTTTTGTACTTCAAGGTTTCGATCTCTAATAAATACATTATCGCACCCCAATAGGGTCAAGAGAGCAATGATTAGTACTGTTTCACGTGAGCCTTCCTCTACAATTATTCGTGCTTGATTTTCACTTTTCGTGGCCACAATGGCATCTTGAAAGCCCCTGGGAACCGAGAAGTTTAAAGATGCCAAAATACGATCAAAGCTCTCCTCAGCAACATTGGAATAAAACTCGCGTGCATTATAGGCTGCACCGCTCAAATATGCAGTATCAAGACTTCCCAGAACCATACTATGCCCCAAGACCTCACCCAGCTTCCAAACGGGGAACATCATTGTCCTCTCGCCGTTCTGAGGAGTGTTAAAAATCAAACAACCACTTATTCCGGAGGGTCCATTGGGAGCATGACGCGGAGCAAGTCCCCATTCAAGCCATAGAACCTGATCTCCTTTGGGTACACTTATTTTATCTAAGTTGCATTCAATTATTCTGGGATTATGGGTGATGATCTGCCAAACTCTTTCGCAGTGCTCAAACCCAATATGTATCTTATCTGCGCGCTGCATCAAATACTGCAGCTGAATAAACTCTTCAAATCCGCCTCCTTCCCTCAATCGGGTGGCGAGTTGATCGAAAAGCGGAAATGTATAAGGCATTATCTATATAGCCTCTTTTGCCTTTCTTTGTCTCGTTCACATTCCATACATCTGATTGCATTTGGTGCAGCCCTGCGGCGATCAAGACCAATTGGTTCTTCGCAGTCCCGGCAATGTTTATGAGAACTATGCGTTCTTAGCTGGGTTTGAATAGACCGAATTTCGTTGTTGCGAATATTCTCAACATATGACTGCGCAAAATCTACATTATCCATACTAGATCCATATTTAGATTAAAACAGGTCATATCACGCTATGAGCTTATCCATATTAAGTCAAGAAGCTATGATAATTATAGGATGGCAGGAAATAAATTCCTATGGGAATAAAAATAGGTTGAAGCTTGCAGTCATAGCTTTCAGTGTCATATTACATTTCGAACTCTTATAGCGGGCATATAGTTAATGGATCCTATTCAAAAAGCTCTTGGGCGGAGTACTAAAGGTGCTGCAAAACGATCATATCTTCAGGATTTAAACGAGATCTTGACAACTTATTATGGTTTGGATTACGGAGCCATCTCTCAACAAGCTCTGTTAATGGGTGAGGACGAACTTCGAAATGCAAGGGATTCCAAAATAAAACCCAGTATTTTTGCAGGTGAGTTAGCTGAACGGTTGGCATTGATGAGTGTCTCTCATTCTCAAAAATACGCTCCAACCTATAATAAGCTTAAACTTGCTGCAGTCTATTATGCCCGTCACGAGAATAAATGGAATCTGGGATTAAAAGCAACGCCCATCCGTCAAGAATTGAACGGGGTAAGTGTTCTGAAGCCACACGTAACTAATAAACAGATTGGATTTGCAGTTCACCACTATCCTGGTGCTCAACTGCAATATGGGATTAAAATTTCCACACCTGAGGGCAATAATAACAAACCTGATACTTACTTTGGCCCTGACATTGATCAGGCAATTGCGTCCATGGAACTTGCATTAAAACCGTCCTCCCGGCCCTCTCATAAGTTGTGACTACTCCTTGCCCCGAAAGAAGAGGAGTTTCGGAAAATTTGGTTAACCGTTGATATCTGGTTGGCGCACACCAAAGGGGCATGTTGTAAGATGCATACACAGGATATCGTGGATTTCATAGTACACTTGAGTCAAGCCTTACGTGCCCATTTTCTCATTCTGCACCAAATGGGCACGTACAACCTGTAACCACGTATGATAGGAAAGCAGCCCCACTCAACCTTCGCGGAGCATAAGGGTATCTATTAATTTCACAGCCTCACGCCTTCCCCCAGCACCTTCGGTCCATGCCCCGCCGTGTTCTTTGACCCAAAGTGCCACAGATAACCATCCATTTCCGTCCCTAAGAACAAGAGCAATGGATGGAGCCATGAATTTAGCGGTTAGATATTCAAGTGACGCAGGTTCCAATTCCAGAAGGGATTGAAGATCAAGCAACCTGTGGTCTTCAGCATCAGGCTTGAAACTAATAAGGTTGACCCCCCCAATAGTCCGTAATGGTGCAGCCCAATCCTCTATGAAATAATCTACCTCAAGGTTTCGTTGAATACTATCGCCTATTTGTGATAATTCTATAGGAACAACCAAAACCCACCTCGGCGGCGGTAACACCTTCCCTCTTGCACGCTCTGGCCACAAGGGCATTGCCTGAGAAACACTAATCACTAAAAAATATGATATATAAAAGCCAAGACATATAGATCCAATAAGATGTCTTTGCATCTGAACCCCTTAGTGAGACAGTGAGAAACTGTAATCAGCCGTACTTTGACTTCGGCAAACAGTACACATCCGATTGTGCTTTCCTTCTGAAACAAAACGAGTTTCACAACACAAGCAGGACCGATACCTTTTCTCCTGCGTGGATGGAGTAGTCACCCCACTCAGGAAATCTTCTGGAAGGGTAATGAGCTTAAAGATATCCTCAGTACTCTCTCTCAGAATATATTGGCAAACACTGTCGATAGACCGCCCAAGCTCGGCTGCGACAAGATCGACTCTGACCTTACCGCTCCTATTCGTGTGCCGGCTAATTGACCCGTCCAAGACAACAAGTTCCTCATCTTTAAATAAAATTCTTGAATTCACCGTCGTGGATCGCCTCGGTAAACTCAGCCGAGAGGCCTGCGACTGTATGGATAAAATGGATCGCTCCAGATAATAGGATATCACAAACAGACTGCCTACTTGTGACCATAGACTTATAAGCAAAGCCACTTCATCCTCACGCCATCTCTTTACCTTTCGAGAGTTCATGCAACTCAACCTACATACTTGTTGACACTTATCACTTCTTTAGACAGAAAGGATCATTCAGTAACAATTTATCCTAGCCACATATATCATTTATCACTATGATGTAATAATTAAATACGAATAAGGATAAAATTTAATAGGATATTATGTCTAACGCAAAGAAGCCCCATAAAGCAAACTCTGGGATGCAATCCCAACTGGATAAGGTTATTGGTGCAAAGGTCGCGATCCATGCTACATCCAGAGAAAGCTACCAGACTTTCATGCGGATTATCTTCGGGCTGATTTGCATTATTGCACTTTTGTCATTCTTTATCATATACTTGGCCATGCGCCCGGTAGAGGAGCGCAATTATGCTGTAGACCCTCAAGGCAGAATTCTCCCCTTACAAGCTCTTTCAGAGCCAATCCAGTCGGACAATTATGTCATCAACTGGGCGTCAACATCCCTACAGGCTGCCTACACTATGTCGTGGGCGAGTATGGAAGAATTCAATGCTAGAAATAGGCATAATTTTACCGATGCAGGTTGGCATGGTTTTGAAAAAGCGATCACTCAATCAGGCTTTCTAGAAAACATGACCAATAATCAGGTCATCACCAGTGCTGTGGCAAACGGTGTGCCTATCATCAACGCTCGTGGAGTAACTTCTAGTGGCCAATATGGTTGGTTGGTTGAAGTTCCTCTGATGCTTCAAATGCGCAGTGCGTCTAAAGTCGTGAACAAGTCATTGCTTGCCCAGATTACGATTGTCCGCCGTCCTGTAACAGAAAATCCAAGAGGGCTTGGGATTGCTCAAATTACAACTCAATAGATCTCAAATGGCGCAAGCTGGCACGCTAGCTCTGTCCATAAGCCTTATCGCGACAGCCTTCCAAGGGCAGGCTGTCGCTCAGGATCTTATTATTCCTGAGACTTATGATTACCAGTTGGACGACCAAGATAATGCCAACTTAAATGTTGGAATGGAAAAGAAAAACTACAATCCTACAGATGAAATGCTTCGCGAGGCTCTTAGTAATATCGTTCCAATCACTCCTGAACAAATCCTTGATGCCCGGCGACACAATCAGATCGTAGAAGACGCCCGCTCTAAGCCTCTGGATCCAATACAGCAAAACTCGCGATCTTTACCAATCAGCTTGAAATCTGGAGAAGCTTCACCGGTTATAAACGTCTCGCCTGGATGGATTTCAACGATAACATTCTCTGATGTAACCGGTCAGCCATGGCCAATTTTGTCAGTGATCAACGGCAATCCGGACGTATATAATATCCAAACAACAGGAAAGCCTGGTGAAAGTAATATCCTAACGATTAGTGCCGGATCCGCCAGCATTCCGACAAATGTTGCGATCACCCCAGTTGGAGCAAATGTTCCTATAATGGTCACCCTGCAACCATCGCGATCCCGTGTGGATTACAGAGTTGACGCACTTATCGACCAACGCGGACCTAACGCAAAGGTCAACTATTCCTCGGTAAGCTCACTTACAAATGAAACTGACGACAGTACCATGTTGTCCTTCTTGGACGGGGTTCCCCCGGCTAAGGCCAAGTCTTTAAAGACCACAGATAAGCAGGTTGAGAGTTGGTCCTTTAATGATCGCCTATATGTGCGGACCAATAAGACTTTGCTCTCCCCAGCATATATGGCCACACAATCCAATGCCAGTGGCATTCATATTTACGTCTTAGAAAGCACTCCGGTCCTGCTAATTGGAGACAGGGGTCGCATATCTAAAGTTAGCATAAAAGGGTAGTGCTTTTCAAAATGAAGGCGTTCATAAAAAATATTAAAACCAGTATAGGTGGATCCAAAAAAACGCTACTAATCGCACTAGGGATCTTTCTTGTGGTGATGGCGGTACTGTTTCTTTTTGACAGTGAACCAACGGTAAATCCATCTACGGTCACGACCCTGCGGGACATGCGTGGAACTGTTCAAGGGGCAAACCCCCTTGCTCCTGAATATCGTAAGCAGGTTGAAAAAGCAGATCAAAAACGCATAGAAGATGCGCTTGCGACAGGGGGCACTGCTTTACCAACAATCATTGCTGGAGATACCCATGAAGCTGTGCTTCCACTAGATATAGAAGAAGAGGTGCCTCCGCTGGTCCTGGAAGAGCCAGAGGAGGAGACGGAGGTCAAAAATGCTGCCCAACCCGACTTCATATTCGAACCGGACCCTCAGCAGCATTTTGCATCACCGGTACAGAAAGTCTCAAACCCTGAGGATATTGGACGTATTGAAGAGTACCTTCGGACCCTTACCACCAACGCTCCCGTTGCAAGTGTTGAGACTGTTTATTCGGGAACTTACTATCAAGACCTAGAACAAGCCAGTGCCGAAGACACAGAGCCGTCCTCACCACGAAAGGACGAGGATGAACCGCAGGTTTCCATGCCACTTGCTGGGACTGTCCTATATGGCCAACTGATTAGCCGGGCAAACTCTGATACTCCAGGCCCCGTACTCGCAACTATTTTACAAGGCCCTCTCGCTGGATCACGTTTGATCGGCTCTTTTACCTTGCGCCAGAACACCTTGGTGATCGATTTCCAAACCGTTGCTGTTAAACAGTATCAAGGTCGGGAGATAAATAAAACTTTCCCTGTCAACGCTGTAGCAGTAGATACAAAGTATATAGGTACGGGATTGGCAACCAAAGTAAACCGGCACCTTGCGCAGAAGATTGGATTTACGTTCCTATCAGGACTTGCCCAAGGTATTGGATCTGCTATTTCGCAAAACGGCAGTACGACAACTGTTCGTTCAGATGGCTCAGTCACAACCTCTACAAGCGACCTCAATACGACTGAGAGCTTACTTTCCGCGTCAGGTCAGGCAGTTTCCCAAACAGGGCAATTATTGATGTCAGAATACGGTTCCCGGCCAACAACGGTCATTGTCGAAGCAGGAACTCAACTAGGCGTACTTTTCTATTAGGAGATTCCAATGGCCGGTAAATTCAATGAAGATAGTCACGGAGCTGACTTTGACTCAAGTGACTTCACAACAAACGATTTTGAAACAGATCACCTATCTGACACGTTCGGGCAAGATAAAGAGCACCCCGAGGAAGCTTCTTTGCCGGATTTTGTAGCAGAAACACAGTTCGCTGAGTTTGATCCGCAAAGCAACGAGGAAGATAGTACGAGTTTTTCCAGTTCGTTTAACAGTTTGGCTGTTGAGGATGATGATAACACTCAATTCCCGAATGCGTTAGATGCTTTTAGCAATGATGGGGGGGATGACACCCTCTCTGATTGGCAAGGAGATGTCGAAAACTCACATGATCCTTATGGGGACGTCCCCAACCCATTCATGGACGAAAGTTCTGAAAAAGACGTGCCCCCAGAGGAGGGGTTTGGCGAGGCTCCCCCCACCAAAGGGGACGAGGACGATGGGAGTGACTTTTTTGGAGGAGATCCAGATCCATCAGACGCCCTAGCGAAACTGGATAATCTGGAGAAGGACACCTCAACCTCTTTTACAGAAAGTCAGGCCGATGATGAAGAGGACCTAAATGGTGTTGAGGATGAAGATCTTAATGAGACTGATGCACCACAGGAAAACACCTCTGACCAGGGTGGAAAAAAGAAACTCATACTCTATGCATTGGCAGGTGGGCTTGCTTGCGCTGCTGGTATGGGGGCTTTTTTGTATCTGGGTATGGGAAATCAAAGAGTTTCTACTCCCCAACCTGTAGCCACCGCGCAACAAAATGATTTCCCCGCAGGCTTGCCACCCATGGAGAGCGATCAAACACCGCAAACTCAACCTGTGGTAATTCCTGGTGCAACAAGTGACTTTGACTTAGATGATCAAGCCTATTCAAGCACAAGTCAGCCCCAACCAGACTTTTTTAATAAAAAACAGGCATTTACACCTTCGCAAAATACAATTTCGCCAGTGCCTGCCCAAAATCTCCAACTTCCTGATGATATTGTACGCTTAGAAGATGGAGAGAAGGAAAAGCTTAACAAGCTGCTAGAGCTTGATGAAAGGGCATTGACGAACCAAATAGATCAGCTGGAAAGTACAATTGTCTCACTGACACAAAAAATTGAACGGCTAGAAAAAGGTCAGAAGTCGTTTGAGAAGAAAATCTTCTCATCACAGCAAGTGGTACGATCCCCAAATAGCCATAGTGAGCAAAAGAGGGATGCTACTGAAAAGCCACCCCAAAAGAGAAATAGCACCGGCATCCGTCTGTCATCGCGGCCTTTGAACGAAAAACCACCAGCTTTGAAGCCCCCAATCGTTCCAGATGCTCATCTTCGCTCTGTATCTGGAAGCACTGCAACAGTTCTAATTGACGGTAACTATATGGACCTTACTGTTGGAGATAGGATCCCTGGGGCCGGGAAAGTTAATGCAATCCGCAAATATCGTTCTCAATGGTATCTCATTACTGATGGCGGACTTGTGACACCATAAGAAGGTAATGAAAAGATGGCAGGTCAAAAACAACAACTCATCTTAAGTGTGAAATGTAAGAACTGGAGAATGAACAGCCAAGATTCACATAAAGCTGATACCGAGTTCAAAACAATGCGTACCAAAGCACTTAAGAGAGATAAGCAGACCTGCCAGTTTTGCGGATTTAAAGACAAACAATGGCAAGAAGTCCATCATCTAAACGATGACCACAGTGATAATCGTCTCTCTAATTTGATAACGATATGTGCGTTTTGTCATAATTGTCACCACATAGGTTATGCCGGAGTACAAAAGGAGGCCGTTCTTATTTGGGCTCCTGAAGTAACCCAACAAGAACTTCATCATATTGTCCGTTCATGTCTGGTGGCCAAGGCTTGGGCAGACAAGTGCCTTGCAAAACCTGGGATCTTACAAAAGGTTCGTTTAAATGCACTGAAAAACAATGACAGTTGTCAAGCTCTATTGAGTGCGCTGCGTGCAAGAACCCGTGATGCAGAGAAATGGATTTTGACAAGCGATCCCACTGTTTTGGCTAATATGCTCCTTACTTTACCACATAAAGACTATCAGCGCAGACATGAGTTCTTATCGGGCATTCGCCTTCTTCCACTTGGTTATAGAGCACATGAGGGTGGAAATCTTTATGAGCAACGGGCAAAGAAATGGATCGAACAAGGAGGCGTTTATTCAAACCTGAAACCTGAAACCTGGTCGTCATTGGCTGATGGTTTTTTAAACTCTTAATCTTTGGGGAATATCAGTTCATGCGGCCCGACACCATGTTGGATAAGCGCTTCGGCGTGGTTTTTTTTGATGATGTCGATGACCCGAATTCAGGATGGGCCTGCCTTGGAGGTGGGCCTGATACAAAACCCAAGCGCATAAGCGGTCCCGAAGATCTGTCCACCAGTGCTATCTGGTGGTGTAATGTGGATCTGAAGAGCGGCGACAATCGACTGGAATTCTGGCGCCTATCGCAATTACGCCCCAATTATTATCTTCCAATAAAACTGGCACGCCTTCTGGCCGAATGGAGCATCGACATGCAAACAGCTCCACCTAGTGCCGTGACCCAGTTTGCAGCAGTTCTATTTACTCGGATAATGACGCTATCCTATCGTTTGATACAAAATATAGACCCCGACAGGAAAGCATCAGACATCTTCGTTGGTATGAGGCTTGCCGAAGATTACGTGCAAATCATGCCAACGCCTTTATACCCAAAAGACGAAGCTGCCTCAATTATGCAAGCAGGCAAGGCGTTTGAACACTTTACCGCAACATCAATCCCACCCCGAAAGAGCTCGCGCCTCTACACAGTTATAAAACCTCGCATTCCATACGCTTTGGAAATGTTGCGTACCCCAATCCCTCATTTTGACAAACCCTTCGAATTTGTCAGTCGGCGCAAACTGCAAAAATTTGGGCCAAACATTATATCGCATCTACAAAGTCTGAATAAACCAGCAATGGCCGAAATCTCTGTTGAGCGTATTGATGGGGAGCTGGCCAAGATTTTTGGATTTGCCGCCTCGACCAGCCGCGCCAAAAGATCCCAGCGCTCATGGGTGACAACACCAGAGTTCTCCAGCCTGGCCCGGCACGCTGAAATAGAGGTCAACAGTGCGTGGATTGGGGAAAGCTATACCACATACATGGACCACCTCCCTCACCCCATAAAAGCCTTCCTCACCTCTCCTGCAAGTGGGGTCTCGTGGTCTGCTGGTATAGTTGCTGAAACTATATGGCGCGCAACTGGCCTGGCTGATAGCACTGGTTTTGGTATGGGCTCCCCCATCAGTGAAAACGCAAAAACATCATGGCAAGGCGCATGGATCCGCGGTGCAGACAAAATTAGCATGTTTGAGACAGCGTGGAAGCTGACCCAACAAGAGCATTCAGTCATCAGCTATGGTTCAGGATGGCTGCACGCTTCAGTATTTGATGAGGAAAAAACGGAATTTCAAAGAGATGCTCTGTCTGTCGGCATGTACCCCTCCATGTTGTCTGTTGAGCCGAAAGAGTTCTCTATGGATGAGAAAATCCAATGGGGCGGCGCGCCCAATGCGTACCTTTTGGTGGCCATACACATGGCCTGTAAAAACAAAATTTTGGACCAGCTGGATATGGCACCACTCCAACCTAGGAAGACGCAGGAGGAATATGTTCGAAACCTGTTTTCATCCCTTGGGGCACTAAAGTAATGTGGTTACTCCTCGCCCGAATGGGCGAGGCTTTCGCCCTGTTGGATAGATACAAGGATTTCCAAGTGGGCTGGACAGTTTCAACGTTCTTGGGAACGCAATATTTAATACCCCCCTGTATTTTTATGAGTTGCAAAATTGGCAATTTCCAAGCAATGACAGCACTCAAGCTTCTTATTGATTTCTTTTCTCATTTTTTTTATCTATTTGTGATCTATTGTGAGAAAGTCGGTCCACGGAGAACAGCACAAATATGGGGTCTAATATTCGCAACCTTGATGCGGCAACAGTAGAAATTCTGGTCAACGGAACAGCCAGACTTGTCTCTGCCAGCTTAGCCAAAAGTGATATTGAGAACCAGCATGTGCCCTCAATCATTGAAGATGTCTTTAGTGAGCTCGTCTATACTGCCCAATCCTTACAGGAGCCGCGACCAGTCTTTGAAATGGAAGTACTTCAGGAGATCACACCTCCCTCCCCTCACAGACAGCTTCCTGCCCCTCAAAAACACACCGCCAAAAGTGTTCCCGTTCCGCAACTAGATTTCAGTTTTGACGACCAATCTGAGGTCGTTGAGCCCTCCCCAGCCCCAGCCCCAGAAAAAACACTCCACAAGCCTGTATTCTCTGGCGTAACCCTATATTTTGATGGGATCATTTGTCTGGAAGACAACAAAAAGGTTTTAAACCTAAGGGAACACCTCAAATCCCATCATAATATGAGACCACAAGAATATCGAGACAAATGGAAGCTACCTGAAACATATCCGATGATCGCCCCTTCCAAACTCATGAAACAGGCTGCAACTCACCGTGTGGATCCGGCCACATCAAAACTAATCCCACTGTAGCCATAGATTTTCCTTTTTAAACTCAGCTTATAAGGATAAATTACAGATAGAATAATCTTATATTTATCCTGAATTGAGGAGACTTCATATGGAAAATGAAGAGAAGGTAAATAACAAAACATCAGCACTTGGCCAAATAACCGGGTTTTCTGTGATTGGTTCTACGGTCAAGTCTAGCATAAATTATCCAAGGGCGGCGTATACCCGTACTAAACAAACTATTGATCTTCTTAGAAGCCCATCAAGGAAAACAAGAACACCAGATTTGGATGACAGTCTGGATGAGCATGACAAATTCCAGCTGGCGCAGTCCTTTTACCGAACCTCAGAACGCAACATTGAAGCGGCTGTAAAAAATACTTTCAGATCCTTTTATCTCTATCTAATAATGATGGGACTACAATCAGTCTATGTCATTTGGAAAATTTATGGATCTTCCATTTCCTCCTTGATGGTTTTTGTGCAGCTCTCTGTGTTTATTATGCTTTCAGCATTGGCGTTCAGGTGCAGTTACACAAACTATATTTTCAGGACAAGGTCTCTTCCAACCATCGTATCTTATTTAAAATCAGGACGGCTTTTACCAAGCAAGCAACAGGCAAATTTATAACTCTTAATATCCACTTGCACATCTCAATCATAATGCCCGCAATATGCGGGCATTATGATTTTTGGTTTGTGGCAGAGGTATTCTTTAGAGTTAAACTACCTTTGCTGAAGCACTTCTATTTTTGTATCGGCCCCTGGGAGACCTCCGTACTTTTTGATTTGGAAGGGGTCGTTGGGCCATCCAAGTCATTTTTGCCACCATTTCCCTTACCCTTACCTTTTCCGTCAGGTTTTGGTCCCGCGGGTTTCATATTCGACATAATTGCGTTTGCACCACCAGCTGTTGCACCCGTAACGGCCGCTACAGCTGCATGGCTTTCATGCTGGTCTTGATAACCGGCGGAGTTAATACCCATCCAGGCTCCAACGCGATCCGCAATAGTGGGAATCATCGAGTATAGACGAAGAGTAAAATGCCACTGGAGAAACATAATAATCACAGTTTCGGCAATGAACGTCCAAATCCACGATAAAACATCAATATTGGCTGGATGTTCCATTGGATTAAGACTATCGCGATCAACTGAAACCAAATCCCATACGGCGCCCCAACTGACATTCAGCGTATTAATCATAACGGGAAGGAGAGCCATACACCCGATAAAGGCCAGCATCCCGATGGCCGGGCGTAGTAGAAGATTAAATAGGAGCCCAACACCTGCGGACTGTTGCTGGTCCACAAGATCCTGGCCATCCATACGTATGAACACAAACGCCCATAAGACAACCGCAATTGCTGCTTCCAAGAAAGCCACGGCCCAGCCAAAACCCATGATTAGTACCATGACGAATGGGATAAGCGGAAGAATGTAGGTGTGTAACATGCCAGCAATAAGGGCAACGAGTACCCCATAGCTGAGCCACCCAAGTAAGTTACCAACAAACTTTTCAATAAATGCAGCACCACCTACCCCAATCGCAGGGACTAACCATGAAGATGCAGTTCCAACACGTGCCGCGAAAGTTGCTCCCTCCATTGTAGCCATACCAATGATCGCAACGTCTGCGCCCAGTAAGAGCATTCTGCCACGCCAAATCATATCACCAACAGGATCATTGGACCATTCACTCCAATCTAAACCTGGCGACCCCATTATTCTCGGGCTGGTCGTGCTGATGATATCTTCAAAAGCACCCTCGATCTTCCCCATCGCATATTTTTGCGAGGAAGCCTTATTGTTAATCGGTTCAGTGGGAGTTTCCTCCCCCCCCTGTCCTGTCTCGGAAGGATCACTAGCTGGCGTGCTACTGGCAGTTGACATGTTAGAAACATTTTTGAAAGTGGTCACAAGCCATGAGTAACCGGCAACTGACGGGCCTAATAAAGTTTCACTGGGAGAACTATAATCCGGCAATTCATTAATCACTGTGGTCGTAGTGGCCGCGATTTTGGATAGGATGCGCTCGTACGCTCCAGCCATCATAAAGCCGCCCTTATCCACTAGGGTAAATAACTGGCTTGATTGTTGCTCGGTTAGAGACCCTTGATAAATTACTTTGGCCTTTTTCCTAAGACCATTGTTCCAAACTTCAATTCTCTTATTTCGAAAATCATGAAAGTCGCCGGGAACATAACCGTTCTCACGAAGTGTACCCGCAAGAGCAACAGACGCCTCGTTAAAGTTATTTTCCTTCGGCAGAAGCGCGATCACTGTCTCCCAATTGAATCTATCAAGGTATTTTGCGATATTGTCTGCCATTTTTAAGGTTAGGCCCGACCGGGCTACGGCAGTCAATTTATGGGCAGAACCATCGGAGGTAAACGTATTGAGTTGCAGTTCGCCGCAAACTCCATAGTTAAAATATTCAACCCCATCGCGAATATATTGACGCCGGCTTCTAGGGGGATAGGTGATCGTACGCAAGAATGTATTATATTGGCGCTGCTCGTTAAAATATCTTAAACACATCTCACTGTCGAACAGGGCATCAAAGACACGCTCACCTTGCGTACTTTTTACAACCACACTTATGGGGTTGGATTTGTATTTTTCCATATAGGCTTTAATGGGGGCATTGCCCAACTGGATGGCCGCCCGGCCAATCACATCCCGCAATAAATAGTGTCCTGCTGAAAACCCGTCTGACAAGGGAATGAGTAGGCCGAACCCTAAGATGACACGGATCGGAGCATAGAGCTGATGATATTTATCGCCCAAGACCCTCCCACTTGAAGCGGTGCTGACAACCCCCGAGATGATATGCCACCCCATCAATAATGCGCCAAAAAAGGTAACTACCCCGCTGACGGTCCCAAAAGCATCACCTATTGGGCTTTCTCCCAACGGGAAGAGAGCTTCCACCCACCGCCAGGCAAGGTCTGTGTCTTTAGGCTCAGCCAGAAGATCTGAAATCGTGCTTGCCACTGTACTCATGCAGAATCATCCAAATATGATATTTATATATTATCCTTAGTATATTGACGTCTCATCCTGTACGCAAACGCAAAGTCTTACTTAACATTTTAAATTGACTCGCTAATCAACTCATAGTAGAGTATACGATATAGGATAACATGTAGTTTAGGGTAATAGTGATGAAAACTGCGGATTTAAGAAAAGAGCGCCGCAATATAATCGTTGGCGGGATCGCATTGCTGATAGCGGGGTACTATTTTGTCTTCTCCCCCCTTAAGGCATCCTGGGACGAGGAAGCCCGCATGATGGCAGCTTATAAAGCCCAAGTTATGGCGGAATATGATGAAGCCGTGAAAAACACTGCATCCCTCACAGAGGAGCAATTGAGATGTTTCGCACGCTACGGCCGGTTTGATCGGGATTCGTCTGTGCCAGATTTTGATCGAAACTATGTAAACTACATGTGCGGGTACACCGGAAAAGCTGACTAGGTATCTCATCATCAGACGGGATTATTCCCACTATTAATGTGGTATGCTGTCCCGGCGTGAGATCGATCAAGCAGGTCAGCATCCAAGAAATAACGCTGAATTATAACGGGTTTTGTGGATCTATCCGGCTCTGGTCAACTGCTCCTATCAAAAGCTGCCCTAAACTACATGTGTAAACTGGCTCAACGCCAAGCACTCCTCACGGCCCTGAAAAGCTTTGGGGAGTGCTTTTTATAGAGGGTAAACATTCCATGGGCGAAGGGACTGCCTTTGATCACTTCAGCAATCGATCGAAAAAAACAGTAGTGATTACTGTTGTGTTTGTATTCACGGATGTAAATAGAACGTAAATTTACATGAAGGCACGCTTTAGGGGCGCGGAAATGAGACAGTCCGTCCGAGCGAAAACCGGATTGCTCACCTAGTGTACAGGCCAAGATTTTGCCCCATACCTTCTCGAAACATCCAAAGTATGCGCTCTATCCTAATTTATTCTCATATTTCACTACGAAGTTATCCATTTATTGTAGAATTAATATTGAAATTTAAGATCAAATTAAGGATATAAGAAAGAGGTATTAAACGGGATAGGATAAATGAATATAACAAACCCTGAAGAGGCAATTAATTTTAGCAAGGCCTTAAGGAAGTTTGAGCAATGCATTCGCAACTCAAGCTGCAATCCGATGGCACGTAACCTTACCCTTTTACATATTCTCATTTTAATAGAGCTCCAAAATGGTCCCCTCTTGACCACTCAACTTGGACAAAGGCTTGAGTTTCAAAAGAACCTTTCTCCCAGCCTTATTAAACTGGAGCGCATGGCCATTATCACCAGAAGTAACAATCATCAAGACGCACGGCAAAAAACCATTGAACTCACCAACCATGGTGAGCTGCTTATTGCTGATATTAAAGACTTTTGGGAAGAAAGGAAGGAGACACATCACTAGATGACAGCACGTAGCACCCCAAACTCTGTATTGAAGATCAGTTCAGTCTCTGCCCGAAATCTACACAAGGCTCGGTCTGTGTGCCCTCCTGAGCTTATGTGCTGTAGTCTGGCAATCGCAAATAGTTATCTGATTTTTCTCTCCCGGAATTGGAGTGTACCCGTTACCTATAGACGAAACTGTATAAGTACCAAGCATGCATCTATAGCAATCAATGAATTTATGAGTAACCGGCCAGACCTTCGGAGCGATGCCTACACACAAAGCAGGCACGATCTAAAACCCGCGATGCTTTGGGATGCGCTTGCTATTGATCTGTTAATTGTCCATATGAGCACAAATTTTAGTCAGCAGCACTTTGAGTTGAGCTCATATTGTTGGAAGGCATTTTATGCCAATCGTAAGCACGCTGTAAAAGCTGTACAAAGGCTTTATCTGTTTGCCAACGCCCATAGTGTTGAAATGCTACCAGATCGGTCAATTTTGAAAACACACCCCAAACAAGTTCAGGGGCTGGCCAGCACCCTGCCTCCCCTCTACCGTCAATAGTTCATGGTTATTCTTAGGCGCCTGATCATAGTGTGTTTGTTACTGTTGGCACTCCTTTTCGGAGCTGGCATCTCCCTAAGTGCATACTACATTAATAGGGTCTCTAAAGACCTCCCCCAGAAGTTCACCGACCCAATCCAGCGCCCAGAAGAAGGGATCACAATTACCGACCGCAATGGGGTAACACTGGCAACATTTGGAAAAAAGAATAAAACATTCACTCCCTTATCCAAAATCCCGAAACATATCATAGCAACTTTTGTTGCCGTTGAGGATAAACGGTTTTGGCACCATACGGGCGCTGACCCGTTTGCTATGGCGCGAGCTGCCTGGCTAGCTCTCACAGGAAAACGAATTACCGGAGCCTCCACTATCACGCAGCAAGTTGTCAAAAATATTCTCTTAAACGATGCACGCACGTTAGAACGTAAGGTTCAGGAAATTATTCTAGCCCGCAGACTTGAGCGAGATCTTGGCAAACATGCAATTCTTGAGACATACCTAAATGAAATCTATCTTGGTGCTGGCGCTTACGGCATAGCAGCTGCAGCAGAGGTCTACTTTGGCGAGCCTTTGAACCAACTCAATACCGCGCAAGTCGCCCTTCTAGCCGGTTTGCCAAAGGCCCCTTCTGCTTATAACCCACGTGCCTATCCTGAAAAAGCTCTCAAACGGCGGAATTTTGTCATTAGCAGATTGCACCGAACAGGGCTTATTTCTCAAAGTCAGCTATTTGAACTTCAAGCGCTCCCTTTAGATCTAAAGAAGGCGGCTGGAAAACATACGGACACTGGGATAGCCTACTCCACCCGCTTAATGCTTAAACATCAGCCAACTCACCACAACAACAAAGCCAGCACCCTCGTTTCTTCTATAGATGAAGCAATGCAGGCAAATGTGTTTACATCTTTACAACAAGGGCTCATTCAACTGGATCTCAAAGAGGGATGGGCTGGACCTGAAGCACGTAATCAACCACTTGTTACAGACTGGATATCGCCTCCAAACTGGGCAAAGTCACAACCAGATATTCTAACCCCTGCCATTGTCCAAAACATCACAGATGTGGTTTCCTTCACAACGCCTACCGGGATCATACATTTAGATCTCGATGATGTTAAAGAAACGGTCGTCCGCTCTAGCTATGACTTAAGGGTCGGGGACGGAGTATTTCTTTCAGAGGTTGAGGGATCCTATGTAATGTCGCAACGTCCTCGGCTAGATGGTGCAGCCATGGTCATGGATGTAAACAACGGGCAGATTCTCGCAATGAGTGGGGGCTTCAGCTTTTCTCAAAGCCAGTTCAACCGAGCATTGCAAGCACGCAGGCAAACAGGATCCCTAATGAAACCACTGGTCGCGCTGTCTGCTTTACAAAATGGATATACGCCCCAAAGCCTGGTCCTTGATATTCCAATAAAGCTGAGAGGCACACAACCAGGAGAGTATTGGGCTCCGCATTCACCCCGTCCTCCGGAAGGCCCCATATCTCTCAAGAAAGCAATTGTGGAATCTCGAAATTATAGTGCTGTACGCTTGCTGCATAAACTGGGTATTCCGCAGCTTAAACAAACAGCTTCCCGCCTGGATATCAAACTCGCTCGCGCCATGGACTATTCCATAGCCTTGGGAACCAACGAAATGACACCTGCTCAAGTGGGGGCAATGTTTTCAGCCTTTGCAAATGGCGGCGTTCCCGTTGTTCCCACATTATTTGCTGAATCTGAAAAAAATACATACAACAGACAAAGCCCAATATCTGGAAATCAATATGACCGCTCGTTTCACCTGCTTAACGATATTTTGAAAGAGGTTCCAATCACCGGTACCGCAAAACATGCATTTCGCGGCTACACACTTCCTATCGCCGTGAAAACCGGTACGACCAATCAATCTAGGGACGTTTGGACAGTTGCCTATAACAAAAATATTGTCGTGGTTGTCTGGATTGGCAGAGATGATTATTCGCCTTTGCCCATCGGAACCACTGGTGGAAATAGCGCTGCATATATCGTCCGCAATATTCTGGAAGCTCTGCCTGATAGGTATCTTCATCAATCCAACGCTATCAAGCCTCTAGGGGCAGAGCAAAAGATAACTCATCCAGCAATACCACCCACATTTTAAAATAGTCCTTTATGAATATCGATCTTGTTCCTTGCATAAAGCCAATCTATCCTAACAACCATTAGGTTTAACAAGTGCCAAGGAGACAAGTGTAATGGCTCAGGTGGCCTCCCCTACGCCAACAGGTGCTGGACGTCCTCCCCCTATGTCAAATACCCAGTACCAGCAACTCGACAATACGGATTTTGGTAATGGTATTCTACCACCGTTCACATTGGGCAGCAGTGCTGCTATTCAGAAAGGGCAACATCTGAATGGCGACATGAAGCAAACACCAAACACCCCCCTTTCAGTCACTGATGTCAAAGAGCGGCTCTCTGACTACTTTCTGGGAAAAATCAGTCCACAGTCCCTTGCGGACTGGCAAAAATATCTTGCCCAGAATTTTTTGGCCCTCAAAAGTATCGCGAACAAAGCGGGTGACATCGTCAACTATATCGTTGATGTCACGTCCAGTAAAAAAATTGATGCTAAGAGCATAATTCCTGAGTTGGGCTACAAGGAGTTATTGTTGAGTGAGTTAAGGCGGGAAGCAAACGGAATATTTGGCCCGGAAGGCGCGCCAGACTTCCCCAACTCATGGGAGGCAGTGTCCATGTCTTCTGAATTTTCTGATCGCGCTGTCGCTTATACAGTCGGAGAAGATAAGGCCGGCTATTTCGGTGAGATTGTTGGTTATTCGAGTGGCAACGTACAAACAAATATGAAACTGATTAGAGCAGCACAAGAGAAAGGGATCAAGTTAATCATCCCCTTTCATAAGGATCCTGTGACAGGAAAAAGACAGCTGCTTGAAGGGCTGCCAATCTTGAGAGCCGACAGAACCATGCGCGGTGATTTGGTAGATAAACGTCTTTCCCATACAAACCTGTCGCAGCACTTTGGAATGACCATGCATCAAGCACAAAGAAAGGCTTTAAAAAAGCAAGAGCAAGCGGCCAATGATCGAGCGTTTCTCACAATGAGCGGGATAGAAACCGTTCGCGCACCAAAACCAGCAGAAAACCAAAAACAAGGCTTTGGCCACCGCAATCGTCACAAACCAGAAGATATGGCCTTGTATCGCCAAACTGACGGATCAATTTTTGTATTTAACCAAAAGTTAAATGAACCGGCAAATATTCCTGTGGCAAATCTCCCGCAAGGGGAATACCCACGCTTTGATCCAAATGGTGCCTACGAAGGTGTAAGTGAGGTCAAGATTAACGCTGTAACTCATCTGGACAATAACGGAAATGAGGTCAACCTCGACCGGAAACTACAAAAACCCCAAGCCGCCAGTGAGCAAATCTCAAAAAGAGATGTAAATCTGGCTGCGCGTCCCCAAATCTACCACTAGTTTGGAATTAGCCCGCCCTATCGGGCGGGCAACTGATCCTATAAATTACGACATTTTACGGCAGCTTCTTTTGAAGCTTCTGTAAAGCCGAGTAAAGAATATACTTCTTTGGCTCTATTCCCATATGCATCCTTCCAGCTCACAGTCATCTGCTTGCCTGCTTTCATAGCTGCAATCAACCGGCGCTCAGGCGCGCCAGATCCGACGAAAGCAGCTTGTTTGAACGAAAGTGCCTCAAATCGCCGTCCGTCCACATCAAAAGATACAGTCCACTGATCACTATTTAAGACACCTGCTCCAACTGAAATAGCAGAGACCGTATTTTGGGCAGGATAATATAGAACCGATAAATGGCCATCCTTCTTACCCTTGATTTTATTTATAGTTTTCCCATCGATTGGATAAGTCGATGCCCAACAAAGTGTATCGTTCCCAAATACTGACCAATCCTTCACAGCTTGGAAGGCAGAAACGGGTGATATGCTTAAAAGGGTCAGTACTATTGTTGGGATAAATGTTCTCATCATATATACACCGCTTACTTTATCCTTTTACCTTATCTTCTCGCTGTGGCCCACAACCCCAACTGTTAAGGCCAAATTATCATATATTTTCGACAATCTAAAGACAAACTAGGTATAAAATTGGCTTGTTTCTGAAAGAACAAATGACTAATACTCTCTAAATGAGTTGTCGTTTATCCTATTTATAGGATCATTAATTTTATGGGTACTGTGCACCTGATTATAGGTCTCTTTTGTGGGAGTTTGAAATTGTCTACACTGACAATAGGAAAATCAAATAGTAAAGCCCCCGAAAAGTACCTGTCTCACGTATGTGTGAAACTATTTCCGTTTTTCTTATCAGCCAACAGCCTAGATAGTATCTATAAATATTCAATTCGTAATAAATTACAAAAATATAGTATTATGTACTATCAGAAAAATATACTACTGTCCCTACAACATATTCATAACTATATATATATAATTATGAACTATTATATTAATCATGCCAATGTATATATGATAGCACCTCTAATGCCCATACATGTTAAACTTAATGTCAATTTAAGTTACGTCAAGAACAATCCAAACCATGTTGAAGGTCATTTAGTATAATGAAGCCAATATTGATCATCCACTTTTTGGCGCTTGTATTTTCCATGGCATCACCGGCCTCAGCTAATGAAGCTTGTCACCAAATACTCTCTAAGATTTTACAAAATTCAAGTTACTTCGGCACATATATGTTAGAAGTCCCTGGCAAGACTGATACTATTAAAGTCTATCGACACAGAGATGATGCTCGAATACTTGCCAGCTTTCACATGCAAGCAAGTAAGCCCCTTGTTGGAACTTCACGTGCCGATGTAATTGCAAACCTAACAAGAGAGAGTGAACACTCACTTCAAGCACTCCAGCATAGTGGACGAAAAGTTCAATATACCATTACAGCCCAAGACCCAATAACCCTGACATGGCTAGAAACTAGGGAGCTTGCGAAGATCGGTCCTGCTTATGTGGCCAAATCTACCTTGCGTTTTACCCCGCAATGCACACTTGTGGCTGACTATCTCTCACCAAGTGTCTTTCTTCTTCAGTCCCGATGGCGTGAGCTCAGTAACCACATCGTAAACCTTGGACGCACAGCTCGACATATTGTAGTTCCGGATCTTACTCTAGTCCAAAACACTGCTCCTCAAGGGATCATGTCTCTGGCAATTAATTTTGGTGTACCGTTCATGGCAGGCATCCTATTTGCTTTTGGTATAGCGACTTTTCGGCCTATCGAAAGCCTATCGACACTCGGCCGTCTTCTTTACATCGCTTTGCCAACCGCCGTCTGCCTTTACGCTTTAAAAATTCTGGATGCTGATGTTGTCAGTATACTCGAGCAACTGAGTATTCAACAAAATGTAGGCTTTCTTGCTTTGCTTATCTGGACTGTTCTACTGGCTATGATCTCATTATTGGCCGGGGAGAAGACTACCCTATTGTTTTTAACTACGTCCATGGCCACAGGTCTGACACTCGTAACGGCAAACTTCCTGAACTGGACACCTGCTAACGTCAATTTTAACATGATTGGTATCCTTCTATTGGTATCGGGTTGTACAATCCTGTTTGCGTGGCTTTCCGATTTTAAGATAACCTCAAAATTAAAGAGATAAAATAGGGTTTAACAATGAGTGTCTTTAGTACACTAGGGTTGCCAAGTACTGCATCTGAAGCTGACGTTAAAAAAAGCTTCAAAGCCTTGGCGAGAGCCATACATCCCGATAGTTCTACTGGAACTCATCATTGCTCTGTAGACTTCACACGCTTAGTAGATGCCAAAAACACCGCTCTGCAGCTCATTAGAGCGCACTCCCTACAAAGTGCACTGATCACATATCGTATACCACTCGATCTTGCCCTTAATGGAGGGCCGCTCAATATAATTGAAGATACAATTGCGTGCGGGCATTGCGACCAACGAGGGTACATACCTTTGAAAGAGCTCCAGCCGTGTACAGAGTGTAAAGGTAGCGGTCGTGGTACTCCACAATATCATGGCTCCATTACCGTAGACACAAACTGTCTAATTTGTCAGGGAAACGGTGAGACAAAAACCATACCATGCCAATCATGTCACACAAAAGGAACCTTACGCGATATAGAGGTCTATCTAGACATCCCAAAACTATGCGCTGACAATGAATTCATATTTGGTGATGGGTTAATTAATCACAAACCAGCATGTATCGGGGTCCATATTAACATTATCCCCTGCGACCATGTAGAAATCAGAGACATGGATATATTTGTCACCAAACAAGTATCACACTCCTTCCTACGTCAAGGTGGCAAACTACCAATTGTACTACCTGATAGAACAAAAGCGTTTCTTAACATAAAGCCAAACAGCGTAAGCCCAATCAGATTCAAAATTGCTCAAAAAGGATTGCACCGGCAACACCAATTTGGTGACTGTTATTACATGGTGACGTCTGCGTGATCCATAAAATAATCGCTCTATTAAGAGCCTAAATCTAGCTCAAAGAACACTTGAGTTGACTTGTCCCAGCCAGGAAGGGCGAGGAATTAAAGAACAATTGTTAAAACCGCCGATGATCACTCTTATATTCCGTCATATTCTGTGAGTTATAAAGTTCCATTTGAGAATAGCCTTGAATGAGCTGGCGTAAATGCGTTTCACGGCGTTGAGCCAAGCTGGCAAAGCGAAAAATCTCGCCATTTGTCAGGAGTGGCTTTCCATTTGGGATAGGGACCGCCTTTACATTCATGGGTATGATAGATTTGCCTCTAGCACCACATATTTGTGTTCGCAGGCTAACTGGATGTAACGAAGAGACTTTTTTGGAAATTGGTGCCCTGTAAGGGGCATAGGTTCCATCAAAAGCGCTGTCTAGCATTTGGACAGTCTCTTTATATCGTTCCTTTTTACTTATCCCACCTAGCATTACACTTAAAAAAGCATGCTTCCCTCTTCGGGCAGCAGCTATAAGGTTATATCCAGAAGAACAGGTGTATCCTGTTTTAAGGCCAATCGCCCCAGTATAAGTGTATAAAAGGGGATTGGTGTTGCGTAGTGTCTTCCCATTATACTGCAGCTCTTTAATAGAAAATAAATACATATATTCTGGGAACTCCATCAAGACTTTCCTTGATAATAGAGCCATCTCTCGTGCGGTCGTGACTTGATTTGTTGCAGGAAGGCCATGGGGCGTCATAAAGTGAGTTGAAGACAGCCCCATAGCTGCAGCCGTTGTATTCATACGCTCAATAAACGAGGGTAGATCACCACTTAGGTGCTCTCCAATCGCAACAGCCACATCATTTGCACTTCTTGTCAAGAGAAGGCGTAGGGCACTCTCCAACGGTAATCCATACCCTGCAGGAAGGCCTATCTTACTTGCAGGTTGTTCAGCAGCCAACTTACTGAATATGACCAGCCCGTTTGCATTTTTCTTGCCAGATTTTATATCTGATAGAGCCAAATAAGCGGTCATTATCTTAGTTAAGGATGCAGGATACCAACTTTCATCAATCCGCTCGCCCGATAAAATCTCCCCAGTATTGAGGTCCATGATTAGTTTGGGCCCTGCATTTGCTTTGGAAGCACAAAATAAAGCAATCACGCAAAATGCAAACAAACGAAACCACATGAAACTGCCAGTCCTACTCTACTATCGACGTGATTATCTATAATATTTTATCCTTTCTTTATCCATAAAAAAACCTCCCTAGAAGGGAGGTTAAGTTCGCCAAACATCAGAATATCATCTCGCCAGATAGCGGGCACATACTGATAAGATAGCCTTCGGGGAAAATGAAAGCAATCTTTAACAATCATCCTTTTAGATAATATTTTATCCTATGTCAATTAAAATTAAGGCTCTAGACCAAAAGATAACATATCATCCTCTGTCTCTATATCGCCTCCACCTGGCAGTGGAATTTTAACTGAATTACCAAGCCCGATCCATGTACCGTCTTCAGGAATGGTGGGTATACCATTTCCTTGTTTATATTTGTCAACGACAGAAGATGGTAAGTGTATGATCCGGTTTGGTGTATCGTAATCCTGTACTGGTTTTACAAAACCGCTTTCAACTAAAAAATCAAGAAGCTTGCGTGAATAGTGAGGGAAATCCGCGGTTGTAAGGTCCGGTTTACCTTCCGCTTCATCAAAGAAGGATATCAGATCCAATCTCTCTGCTTCACTAAGCTTTGCTGCCTTAATTTTGTCTTTGAATTGTTCAACTGGTATGAGCGAATCAGGGGACTTTGCAGGGGGAGCAGAGATAACCCCGGCGAGGTTCAGCCCCAAATTCATTTCGCTGTTATCTTGAGTTGGGAGACTATACTGCTCTATCTGTTGGCTCGACATAGCTTGAGGAAATATCGGCCCTTCGTGAGTTCCAACTCCTGATTTTAGATAGAAAACCCCTCCTAGCATTAACCCCGCTCCTATCACTAGTGCTATAAATGGATCAACAGTACGTGCACGATAGGATATGGCTTTATAGTTCCTTTTTGGGGGAGCTGGCATGGAGAGGGAAGGGCCACGATCGTATACGATGCTGCCGCAAATTTCTAGATACAGTTTTGCAACTTCATCAAGTCGCCCCTCAAAAACGACGACTTTGGTCTCCTTTTCCGAATTAGAAAGCGTTGTTGCATCGTCACAATAGAGGATAAACGATGTCTCACTTTCACTCATCCAAAAACGTTTTACCTGGCCATCTACCAATACCGTGCATCCTTTATCTGCAAAGTATGGTGATGTTCTGTTATCCATATTCATCATAGGAACCTTTGAAACTTTATCACAACAACAAATCATCCGGGTCTTTTGGCGTATTAAAATACGCCTCTAAATCCACAATCCCCTCGCGGGCCATAACAAACTCTAGCCCATCCACCGCTCCGTCTACTTTTGCATCAACAATTGCCCTCCCAACGGCTGTTTCCGCTTTAAAGTGACTTACAATTCCGGCAGCCTCAATATGGTAAGTAGGACGCCCATCATTATTGAGGACATAAAACAAGGTTCGGTCATACCACTTAGTCCATAAGAACTCTGAACTTGGAATAAGAGAAACCTTCGTCTTTGCCCGTCTTGCAAATCCCATAACAACAGTATGCTCATAGGCATGGTACTTGCCGATTTTTTTCAAAAGCTTACGTATGCGTTCATCAGAGCTATATGTATTGATGAGACGCTTCATTTCCGCCTCTCCAGAGTTTTGCAATGCGCACGCAACACTCAGCTTCTGCCTTTCACATAAGGCATCTGGATGACGTATTAGATGCAAAATATGGAGGATCAGCACAACTTTTGTCGTCAATGGCGCTTCATCAAATCCACGCCAGCGGGCTCCTAACTGGTGTGTAAACGCACCGATGGCTACGCTTTGATCAAGAACGCCATCTTTTAATGGGACAGAGTTATCTCTCATCCATTCCATTGGGGTTTTCTGTTGTGCCACTTTTGCGCCCAAGCCCTCTGGTTCAAACTTTAAACTGCTTGTCGCAACTTTCCAATGTTTAGCCTGGTAATCTGCAAGGCTTTCTTGGCCATTAGTCGTCCCGGCCAGATTAAATCTTCTGGCATATCGCCCCCCCGGCATCTTTAGATAAACCCAGACCGCCATAAATAGAATACAAGGTGCATAAACCCATCTGGTGATGCTTCCAACGCTTTGACGAACAAATGAGTACTCACGCCACGAGACATCTTGCCCAGCAGATTGCCGACCATCAAAGACACTTTCTATGAAATCAAGAACGGACGTGCCACGCTCACCTAAACCACGAACTGAATCAATAATTTGTACTGATACCCAATCCAACGCAAAGGTTGGATATATGATCACTGAACGAGCGTATTGCCAAAAGAACCACCCACCGGCTATGACGGCAATTAGAATTGCAATCACAACAACTTCCGTTTGGTCTCCCCCATCCTTCCCTTCAGCCATTATACCTCACATCAAGTTTCCAAGTTTCTGCACTTTTGCAGGAACTGATCCAACTTTAGTCGGTTCTGTTTCTGCACTTATCCTATCATTTTGTGCATAGACAACAGGGGCCGGAGCCATTGGCTGAGGCTCTGGATTTGGAGCACTCGTTCGAATAGGAGCCTTTGGCCTGGACTTTGGCTTTGACCTTGTTAGGTTGCATTCATTCAGTATATCTTGGGGTAAATCGCCTTGTTCAACCAGCTTATCTATTCCAGCGTCAATGATCTTGCGAAACACAACTTGTGGCCTGTCATGTTTTTTTGCCGCAGCCCAAACCGCAATAGTCCTTTGGTCTGCAGGAAGATCAGGATTTAGGTAAATCTGTACCTTTACCGAAGCGGCCATGTTTAAACACTCTCATCCTCTGTTTCCCTCGCCTGATACATGGCATACTTGTAAAGACCGCGAACATTTGAGTATTCAGGATCGGCTTCAACTGTCCCGTTTTGTTTATAGGCTTCCACGATCTCCCGAAATAATGCACTGCCCCCACCAACAAACAGAACCTTTTTAAAACTGGCCCCTGAGCCAAGATTTCGTTGGATTGCCTGTCCAATCTGGCTTTGCTGCATTCTAACCGCCTCAGTTACCTCCTTGGTAACATCCTGGCTTTTACCCCACAAATCGATCCGGTTGTTGCGTACTGCTGCGTTCAAAACCGCTAGGGAAAAGTCATCTTCAATATCAAACTTCTTGCGCAACTGGTTCTGCAAGGCTTCATAAACACTGAGAACTCCTTTGTTAATGGATCCGGATCTGGCATGGTCAATATGTTCGCCAGAGACAACAGTGGCGATATCTGTGGTACGCCCGCCAATATCCACCACAGCCACATCTCCCTTCAGATCAACCTTTGGCTTAAATTGATCATCCAAAGCATAATCCACCCATGCGGCAACGGCTTGACAGCCCACCTGTACTTCATTGATTTGTGCAATCTCTACTTCTTTATTGGCAGGGGTAATTGCTTGGCTGAGGTTACCAACTTTTCGTGCAATTAATTCATCGTTGCGTTCTGCATCTTTAAAATAGTTGGCAACTGGAAGTCCTGAAATAACATTAACTTTTTGTCCTCCAAAACCTGCGCTAATCAAGGCATGGTTGACAAGCACCCTATTGTTTGTCGAATAATGAAATTCATTAAACTCTGTCGAGACACTTGGAATGTTATCAGATACCGTATAAGGGCCGTTTTCGGTTTCATACATTCCAATCATACCTCCACCTCCAATGGCGCCCAATCCAAATCTGCCTTGGCGGACAGTTGATCGAATACACATTTTAACTTCTTGGCCATCAGGTAGAAAACCATAAACTTTTGTCTGAGCATACCCATCATCTACCGCGATCACCGGGCAGTTTTTATCTTCGAATTGCATCTTTTATCCTTTAATTATCCATAGAAATTGGTTTGAGATTGATTGGTTCTGACTTAGGTTGATATTGACTTGTATACCCAAAATCAGCGAATTCACGGCGCATATGATAGGGCACCGGATAACGGTGCCTGCCTGTAAAAAAACACCTGATAGATCTTAGTGTTCCCATCACTCCAAGCCCTATATGTTCAGCGTACCAACCGAAACCCAGAGCAAGAATATCAATTGTGATGGTGAACCAATTTATAGAAAACAAGCTCAGTGCTATAACCAAACCAATGCGAACATCAAACACAAAAAACTTGGGAGTTTTGTAAGTATACTGCCAGTTTGCCATCACTTCTCACTTATACAGACGCAATAAACTCGAAAGTTTGCGGCGTAATCCTGCCTTGCTGTAACAGCTTCCGTCCGCTGTCAATCATTGTCTGCCCCCGTCCACGGCGCTCCAAAAGCAAACTCCTAGCATGTGCCGGCCATGCCCCATAATCAATCGCAGTAAATGAATCTCTCACTTGCCGATCAAACACTAAATATTCGCGGCACCCAACTTGTCCCCCTCCTTTGCGCGGAACCAAGATCTGACAGACAACCATCCGCAGAGTGCTTAAGATTGAGTGTGCGTTTGCACGCTGGCTGGCATATGGAAACAGGTTGATTGCTCTTGAGAGCGTATCTGCCACTGATGTCGTGTGGAGTGTGGAGATCAACAGGTGACCGGTTTGCGCGATACTAACGGCTGCCTGCATGGTTTCCGTATCGCGGGTCTCACCTAAATTCACGATAGTTGGACAGCGGCGCATACCATTCCGGACACAGTAAGCAAACTCACTCTCACCACTCCCTTCTCTGGGTTTTATATGCTTGCCCGCATGAGATTGGAAGACAATCGAATTGGGCATCTCCACCTCATCGTACACATATTCAATGGGGCTCGAATACTCCAAAACTTTCTCATGAGCTTCAGGGTCCTCAAGGCGATCCTTCAATAAAGAGGCCACTAAGGTAGACTTCCCCGACCCAGTTGGTCCAGTTACCCAAATCATTCCATTTAAGGGGCGAAAATTATTGATGATGTCTTCTTCAATTTCCAAGTCCGAAAGATCCGGAGGGGACCCTGGAAGGGAACGTAATGTGATTTGAATACCATCGCCATCCCCTGATCGGCCACCAGAAATGTTCACCCTGAACCGCAACCTCCTATAACGATCTAGATTGATGTTATAGGAGGGATCAAGGTCTTTACCTGAACTAACCTCACCGACTGCATTCGCCCCATAAAGATCACGCGCCATCTGGTTAATTTGATCACTGTTTAGAGGAAAATTTGTTATGGGCCAGAGCTTGCCACCGATATGTCCGACTGCCGGCAGCTCAGGCTGCAGTGTTATATCTGACGCTTTATGTTCAGATGCCCATATTAGCAACTCACGAAGAAATTTGTCACCGCTGTTATAATAGCCTGGATATTTAGACCCATCGTGGCCACTTGAAAAACCCACGTTTATCCTTCCCTTAAAAGTGATCTTTCTTTAGATCCGGCGCTAATTTTACAGGTGTAGGAACAACAGGCGGGACGCTTTTTTTACCCTGCACGCTCGGTTTGTCCCAGGCACTTGTACTTTTGCGCACCTCGTCGATAACTGTATCTTTGAGTTCACGTACACCCTCAATCTGGCCACTATCAGATTGATATGTCGGCGAGCTCTCCCATTTGTTTGTGTCAAGAACTAGTTTGGAATCTTGAGTAATTCGAATGGCCCGGTCGTTCACACGCATGTTCTCGCCATTTCCAGTTGTGCCCATGGACCCTAAAGCCACAATAGGAGAGGTTACTTTCCCCTCTTCCAAAAGACGCTTGTACCGTACCATCCCTGCATAGTCTCTAGACAACCGTGCAAGGTTTGTTTTGAAAATTTGATTGGCCTGCTCCTCACCTTCCCTCCATCCTCGGGTGACACCTTTTACCCAGATATCGCCTTCCGCTTTATTGTTCGGTGTAAGTGCTGCAGGTACTTCACTTGCCTCCTCAAATGAACTGATGAGGTAGCTTTGCCAAAGAGGGGGAACAGACGTAAAGCGGGCTTGATCTATCACCTCATAGACCGTATCAGCCACACGAAGTGCTTTGCCTTTTTCATATAACTCCCAAGCTTCCTTAGCCTCAACAATAACAGGTGGGGTAATTATGGAACCATCAGGCCCATCAATCATAACTGATGTGAATTCAAAAAGCTCAGCAAGTTCACTTGAATTTGTTTGCAATGTTTGATTGATCTTGTCCGTCCGGTAAGCAAGTCCTGAACGAGCACCATATGAAAGCGCCGCTTCCTCCAGAGCTGTAATCCGAAGTGTATCAAGCCCTTTTTCCCCTTCATTGCCCTGGAGGGGCTTTCCTTTTCTTAAAACCTCTTCGAGGGAGGGGGGACGGACGTCCACTTTCTTATCCTTTGCTTGACCTTTTGAACTCAAGCTCAGTTTGGAAACATTAGGTTGGGTATCATCAGCACTCATCACACCGCCATACGATTGGCACCCACTTAAAATGGAGCCGCATAGGAGTGTTATTACCAAACGTGTCGACATTTGCTTTCTCCAAATCTAAAGGTTAGCGGACCATAGAGTGTGAATTGGTTCTATAGCGGAACTCAACAATCTTCTGATTGGGATCCAGACTCACCTCGCCAAATGGGTAGGCCTGTTCACCAATCTGTGAGAGAATGTGTACAACCTTACCTGAACGAACACGAATGTGGACCATGGGTACAGTAGCAGGCGGATTCCCGCCCTCACGAACTTGATAGCCGATCATATTTGCAACACGCTCGACAGCTTCCTTGGCAGGTCCAGACCATATAAAATCCGTCTTTCTCTCCAACTCTTCAGGTAATGACTGTTCATCCAGTACTAATTTGCCAGGGATTGTCCGGCTGACTTGAACACGCGCCAGTTCCTGCTGCGCTGCAGCTGCTTGGTCAGCCGCTTCTTTCAACAACCCAACCGTGACCTGATCAGCCTCAGGTACCGGTGATACAACTTCAATAGGTGTATTACTCCGACACCCAGCCATACCTAAAAGGCAAATTACCAAAATAGACCTGATCCTAATTTTCACGGCAACGCTCTCGTATTATCCTATACAAACCACTACTTCTATCTACGCTGCAATTGGTGAGAGAGGCAAGTTATTTTATCCTAATCGACCTTTCTAAACGTGCTGTGCGTCATATCAATTCATTTATTGCCTATTTTGAATGTTTTTAAGTGATATTACCTTTATTTAACCTGCACTATTGTGTTGCATGTGTACATAATTTCATTAGAGAGCTTATATATTGTGTTTAATTTTCGCATAATTCAGATATTAGCTATCCTATTATAGGTATTCTTGCCATAGTAGGTACGCTTTAACCTAAAATGGAAAGTGTCCTTTACTTATCCTGAGATGTTGGAAGTGAGACAGATGGAAGCAACGAGCGTTGTTTAATTATCTATATAGCTATTTTCGACCGTTGTTGGCTCTCCCAGATGCCCGTGAAATCTTACAACACAGCTGTCTGTTTTATTTTGTCAATCAGCTTCATTATTTTGTCACATATCTTGCATGTAACGGGGGGAGCCTTGCAAAAATAATAATGTCCCTAATAAATCTTCAGCGTTCACATCCCTTACAAAAACACGCTTCCTATACACAAAGCGCCGCTGTGAGAGCTAAAACCACTACAAACACGCCCCCCCTCAACACCAAAGTCCATGACCCCACAACACCATTAACCAAGCCCCCTAAATCATTGCCCCTGACAAACAGGCAAGCCTTGGCAATTTTTCAAGGTCAGCCCAACCATAGCTCACGGCTCCTTCGCAAAAGTAATGTCCGCTCCACATCAAAGCAGCCTCCCACCCCTCTATAACTGTTGGCACTTTTTATTCTTCAAGCCCACTCAACTGATATTCCACTGTTGGCACTTTCCAATCTGTCAGCTCCCTTAATCCAAAACAGACCGTTCCTAAAAACATTCTGAGCTAACACAAATTCAGGTTCTATCATGAATGAGCAATCCGAAAGAAACGAATACAAGACACCCGAAGCTAAGCTCCTGGATACCCAAGATTTAAGTCATCGGGCCCTGCAGTTTATTGATGCGGAAAAATCAAAACTTACTCGAAAGATCTCAGACACTGCCCGTGCTCTCACACCGGTTACAAAAAATATCGTAACTGATGTGACCCGGACGGAGCAAACCCATAGTGACTATCTAGATCGCGGCAGAAGTTTACTTCAAAGCTACCTTCGAGCTATTGGTCAGCCGACGAACAACCTAGAAATGGTCGACCCTGAAGAGTTTGTCGCTTATCTGTTTTCGCGCAGGCCTGAGTGGGCGGGCAGTACATGGCGTTACTACAAGCAAGCTGCCATTGAAATTGTAGCTGCCATGCCATTTGAAAATTCAGGGACCGCACTTTCCATATTAGAGAGTGACTACGATAGTCCTATCCCACAATCCAGCCCCTACTATCAAAAAACAACTTCCGACCCTGAAAACATAAAGAGCTCACCACGCCAAACAAGTTCGGCAAAATCAAAACGTTTTCCAAAAGAAGACTTTGATAAATTACAAAATTACCTACAAAACTTTTCAAGATCCAAGTGGGCTGTAACCCTCTCTCACTGGTTAACCGCTGGCATATTAACTGGACTTCGCCCCACTGAGTGGCAAGTCAATCATATCGCTCAGTTTAACGGGGATGGAGGAAAACGTGACTACCTTCTTGTGGGGAATGCTAAGGCAACAAATGGCCGGGCAACTGGTTCAATCAGAACCCTTGATATAACGGAGCTCTCTGCCCAAGATAAAGCTTCCATTCAATTTATGTCCAGCCATGGGTCTGCTTGGTTTCAACGCGAAGAGTTTACATTGGTACAAAACGCGTGTTCAGCGCTGCTGACACGTGCCTCCCAAAAGCTCTTCAAACGTTCTCAATACTGCCTTTACACCCTACGTCATCAATTCATTGCGAACCAAAAAAAAATACACCCCCCCGCTCATGTGGCCGCCCTTGTTGGGCATAATGATATCCGAACTGCACAAAGCCACTATGGAAAGCGACGGTCAGGCTGGAGGCTGCATGATCAATCTGGAACCGTTCATCCGATTAAATCAGAGGTACAGTTTGTGAAAAAAATTATACGCCACAACAACGAAACTATTCGCAAAAAAGTTGCTGCAGGTTTGATATCCCCTGCTAAGGCAAAGGATATGTACTTGTGAATAGGTAAGGAAATAAAACCCGGTACCGGCGGAAGCGATCACATTCCAAGGTAGGCCTGTGCAATCCCAATCCAATGCGCTCATGTGTGGGGGGACGGGCCTGAAAGAGGGCAAAATCAAACTAAAAATCTAGTATACTTATAATTAATTTAAGTTTAATTGTGCACGCAAAGATTGATAAATTAAAGGGTGTACAATTGACTGGCATGCAATCCATTTCTCTTAAAACGCTAACGGTCTCTCTTGGCTTGCTCATGGGGTTACAAGGGTGCGTTACAAACAGCGCCTCACCAATATCAGGCCAAAAAACCGCTACACAAAAAGCAATTGGTAAATGTGTAGCCAGTATGGTGATTACCACTGGCGTTGGCGCTCTTGTTGGAGCTGCTGTCGGCCGCTCAGGAAGCTCTGCAGGCAGAGGTGCTTTAGCTGGAGCTGCTGTAGGTGTTGGCTCTTGCGCAGTCCTTATACATGTTGCTGCCGCTGAAGACAGGAAACGGCTTGAAGATGCTGAAAGAAAAGCAGTTCAGCTTAATCACAGCAGCACCTCAAAAATTAAAACCTCTTCAGGCACACACGTAACTGTTCAAACCAAAGTTACCAAGGCTCCAGTTCCTGTAACCCGGCCTGGTAACAATACACCGGTTTCGGAAAAACAAGAGACTGCTACTCCTCAATTTACTGCTTGCCGATATGCAGAACAAAAGGTCTCGGTCCAAGGAAAGTCAGCATCCAGTGGCAAGCAATTGTGGTGCCGCATGGAAACTGGCGACTGGCACCCCATCAATCAATAACCTCCAACGAGCAAGCGAGTTTTTAAAATGCAGACCAAGCAGGCATGTAACTATCTTGATGAGAATTTTTGCACCGCCGGCAATGAGCCGGGGGGCATCGAGGCCTCTCTTTTGGAGGCTATTGAAAGTGAATGTAATTTAAAGCGTATACGCCTGTCTGATCCATCAGGGAGTACACCAAAAGGTCTCACCCCTGCCATGGAAAATTGGTATATGGCCAATGTTGCCTACCCCAGAGTTGCGGCACTTGAGGAAATCAATCGGGCCTACCAAAATGTGGAGGATGACAAGGGCACCTCAGCTGTTTTCTTAGAAGGGGAACAATCACGACTACAAGATACGAGAATTCGGGAAAAGCGTGCTGCGTTAAAGCAAATGCAACAAGCGCACAATTCTGATTTCACACAACTGGAAGAAGCTGGCCAAAAACTCGAAGAAAAAACCGCACTCTACGATGAGATGCGAAGTGAGTATAATGGCCGGGAAGCAAAACTAACCCCCTGGTGGTATATCCCGGCACTCATCATCGTTCTTATCACTGAAACACTGGTAAACTACGAGAGTTTCAACGCAGTTAAACTCTTCACACCAGCTCTCGCCCTTGGATCCACATTGATTATTGGCATTGCTCTAGCACTTGCCTCACACATGCACGGGACTGTTTTACGGCAATATAAATCACTTGCTGGCCGGCACAGGAAAAATGTCGACCGTGCCACGGGTTGGCGAATGGCAGGTCTTGGTACGGTATGTTTAGCCGTTGTCATGGCCGCTGTATGGTATGCAAGAAGCCAATATTTTGCAGGCCAACTTATTTCTTTCTCTGTTCTTGGCGGTCAAGCACCAAGTGCATTGACCGTTATTGGCGGCTCAATGATCATGAATGTGGTGGTTTGGATCGTTGGGGTTATTATCGCATTTGTTGCCCATGATGAAGATCACTTTTTTCCACTTACACTCAAAGAAAAAAGGGCCGCAGAAAAAGAAGTCGAGCAGCTTAGTAAAAAAATCGAGAAAATAAAGCGCGCAGAATATGGGCGCATAAATGAAGATATTGATGTCAAGATTAGTAAGCTGCAGTCGAAAAATAGAGTTTTCAAGCCAGCTGACGACATGAAAGACGAGTATGAGCATGCACAACAGATGCTCAGAGCTCTTAAAGAGCAGGATCAACGGATCCTGTCCATATTGAACAACTACCGCTTAAAGTTGATCGAAGCTTTAGGGGAGAAAAAATGTAAATTCGCGCTCACATCAGAGTTAAAGGACGTGAAAGCAGAGATCATGGATCCGATTGACTACAAAGCCTACCGCTTGTCATTAAACTACCACACGGAGGCATGATGATGCGTGTCATTGCAACATTACTTGCGCTTGTATGTTTAACGGGAACAGCACCTGCACAGGTTAGAACCGAAAACGCCACCTGCGCCAGAACTTTGTCTGAGCAGCCACTACGCCAAACATTAATCGTCATTGACGGAGCAATGGTTGCTCCTGATACAGACAACGGCCCTTCCGCAAAGAACCAAAATTGGCGCCGTTTTCTCACCTCCTTGTTAAATCCATCGGGGCCAAACAGCAGCAATAGCTTCTCCCCAAATGAACCCGTAACAGTTGCCATCGCCAGTTCTGATGGCGCGAGCCTCTCTCCCATTTTCCAAGGATGCATGCCAATCGTGAGTGCAGCGGAAGCTGAAAAGCTCGATAGCCAGACCAGTTCTTTGGATACATTTATTGGGAGAGACTGGAGGTCAAGGCACAAAAAACAGGCGGAAACCTTTTTAAACTCGCTTGTTATGGCATCCGTGGAAGGCATCAACAATGTCTCCATTGGGGGGACGGAGAAGGTTCGTTTCACTGAAAGCGGGCTCATTGAAAGTATGCAACGTAATCCGATGATATCCTTGGACAAGGGAATCCCTAGAATTCTCATTCTAACAGACATGGATCTCTACACATTTCCAAATGGGGATATCACAACCATTCGGGCGGCGGCACGTTCAGAAGGCATACGGGGGGGGGGCAACTTCCTACGCGCAGAAACCCATATTTTTGCACAGGGCCTGGGCCAGCATGACCAATTGGATGCTTATTTGAAGCCCTACTTTCTCTCCCAACAGGCCAACTTGGTCTCGATCGGATCTTTCGGGGCAGCTCTGCCTTCCAACAGCCAGCCCACATCCGTTTCAGTATTTCAAGGTGTTGCCGACTTCCCACAAGGGACTTACCCAATGCGTATGCGCCTGGCAAAAGACCAATCAAATTCGATCGTAAACTCATGGGTGGAAGTGCAATCGGATCAAAACCGTTTTGTTCCGTTTAATGGGCTATTAAATTGCCAAACAGATACACAGTGTGAATACATCGGAGATCGGGTGTTTGCCCAAATTTGGTCAGACAACCCAAACCCTGAGCCGGAATGTTTGCAGTGGATGGCATTTGCCGGCATGAGAGAACTCTCGTTTTCCATTGAGGGGGAACAAATTACCGGGAATGTCTCGGATCCAGCTTGTGAAATTGTGGGCCGGGAAGAGGGCATTTCGTTTAAACTTACGAAGGTTTCCAATGGCTTATTCTAAAAAGATGCCTTTGGCTTTACTGTTCATTCTTTCAACTATAGTGTCAGGGCTGTCTATCAGCCCTGCCCTATCTGCATGTCCCCCAGGATTTCCTAAGGGGTTACCGTGCCCTCAAGAGGCGTGGGAAACTGTTGGTTTAGAGCACGCAGATCGCCGGGAGCGTCTACTTCGGTTAACTGATGCAGGCTTAAATCTCCAATTCTTTGAAGAAACAATCACAAAGGAGATGCATGGGCTTTCTGACTTTCCAACAGACATACCTGTTTTGCGCGTCGTTGCACAACATGATGTTTTTTTTGACCGCGGAAGTAGCCAAGTAAAACCTGAAGCCTATCCGATCCTCGATATAATTGCCCAAAGTCTACAAAAAGAACCTCCGGATGTATCTGTATTTATTGTGGGACATACAGATTCAGATGGACCGGATGAATACAATAAACAACTGGGATTGGACCGGGCTAAAACAGTAAGCGATATGCTCGCCAGACGAGGTGTTTATCAGGCAAATATATTCCGGATCTCTTTTGGCGAAAGCCTACCCATTGCAACAAACGCTACAATAAAAGGAAAGGCTCGAAACCGGAGAGTGGAGTTTTTATTTGCCGCCCAAACACAAGCAATCGTTGCAAGCTTTGGAAAGCAAATGGTCAACATTTGTTCCGATCCAAATCAGGCACAGCAAAGACTATGTCAAAAATCTAAGGTGAGCTTGGATGCAGAGAAAGTATTTGTCACCTCCAATTACAACAAAAATATCAATAGCCTGAACCGTAAAACACAAACGGTCATGGACAATAAGGAGCTGAGCAGCTCGCAATTAAACCACACTATTTCGAATATTGAATTACAACGAAAAAAAATCCCAATAGAAATCAGCAGACAAAAAATTGTCATTCAACTAGACAGATAATGTTTAAATTTTACCTCGCCTCTTTATTAATGATAATGGCTGGTCCGGTGGAAGGCTTTGCGGATACCCCTTCCCCGATCACCTATTGTCGCTCTTTGTTTCATACAGTTGTACAACAACCCGACAGCAATGGTGGATGGATTGCCACAACTTCAAACAATGAAAACAAATTATGCCTTTATGGCTCACTTAGTGATATTGATCTGGCATACTTCAAAAAGACTATAACCAATATTGATAAGATTGATGTCATTGTTCGATCTTCAGGCGGACCTGTTGAGACTTGGCTTACCGTGGCAGAGCTACTCTCTCATAAAGTGCACGAGCTAACAGTAGATGAACTTTGTTTTTCAAGCTGTGCAAACTATATAGTACCGATTGCCCGGCAAATTACATCCGGGCCCAATAGTTTAATAGCATGGCATGGCGGCCCATACATGCCAAAGAGCTCACGCACTGATGGATTTTGTTCATTGGCAGATCATAATTGCTTGGCACTGGCTCGCCGCACAGAAGTTTTGTATAAAAAACACAATATTAGCTCAGATTTGTTGAGAGTATCAGGCACTGTTCCCCATCATAAAAAGTATAGGAGTTTGATATCAACTCTTGCCAACATGCAACTGTTAGATAGCTCAATGCCGCTACCTGTCGCCGGTTATGCTTTTTCCCCGGATCGACTCAAAGCATATGGCATACATAGTACCTCCAGAATGTGGCATGCAGGGGCCGATATTGATATCGCCCTTCTATCACTCCGGCGAAATCAAAACCTCTTGCTCATGGAATCCCCTTAACCTAATCGCATGAAGTAGAGACAGCAAAGCTCGAAGTGCGTTCAGGATCTGAATTGACAGTTGCAGTGGTATCTTCAACGCGAACCGGAATAAAGGCTGTCGCTTCCGGGACATCAATGGCGTTAGGTCGGTCAGGCTGGACGTATATGGACACCCCCGATATGCAAGCAGTGATTTATGAAACTTTGGAAAGTGAGGTCAGGCACTGACGTATATTCGGCCTCTATTTGCGACCTTACTCCGTCGCGGGCCCCTATGGAGATCCGTCGAACCGGTCCAATTCGCTTACGCGCACTTTAAATGTGCTCCGTCCGGCAGTGGTTTTCCGGTTCTGTCTCAATGACCATTTTCCTTAGCTTCTTCGGTCCTGCTCACATAGCTTATCAGGGAGCATTGCCATCTTCAGCCGATAGCAGTCTCCCGATAAGATTCTTTTGTTTGCAATAAAGCCCAGACAATACGGGCCATCTTGTTGGCAAGGGCGACAGCCACCAGCATAGAAGGTTTACGGTCCAACATCCGTTGCAACCATGCCCCCTCACGGGCACCGCGCAGCTTGGCCCACCGGACCACTGCCATTGCCCCGGTAATCAGAAGGCGCCGAATATCTCTTTGTCCCATCTTGGAGGTGCGTCCCAACCGCTCCTTACCTCCACTGGAAAACTGTTTGGGAGTTAGACCGAGCCAGGCAGAAAAATCTCTTCCCTTTGTGAAGATCTCAGGCGGCGGCGCAAACGCCAGAATGGCAGATGCGGTGATCGGGCCGATACCAGGAACTGCCATCAAACGTGTCGCAACTTCCTCCTTTTCGGTTGTTCGGTTGATAGCCTTCAGGAGCTCATTAATTTTCTCCTGCAGGCTCACAATCTGATCGAGAAGCATATGACTATAGCTCTCAACCGTTTCTGGCAGGTCCTGCCCCTTTGTTTGGAGCAGTTCTCGCAATGCCTTGAGATGAACAATCCCTTTTGCTGCAAGCAGACCATGCTCTGCCAGATGCGCCCGCAAGGCATTAATCGTTTGCGTTCGCTGGCGCACAAACAGATCCCGGGTTTTGAAAGCCATACAGCCTCCCTGCTGTTCACTGCTTTTGACGGCAACAAAGCGCATGGTTGCGCGGGAGGCTGCCTCCGCAATGGCCTCAGCATCTACTGCATCATTTTTCTGCCGTTTGACAAACGGTTTCACATAGACGGGAGGAACCAGTTTTGCCTCATGGCCGAGGCGGTTAATTTCCCGCGCCCAGTAATGAGCGGTCGCACAAGCTTCCATAGCCACAACAGTCGGGGGCAAGCTTTCTAAAAATGGCAACAGTTTTGCTCTGGAGAGTTTTTTGCTGAAAATCGGTTTTCCACTCTTGTCGGCACCATGTGCCTGAAAAACATTCTTAGCCAGATCAAGTCCTACTATGTAAAGTTCTTTCATGGACGCCTCCTATACAAGTGGTCTGACACCACTTTGGCACAGTAAAGCCTGAAAGGGGGTGTCCATCCCATCGCTTACGAACAATATCTTAAGACACAGGAAACAAGCATTAGATCCGATGCAAGGAATGCGGCTGACCGGAGCACACTCGGGTTTGATGAAACCCGGTGGGCGGTTCTTACCTCAATAGATGCAACAAATCCGAACGCTGGCAGCGCTGTATTACTCTCATTTAGTAGTGCATCAAGGACTTTCGCGTTGGGTAACGCCCCCGATCTCACCCACTCAATATTTCGAAATTGGCTCCAAAAAATGGAGAAAAATATACACTGGGACGAACAAGGGAAAGGGGCCGCGTGATGATTAAACAAATCCGATGGCAACTTAGCAAGAAGATATTCAAACTATGGATCTGGGTGACCCCTGGCGACTGGTTGGTGCCCATGTTCAAGTCTATTCGTAAGGTAGATGAAAATGAACTTTGGGAGACTAAAGATTCACCAAAATCTAGGGGCAGTTAGTTAGAGGTGAAAATGACTGAGAAGATCGACTACAACACCAAAGAAGAGCTTGAGGATTTAATCTTAGAAATCGACGTAATACTTGAAACTGGCGGAGTCGTGGGGACTGCTATGTTCGCCACTCTAGCAGAGCTGGTTAAGCTGAAAAAGTCCGAGCAGCCCAGATCGGCCACTTAATAGGAGGTGGGAATGACACGAGACGAGCAGTTGGAGTTTTACAGTCAAGTTCAGGAAGTTAAGCAGACTGTAGTAGCCTTAAACGGGCCTTACAAAGAAACAACTTCTATTCTGCATCAGTTAGATCTGATGCATGAGACGTGGGTCGAGGATGAAATCGTAGACTGGGAAGTTTGTGAGAAAGGCATCGTTTTAGACGAGACAACTTCCCAAGATGAAGGTGGCTGGTTTTGCAAAGGAAACCGCTCTTCGAGAACATCGAGCATCAAACCAGAGCCGTTGCTTGAAAACAAAAAGTGCGAAAGATTGTTGACGCTACCATAAGTTTGTGTGAACTACGGGATGCTCTTTTCATGGCCAAGGGCGTCAAAGTTCATTTCAGATCGATCTCCAATATTCTACATCGGCATGGCTTTAAATATAAAACAGACAGTGGAGGCAACAGAGCGGGACAAGCTTCCTGTCCACAAAGCACGCGAGGAATGGCTTGAAGAACGCCAGACTGTAAGGCTTTAGAACTCACAACGCTCCCCATATTTTTCAGGCATGAAACACAATATTGATGGGGTAAATTCAGCCCAGAATAGGCTCTCACTTAAAAGTGAAAGACCCCGTCTTCGCCTGGCAAGCATGAGTTAATTTGATGAGGTTATGCCTTAAATCGCAACATGTTACATTACAAAAAATTTAGATATCTTCTCCTTTCCAAATACTGAAAATTATACTCAATCATTACATTCATGTAATTTAAATATAGATATTTCTACCAATATTTGCTACATAACCTTACGGCAGTTAAGCGATGAAGGAGAAATTAAAATAGAAAACCCCCAACATCGATAATGTAATAATAAAAGATACGCTCATTAATACATAAATAATCAAAGTTAAACAGAAGCATCTACTATAATATACGCTTCAATGATCATCGTTGAGTAGATGAATTCATATTTAACTCTGATAGTAACTATAAAAGACTGGAAAGCGACTATGACTAGTGCTGTTCAAAAATATCAAGTAGGTAGAGATGGCGACGACATCCTCCATGGAGATAACGGTTCAGATCACATAAGCGGAGGAAAAGGGGCCGACAAAATATGGGGTTATGGTGGAGATGATACCCTAGACGGCAATAGAGGTAGTGACAGAGTTGACGGCGGAGGTGGAGACGACATCGTCACTGGTGGCAAAGGAGACGACACTCTTATAGGTGGCGGTGGCCAGGATACATTTATTTTCTCCCGCGACGATGACAAAGACGTCATTAAAGACTTCAATACCTCTGACGACACAATTTTGCTGGAAGGTTTTGGAAGCAACAAAAACAGCTTCAACGAAATCATGAACCATGCCAGCAACGAAGATGGCAATGTGGTGATCGATCTGGGAAGTGGTGATGTACTCACACTGAACGGTTTAAGTAAATCCGATCTAAGCTCGGACGACTTCTCCTTCGGTTAAGTTTCCCAAATAGCACATAGAAAGAACTCCGCCAGTTTCCCGAGGTGGAGTTTTTTTGTGTGCGGGTACAGGGCAAAAAAGAGAGCGGAATATCCGCCCTCTTTCAAGTGGGGTAAGTCCAGTTGGTTAGTAAGCGTCTGGGCTGACCGACCTAACGCCCTTGAAATTCGTGGTTTAAGTTCGGCCTGATTTAATTATGCAGGACTAGACTTATGAGCAAGAAAAACAAGACGTATTGGAGTGAAGAGGACAAGCGCACCGTTTGTGAGGAAGCTTTGTCGTCCCGTGAATCTATCGCCCAGGTTGCCCGCAGAAACGGGCTTAACAAAGGGCGTCTTTATAATTGGCTTAAGGACAAACGTTATAATCCTTCCCCAAAGCCTGCCATTGATGCCCCTGAACCTACAGCCTTTGTTCCGGTTAGCGTTGAAAACGCAACTGTATTTGAGAAGTCAGCTCCTGAATGCTCACCGAACTTTGTTGTTTCAAATTCAGAGTTGGTGATGGAAATCAGGTTGGTTGCAGGACATGAAGTGCGCCTGAGTGGTTGCTTGAATGAGCAGCAGCTTACCGCAGTTCTCGCGGGGCTCGCCACATGATTCCGGTTCCCAGTAATGCACGCGTGTGGCTGGCCGCAGGCATCACAGATATGCGTTGTGGTTTTAACACTTTGGCGGCCCGAGCAGAAAATATCCTAAAGGAAGACCCGTTCAGTGGCCATCTGTTTGTATTTCGCGGCCGACGGGGCGATTTGTTGAAGATCATCTGGTGGGATACGCAGGGTGGTTGTCTATTTTCCAAAAGATTGGAGCGCGGCCGCTTTGTCTGGCCTGCGGCTAAGAATGGTAAGGTCAGTCTATCAGCATCGCAATTATCACTCCTTCTAGAAGGAATTGACTGGCGTATGCCGCAGACAACGTGGAAGCCACTCACAAACGGTTAACCCTTTCAATTCCTTGGATTTACTGTTGGAAATCCTGCTTTATATGTTTAGTCCCGCGAGAAGATGGAATCAGTTTATCGTTGACACCATCTTGTAAGGAGGGGCTATGGGACAGGTATTACACGGTAGCGCCACGACTACTCACGCGGTTCGATCGGCCATCCAAAAATCGGATGCAACAATCAAAGAGCTGAGTACCCGATATAACATCAATCCCAAAACGGTTATGAAGTGGAAAAAACGTAGCAGCGTAGAAGATCAACCTATGGGCCGGAAAAATCCTCGCTCTACCGTTCTTACTGTGGCTGAAGAGGCTGCGTGTATTGCTTTTCGCAAGCACTCTTTACTCGCGCTGGATGACTGCCTTTATGCTCTGCAGGAAACGATCCCGAAGTTGACCCGCTCATCCCTCCACCGTCTATTCCAGCGCCACGGGATTTCGCGTCTGCCAGCCCCAGATAAGAACAAGACCAAAAAACCTTTCAAAGCCTATCCGATCGGTTACTTTCACATCGATATCGCGGAGGTGCGAACTGCGGAAGGCAAGCTTTATTTGTTCGTTGCCATTGATAGAACGTCGAAGTTTGCCTTTGTGGAACTGCATGAGAAAGCCACCAGAAGGATTGCTGGCAACTTTCTTCGCAACCTCATCATGACTGTACCTTATAAAGTCCACACCGTGCTGACCGACAACGGGACCCATTTCACCGATCCCAAAGGCGACAGTTGGAATGCTCAGGACGTGAAGCGTATGCTCGCGACCGGTCAGGTCGAACGTATGAACCGCACCATCAAAGAGGCCACGGTTCGACGCTATTATTACCAGACACACAACCTGCTGCGCACTCATCTGGAAACGTTCATACAGGCTTATAACTTCGCCAAACGCCTCAAGGCTCTCAAAGGACAAACACCCTTTGAATACATTACCAAACAATAGACAAAAGAGCCGGACAGGTTCATAAAACAACCACACCATCTCCTCGCGGGACTTAACATTTATAGTCTTGAGCCTTTATACTGAAACATATCCAGCTGCCTTGAAGTAATTCCAACACTCTTGGGGTGTGAACAGATCGCATATGTCACCCAGAGCCTTTATCAAGGTCTCAAAGGTTCTGGCTTTCATTCTGCGTAGGTGTGCTTTGAGCTTGGAAAACGCCATTTCGATAGGATTGAGATCAGGAGAATAGGGCGGCAGAAAAAGGAACCAACACCCGCTTTGTCTGAGGGCCCTTGCGGCTTCTGGAACTTTGTGTGTGGACAGGTTATCCAGAATGACCACCGTTTTAGGGTGCAAGCATGGAGCCAGTTGTGTCGTGATATAAGTGGTGAATGCCTTGCCATTCATGGCCCCGTCCAGAACCCAGGGCGCAATGAGTCCCTCGTGGGTCAAACCGGCGATAAAGGTCTGGTTCTGCCAGCGTCCAAACGGCGCTGTGTCAAGGGCTCGTTCCCCTTTAAAGGCTCGGCCTCGCAGCCGGGTTAAATTCGTTTTAACACTGGTTTCATCGAGAAACACCAGTCTCTCAGGCAGATCACGCATTATAGGCTGACGGGTGTGGCGCCATTCATCTCTGGCATTTTGTACATGGAGTTTGCCACGCTCGGTTGCCACCAACGATTTTTTTTATAGGTGTAGCCAAGACGGCGCAAAGCCTTGGAGACGGAAGTATGGTGAACCCTCACTCCCTCAGCCATGAAAAGTGCATCACATAACTCCATCAACGTGATATCTCCGTCTTGATTGACCAGCTCGCGCAAGAAGGAGAGGTAGGGCTCCAATTTTCCGCCTCCCTTTGGGCGCCCTGTCCTGACCGGGATTAAACTCTGCCCCTCCCGAACTTTACGGGCCAAGCGAGATCCTGATGCTGGAGAGATCAGCAGGCGGCGTGCTGCTTCACGCCCGCTCATCCCGGATAAAATGAGCCTTTTAAAGCGAAGGCGTAAATCAAGTGAAAGTGGCCGGCCCATGTGATCTCCTCCCTAAAAGGAGTGAATCACAAATCAACCTGATTGGGAATCCCCAATCGATTCAGCGTTGCGCCTCATTGCTTTAATGGCCTGTCCTTGGAAAAAGGCGGACGCTCTTTAGTCTTGCAAGAAATCTAGAAAGACTGATTTTTAGAGGTGCCCTTTAGAGTATAATACCAACGGCACCTGTTTTTGACTCGGGATGAGGATTCCCAAATCACTTGAATTGTGATTCAACATTGGGAAAGGAGATTCCCAATGTCAGCGATCCCATTGCGCCGAGACTATGATGCTTCTTCGTTACGAACTCTTGCTTGTCAAAGTAAGGATGTCAGGCAGAGCCGCCGCCTTCTTGCTCTTGCTGCTGTTTATGATGGGTTGTCGCGCTTGGAGGCGGCACGCATGGGCGGCATGGACCGCCAAACACTGCGAGACTGGGTGCATCGGTTTAACGCAGAAGGGCCGCACGGCCTGTACAATCGTAAGATCCCGGGCCGTGTCCGGTGGTTAAATAAAGAGCAAATGGCTGAATTTGCAGATCTGGTTGAGGCTGGGCCTGATTTACAACAACACGGCGTAATTCGCTGGCGTCGGCGGGATCTGCAAGGTGTGATCGAGCAGAAGTTTGGGGTCAGCTATAGCGAAAGGGCTATTTCAAGCCTCCTCAGAGTTCTGGGATTTTCTCGGGTCAGCGTTCGGCCACAGCACCCGGCACAGGACGAGCAAGTTATGGAGACATATAAAAAAACTTCCATGCCCGGCTTAAAGAAATAAAAGCGCGCTTGCCCTCACAAACATCCATGGAAATCTGGTGGCAGGACGAAGCCCGCATTGGTCAAAAAAATGGGCTCACCAGAAGGTGGGCAAAAAAGGAACGAGACCACGGGCTCCCAGCGACGGGCGCTATCAATCAACTTATGTATTCGGGGCCATCTGCCCCGCCCACGGCAAAGGGGCAGCACTTGTTTTGCCCAAAGCCAATACCAATTCCATGCAGCTTCACCTTAAAGAAATCAGCCGAACCGTCGCCAAAGGGGCGCACGCAGTGGTCCTGATGGATCAAGCGGGTTGGCATACAACGGCAAAACTGAAGTTGCCTGATAATATAACCATCTTGCTGCTCCCACCCCGTTCTCCGGAGCTCAACCCGGTTGAAAATGTTTGGCAGTACTTACGGCAAAACTGGCTCTCTAACCGAACCTTTCAAGACTACCAGGAAATTGTCGATGCCGCCTGTTCCGCTTGGAATAAGCTTATTCAACAACCCCGCGCAATCTCATCAATCGGTAGACGAAATTGGGCGCATACAGGTCAATTATAAGTGCCGTTGGTATAAAGCCTGAATACAATGTGCTCTAAATACACGCTGAGTTTAGACACTGTAGATCTAATTCGAACCGCTTTCATCCATGGGGTCCGTCGGCTGTATATCTTCGAATGTATCTGATGGGTCCAGCTGTGTATGAATATCGGGTTGGGGATCGCCTGAGTGCAGGCCTCCATCCAACTCGGTTAAGACCTCGTCCGGCACATCAAAGGTTGTAGGCATGGCATATTCAACTCCGACGGCATTAAGATAGGTGCTTCCTTCAAGATCCAATTGTGTTCCAGTTTGACTTTGCATCGCGCCAACGGCTGTCAGGTACGGAAGTAGACTGTCCTCTTCAACCTGTTGGATATCGTCCGTTATGGGTTCATCACTGGCTATTGGAGGAGATGGCGGTGGTAAATGTAAGCCCTCATCCGTCCCATGCACCTCAATTTGAACAGTATGGGTCTGGGTTTCACCATCTGCTGTGTGCACCGCGACTTGAAAACTCTCATGAGCTGTATCTCCATGATCAAGCCCTTGAGTAGTAGTTAGAGAGTTATCAAGTTGGTAATGCCAAGCGCCGTGCTCATTAATGGAAAAATTTCCATAGTTTCCTGAGACCTGTGTTTGTTCTAGAAAGGTGGGCTTATCGCCAGTGTCAGTATCCGTAGCCGTTAGCTGGCCGGAGATTGTATCTCTCAACGCATCTTCTGTAACTGACCCAGTATCCGCTCCAGATATGACGGGATGATCTTCATGACCACTTACATTAACAGTGATTTGTTGATGCAATATAGTGCCATCGGTCGCATGCGCTGTAACAAGGAATGTATCAGTTTCAACCTGCCCACCACTGAGATGCTGAGTATCGGGATTGTGATTATCCAACCGGTAGGACCACGCACCGCTGGCATCTATTTCAAAGTGCCCATAAGTGCCTGAGACAGCATGCTGGCTCTGGAAGGCTACAGTCTCCCCACTGTCAGCATCATGCCCGACAAGCTGCCCTGTGACTGCTTGTATAGCATCTTCCTTTATGGACCCGGTGTGATGACCCGATATAACAGCAGTATCATTGCTGCCCATTATATCAACGGCTACATCTCTCGATATTAATTTCCCGTGGGAATCCGTTGCCTGGATCGTCGCATGATCTTGTATGACATCTCCGTGCTTGAGAGACTGAATTGCGGCCTCCCCATTATTTAGAGCGTAGTGCCAGTTTCCATGGGCATCGACAGTAAAGGTGCCGTGAGAACCATTTGCATTGGGATCAACGGACCACGTGTAGTGATGGGTTTCATCGAGAACGCCATCACCACTTACTGGATCCAAATGGCCACTTACACTCGTCACTTTATCTTCTGTGACCGCTGCTCTTAGCACGCCGCGCAACGTGTAGTCAGGCCCATTGGCAGCCATAGTAACAACAATATGTTGACGTGTTTGATGCCCATCACTATCTGTTGCAACAATTTTAAAAGTTTCCTGCGGGTGTCCTCCCGCTCGTGCTGCTGCTATGAAGGCGTCTTGTTTAGGGCCACTATGAATGAGCTCATAGGTCCAATGGCCATTCGGCTCAATGAGTAACCTGCCAATGTCCGTATCAATATTTGCAGCTTCTCCCGGCACCCAACTTTGGCCATTCACTGTTACAGTCAGCGGATCTTTGTTATCTGCATCGGTAACAAACAACTCTCCTTCCGCATGAAGATGAGTCCAGTTTCCTTGCTTTATTGCCCGTTCTGACTCCAAAGTGCCGCTGATGATTGGATTGTCATCCGTTCCGGCTATCTTGATTGCTACTACAGCAGAGTGTTTTTGACCGGAAGTTTCCGTTACAGGTAACAGGAAGTTTTCTTGTAACCCTTCCCCGGTCTTGAGACCTTGTATAGCCTTGTCGCCGTTGTTCAGCTGATAACTATAGGAGCCGTCTGCATTTACATTTAAAGTACCGTAATTTCCAACATAGGCTCCAGGGTGGTCAATATGCCCGACTTGCTGTCCCGGGATGACCTGCCCCATTGCTGTGATTGAAGAATCTTCTTTCAAACTGGCTGTCGTATGCATCGTGAGTGGGTTGGCAGCTACTACGAAATGGTGTTGCGCAGTAGCCTTCATTCCTGCCAGTGTATTGAGTGTGCCCTGTACCAGAAGGTTTTGGTCTGCAATGGCGGCAATATCTTGCCCTGGAACAGTCACCTGCCATTTATTGCCTTGTACAGTTGCCGAATAATGGATTCCGGCTATTTCAAGATCAACTTTACTTCCGTCAAGAGCATTAGCTGTCTCCCCGTTGATGAGGAGAGGTTTCCCATGCTCTCCGCTGTCAATCAGGTCATCCCCGCCAACACTGTTGATCACAAGTACTGGCCTATCGTGAGCGATATAGACTTTCTGAGTGATAAAATTCCCTGCCTGCATATCATAGAATCTGAAATTGTGATCGCCAGTCAATAGATTGAAGTTGCTACCATCAATCGACCAATGACCACTGGCATCTACTATGGCAGAAGCATTACTCCCATAAAGTAAGACGATTTCATGCCCAGGTGTGCCTGTACCATGATAAACTAGTGTATTATCCGTTGTAATAAAATCAGAATGACTAAGTCCTGTATCCTGACTGATGGACGAAACTGCTAGAGGAATGTGGTTGATATCCAGCAATCCGTGGGAGAGTATTGTTTCATGACCATCTCCAATTGTCATTGTCACTGGGATATCGGTTATTGTTTTGCCGTGAACGGGCGTAAACACCCACTCGCCATTGCTGTTTTGAGCAAATGAGCCATATTGAGCGTCCACATCCACTTGAGTAACTGACAAGTTATCATTGTCAGGATCAGTCGCACCGGCCAACTTCAGCAGATCGCCCGGACTAAATGTTTTTGTTAAACCGTCTGTTACCTCGCCCATATCTACTGGTGCGGCGGATGTTGCTGTCACAACCGGTCGGTCATTGGTACCCGTGAGGTTTATTGTAAGGTTCTGCTGCGCTTGCCCTCCATCTCCATCGGTCACGGTAATGGGTATAGTTAATGCCTTGTGAGCGCCCTCAGCCAAGCTGTTATAAGCCGCATTTGAGGGATCAAATCGATAGTGCCCATTTGCGTCAATTTGAAACCCATCTATCTGGGCTGTGCTGGTATAATGCAAGCTACTCTTAGGACTGTCTATATCCGTCGCTGTCATGTGCCCTGTGACAACTCTTCCGCCCTCCGTTGCTGCAGTTGTCGCAGCACTTAAAACTGGAGCATCATTGGTGCCGCGCAGTTCAACAACAATATTGTGTGTTGTACCATCTGCAGAAGATACCCGGTACGTCGCATGCTCTACTTGCCCTGCGGCAAGTTGCTGAACTTGTTGGTTACTGTTATCTACCACATAACTCCAGTTCCCAGCGGCATCGATGTGTAGGTTCCCCCCAAATGGGTCGGAAATCGCGTGCTCCCCAAACTGGCTGAACTGGAAGTGTTCTTGTGTAGGCCCATCAGGATCGGTGATATTAAGATTCCCGCTGATGACGATACGTCCAGATACTTTGTCTTCTATTGCTGAGCCAGTATCCGTTCCGGAGATTACCGCTTTGTCCGAGGCGGCAGCCAACGTTGTTGTTGCACCCGTGTGTGTTACCCCCCCATGAGCATCATGGACGTCGAAGCCAAAGTGCACTTGCCCGTTGTAATCTTTCTCAGGTGTAAATGTATAAGTTCCATCTTTGTTGTCGCGAACCGAGCCATGATCCACACGTAGGAGTTCGATACTTAATTTACCCACATCATTCGCGTCAACATCAACCGTATTGGCGAGAAGCTGCGCCTTGGTTAGTGTCTGGGAAATATCCTCGGTTCCACTGTTGAGTGTAACCGTAGAAGAACAGTAGGGCCGGTCATTACTGCCGTGAATAGTAATAGTGATGTCATGAGAAGTTCCATCCTTGGAATAAACTGTAATTGTATCTGTTACAGATTGACCGGCGCCCAGCTGGTCGATAGCAGTCCCGTGTGATGTTGCAAGCCCCCCCACGAAACGGTTGCTTCCAGCGTCCGCATGGTAGTGCCATGTGCCATTCGGGTTTAATAGTAAATCTCCATACTGCCCGTGATAATTAAATCCATACCCCTTGCTATCAAATTCTGCTTCTCCTGCATCAGGGTCTGTAATCGTTAGTTGCCCATCTACACTAAGAGTAGTTTTACCCAGTTTCGCCATACCGGGCTGGGCATAATCGGGGGACATGTCAACACCAGCAGTATTCTCTGTAACACTGCCAGTATCTACACCGCCGATCACCGCTGCATTACTTGTGCCAGTAACAGAAATTACGAGGTTCTGGGTATCTGTTGCACCAGATTTGTCAGTGACGGTCACCGGGATTGATAGATGCTGTGTAGCACCTGCCGCCAAGTGTTCATAGGCCGAGTTTGTTGGGTCAAAGTTCCAACTGCCGTCTGCATTCAATACAAAACCTGCAGGCGCGGTTTGAGTCAGAGAATAGGTTTGGCTATCACCATGGTCTACATCTGTGGCTGACATCTGACCAGTTAAGCGCGTGCCCCCCTCTGTTGTAGAAGCGGTTGCGGCCTTTAGAACCGGCGCATCATTGGTCCCATGGATTGTGATCTGGATCTGGTGTGTTGTACCGTCAACCGATTTTATTGTAACAGTATCCGTGGCCGTTTGCGATGCACCCAATTGTTGGATTGCAGGTTTTCGATTATCAATGTAGTAAATGAAGTCTCCATCTTGTTGAAGTAATACGTGACCACCCATCGAGGTGTCGTATCCTATACCCTGATAGGTTTGGGGGCCTTTATTGATATCAAATTTCGCTTCCCCCGGATCTGGGTCACTGATGTCCAGGTGTCCATAGACCTGCAGTTCATAGTGGGTGTTGATGTAACCGCGGTCCTCGGTGACCGATGGAATTTGGGTGTCTGTAATAACCGCTGCATCCCCAACAGCTGTCAATGTCGTTGTTGCGCCTGTGTGTGTCAGACCTCCATGATCATCTTTTACATCATAAGTGAAATGAACAGTGCCATTGTAATCCTTCTCGGGTGTGAACGTGTAGGTTCCATCCTTGTTGTCCTGAATGGAGCCATGGTCTGAATGAAGGTTGGCAATACTCAGCTTTCCAGCGTCATTTGCATCAACATCAACCGTATTCTGGAGCAATTGGGCCGCGGTGATGGTCTGACTTGTATCTTCGGTTCCTGGATGCAAGGAGACTTCAGAAGAACAGTAGGGCCGGTCATTACTGCCATGAATGGTGATGACTATATCGTGCGCAGTTCCGTCTTTTGAGTGGACGGTGATTGTATCCGTGAGGGTCTGGTTTTCACCCAGTTGGTCAATAGCCGTGCCTTGAGATGTCGGTCGCCCACCCACAACTTTTATGTTGCCTGCGTTGGCATGATAGTGCCACTCTCCATTTTCATGCAGCAATAGGTCACCATACTTACCATGGTAATCATAGGCGCCAGATTTTTTGTCAAAGCTGGCTTCGCCAACATCCGGATCAATAATGGTCAATTTTCCACTGACATAAAGAGGAGCCTTGCCAAGCATAGATATATGCGGTTGAGCATAATCAGGGGATTTATCTTCCCCAGCAGCATTCTCCGTAACACTGCCTGTGTCTACACCCGAAATTACAGCCTTGTCGTCGGTGCCGTTGATGGTGACGGTGAGTTGGTGGGCGGTGCCGTCTTTGGAGGTGACGGTGAGGTGGTCGGTGAGCTGGTCGCCATGAGCCAGGCCCTGCACCGCCGGCTGCTGGTTGTTGAGGCTGTAGCTCCACGCGCCGTCGGGCTGGATGGAGAAGCTGCCATGGGCGGCACTCACATGAGACTGCGCCACGAACTGATCCTGACCGGCGTCGGGATCGGTGATGGTGAGCTGACCGCCGGTGTGAAGCGCCGTCTCCTCGGTGACCGCCCCGGTGGCGGTGCCGCCGATCTGGGCCTTGTCGTCGGTGCCGTTGATGGTGACGGTGAGTTGGTGGGCGGTGCCGTCGATGGAGGTGACGGTGAGACTGTCGGTGAGCTGGTCACCATGGGCCAGGCCCTGCACCGCCGGTTGTTGGTTGTTGAGGCTGTAGCTCCATGATCCGTCGGGCTGCACGGTAAAACTGCCATGGGCACCTTGGGCGTTTGGTTGCGCCACGAACTGGTCCTGACCGGCATCGGGATCGGTGATGGTGAGCTGGCCGCCGGTGTGAAGCGCCGTCTCCTCGGTGACCACACCGGTGGCGGTACCGCCGATCTGCGCCTTGTCGTCGGTGCCGTTGATGGTGACGGTGAGTTGGTGGGCGGTGCCGTCGATGGAGGTAACGGTGAGGCTGTCGGTGAGCTGGTCGCCATGGGCCAGGCCCTGCACAGCCGGCTGCTGGTTGTTGAGGCTGTAGCTCCACGAGCCATCGGGCTGCACGGTAAAACTGCCATGGGCGCCTTGGGCGTTTGGTTGCGCCACGAACTGGTCCTGACCGGCATCGGGATCGGTGATGGTGAGCTGACCGCCGGTGTGAAGCGCCGTCTCCTCGGTGACAGTGCCGGTGGCGGTACCGCCGATCTGGGCCTTGTCGTCGGTGCCGTTGATGGTGACGGTGAGTTGGTGGGCGGTGCCATCGATGGAGGTAACGGTGAGGCTGTCGGTGAGCTGGTCGCCATGGGCCAGGCCCTGCACAGCCGGCTGCTGGTTGTTGAGGCTGTAGCTCCACGAGCCATCGGGCTGCACGGTAAAACTGCCATGGGCGCCTTGGGCGTTTGGTTGCGCCACGAACTGGTCCTGACCGGCATCGGGATCGGTGATGGTGAGCTGACCGCCGGTGTGAAGCGCCGTCTCCTCGGTGACAGTGCCGGTGGCGGTACCGCCGATCTGCGCCTTGTCGTCGGTGCCGTTGATGGTGACGGTGAGTTGGTGGGCGGTGCCATCGATGGAGGTAACGGTGAGGCTGTCGGTGAGCTGGTCGCCATGGGCCAGGCCCTGCACCGCCGGTTGTTGGTTGTTGAGGCTGTAGCTCCATGATCCGTCGGGCTGCACGGTAAAACTGCCATGGGCACCTTGGGCGTTTGGTTGCGCCACGAACTGGTCCTGACCGGCATCGGGATCGGTGATGGTGAGCTGGCCGCCGGTGTGAAGCGCCGTCTCCTCGGTGACCACACCGGTGGCGGTACCGCCGATCTGCGCCTTGTCGTCGGTGCCGTTGATGGTGACGGTGAGTTGGTGGGCGGTGCCATCGATGGAGGTAACGGTGAGGCTGTCGGTGAGCTGGTCGCCATGGGCCAGGCCCTGCACAGCCGGCTGCTGGTTGTTGAGGCTGTAGCTCCACGCGCCGTCGGGCTGGATGGAGAAGCTGCCATGGGCGCCTTGGGCGTTTGGTTGCGCCACGAACTGGGCCTGACCGGCGTCGGGATCGGTGATGGTGAGCTGACCGCCGGTGTGAAGCGCCGTCTCCTCGGTGACAGTGCCGGTGGCGGTACCGCCGATCTGGGCCTTGTCGTCGGTGCCGTTGATGGTGACGGTGAGTTGGTGGGCGGTGCCATCGATGGAGGTAACGGTGAGGCTGTCGGTGAGCTGGTCACCATGGGCCAGGCCCTGCACCGCCGGTTGTTGGTTGTTGAGGCTGTAGCTCCACGCGCCGTCGGGCTGGATGGAGAAGCTACCATGGGCGCCTTGGGCGTTTGGTTGCGCCACGAACTGGTCCTGACCGGCATCGGGATCGGTGATGGTGAGCTGGCCGCCGGTGTGAAGCGCGGTCTCTTCGGTGACCACACCGGTGGCGGTACCGCCGATCTGCGCCTTGTCGTCGGTGCCGTTGATGGTGACGGTGAGTTGGTGGGCGGTGCCATCGATGGAGGTAACGGTGAGGCTGTCGGTGAGCTGGTCGCCATGGGCCAGGCCCTGCACCGCCGGCTGCTGGTTGTTGAGGCTGTAGCTCCATGAGCCATCAGGCTGGATGGAGAAGCTGCCATGGGCACCTTGGGCGTTTGGTTGCGCCACGAACTGATCCTGACCGGCGTCAGGATCGGTGATGGTGAGCTGACCGCCGGTGTGAAGCGCCGTCTCCTCGGTGACAGTGCCGGTGGCGGTACCGCCGATCTGCGCCTTGTCATCGGTGCCGTTGATGGTGACGGTGAGTTGGTGGGCGGTGCCATCGATGGAGGTAACGGTGAGGCTGTCGGTGAGCTGGTCGCCATGGGCCAGGCCCTGCACCGCCGGCTGCTGGTTGTTGAGGCTGTAGCTCCACGCGCCGTCGGGCTGGATGGAGAAGCTGCCATGGGCGGCACTCACATGAGACTGCGCCACGAACTGATCCTGACCGGCGTCGGGATCGGTGATGGTGAGCTGACCGCCGGTGTGAAGCGCCGTCTCCTCGGTGACCGCCCCGGTGGCGGTGCCGCCGATCTGCGCCTTGTCGTCGGTGCCGTTGATGGTGACGGTGAGTTGGTGGGCGGTGCCGTCGATGGAGGTGACGGTGAGACTGTCGGTGAGCTGGTCACCATGGGCCAGGCCCTGCACCGCCGGTTGTTGGTTGTTGAGGCTGTAGCTCCATGATCCGTCGGGCTGCACGGTAAAACTGCCATGGGCACCTTGGGCGTTTGGTTGCGCCACGAACTGGTCCTGACCGGCATCGGGATCGGTGATGGTGAGCTGACCGCCGGTGTGAAGCGCCGTCTCCTCGGTGACCACACCGGTGGCGGTACCGCCGATCTGCGCCTTGTCGTCGGTGCCGTTGATGGTGACGGTGAGTTGGTGGGCGGTGCCATCGATGGAGGTAACGGTGAGGCTGTCGGTGAGCTGGTCGCCATGGGCCAGGCCCTGCACAGCCGGCTGCTGGTTGTTGAGGCTGTAGCTCCACGAGCCATCGGGCTGCACGGTAAAACTGCCATGGGCGCCTTGGGCGTTTGGTTGCGCCACGAACTGGTCCTGACCGGCATCGGGATCGGTGATGGTGAGCTGACCGCCGGTGTGAAGCGCCGTCTCCTCGGTGACAGTGCCGGTGGCGGTACCGCCGATCTGGGCCTTGTCGTCGGTGCCGTTGATGGTGACGGTGAGTTGGTGGGCGGTGCCATCGATGGAGGTAACGGTGAGGCTGTCGGTGAGCTGGTCGCCATGGGCCAGGCCCTGCACAGCCGGCTGCTGGTTGTTGAGGCTGTAGCTCCACGAGCCATCGGGCTGCACGGTAAAACTGCCATGGGCGCCTTGGGCGTTTGGTTGCGCCACGAACTGGTCCTGACCGGCATCGGGATCGGTGATGGTGAGCTGACCGCCGGTGTGAAGCGCCGTCTCCTCGGTGACAGTGCCGGTGGCGGTACCGCCGATCTGCGCCTTGTCATCGGTGCCGTTGATGGTGACGGTGAGTTGGTGGGCGGTGCCATCGATGGAGGTAACGGTGAGGCTGTCGGTGAGCTGGTCGCCATGGGCCAGGCCCTGCACCGCCGGTTGTTGGTTGTTGAGGCTGTAGCTCCATGATCCGTCGGGCTGCACGGTAAAACTGCCATGGGCACCTTGGGCGTTTGGTTGCGCCACGAACTGGTCCTGACCGGCATCGGGATCGGTGATGGTGAGCTGGCCGCCGGTGTGAAGCGCCGTCTCCTCGGTGACCACACCGGTGGCGGTACCGCCGATCTGCGCCTTGTCGTCGGTGCCGTTGATGGTGACGGTGAGTTGGTGGGCGGTGCCATCGATGGAGGTAACGGTGAGGCTGTCGGTGAGCTGGTCGCCATGGGCCAGGCCCTGCACAGCCGGCTGCTGGTTGTTGAGGCTGTAGCTCCACGCGCCGTCGGGCTGGATGGAGAAGCTGCCATGGGCGCCTTGGGCGTTTGGTTGCGCCACGAACTGGGCCTGACCGGCGTCGGGATCGGTGATGGTGAGCTGACCGCCGGTGTGAAGCGCCGTCTCCTCGGTGACAGTGCCGGTGGCGGTACCGCCGATCTGGGCCTTGTCGTCGGTGCCGTTGATGGTGACGGTGAGTTGGTGGGCGGTGCCATCGATGGAGGTAACGGTGAGGCTGTCGGTGAGCTGGTCACCATGGGCCAGGCCCTGCACCGCCGGTTGTTGGTTGTTGAGGCTGTAGCTCCATGATCCGTCGGGCTGCACGGTAAAACTGCCATGGGCGCCTTGGGCGTTTGGTTGCGCCACGAACTGGTCCTGACCGGCATCGGGATCGGTGATGGTGAGCTGGCCGCCGGTGTGAAGCGCCGTCTCCTCGGTGACCACACCGGTGGCGGTACCGCCGATCTGCGCCTTGTCGTCGGTGCCGTTGATGGTGACGGTGAGTTGGTGGGCGGTGCCATCGATGGAGGTAACGGTGAGGCTGTCGGTGAGCTGGTCGCCATGGGCCAGGCCCTGCACAGCCGGCTGCTGGTTGTTGAGGCTGTAGCTCCACGCGCCGTCGGGCTGCACGGTAAAACTGCCATGGGCGCCTTGGGCGTTTGGTTGCGCCACGAACTGGTCCTGGCCGGCATCGGGATCGGTGATGGTGAGCTGACCGCCGGTGTGAAGCGCCGTCTCCTCGGTGACAGTGCCGGTGGCGGTACCGCCGATCTGCGCCTTGTCATCGGTGCCGTTGATGGTGACGGTGAGTTGGTGGGCGGTGCCATCGATGGAGGTAACGGTGAGGCTGTCGGTGAGCTGGTCGCCATGGGCCAGGCCCTGCACCGCCGGCTGCTGGTTGTTGAGGCTGTAGCTCCACGCGCCGTCGGGCTGGATGGAGAAGCTGCCATGGGCGGCACTCACATGAGACTGCGCCACGAACTGATCCTGACCGGCGTCGGGATCGGTGATGGTGAGCTGACCGCCGGTGTGAAGCGCCGTCTCCTCGGTGACCGCCCCGGTGGCGGTGCCGCCGATCTGGGCCTTGTCGTCGGTGCCGTTGATGGTGACGGTCAGCTGGTGGGCGGTGCCATCGATGGAGGTGACGGTGAGGCTGTCGGTGAGCTGGTCGCCATGGGTCAGGCCCTGCACCGCCGGCTGCTGGTTGTTGAGGCTGTAGCTCCACGCGCCGTCGGGCTGGATGGAGAAGCTACCATGGGCGCCTTGGGCGTTTGGTTGCGCCACGAACTGGTCCTGACCGGCATCGGGATCGGTGATGGTGAGCTGACCGCCGGTGTGAAGCGCCGTCTCCTCGGTGACAGTGCCGGTGGCGGTACCGCCGATCTGGGCCTTGTCGTCGGTGCCGTTGATGGTGACGGTCAGCTGGTGGGCGGTGCCGTCGATGGAGGTGACGGTGAGACTGTCGGTCAGCTGGTCACCACTCTTCAGGCCCTGCACCGCCGGCTGCTGGTTGTTGAGGCTGTAGCTCCATGAGCCATCAGGCTGGATGGAGAAGCTGCCATGGGCGCCTTGGGCGTTTGGTTGCGCTACGAACTGGTCCTGACCGGCGTCGGGATCGGTGATGGTGAGCTGACCGCCGGTGTGAAGCGCCGTCTCCTCGGTGACAGTGCCGGTGGCGGTACCGCCGATCTGGGCCTTGTCATCGGTGCCGTTGATGGTGACGGTGAGTTGGTGGGCGGTGCCATCGATGGAGGTAACGGTGAGGCTGTCGGTGAGCTGGTCGCCATGGGTCAGGCCCTGCACCGCCGGCTGCTGGTTGTTGAGGCTGTAGCTCCATGATCCGTCGGGCTGCACGGTAAAACTGCCATGGGCACCTTGGGCGTTTGGTTGCGCCACGAACTGGTCCTGACCGGCATCGGGATCGGTGATGGTGAGCTGGCCGCCGGTGTGAAGCGCCGTCTCCTCGGTGACAGTGCCGGTGGCGGTACCGCCGATCTGCGCCTTGTCGTCGGTGCCGTTGATGGTGACGGTCAGCTGGTGGGCGGTGCCATCGATGGAGGTAACGGTGAGGCTGTCGGTGAGCTGGTCGCCATGGGCCAGACCCTGCACCGCCGGTTGTTGGTTGTTGAGGCTGTAGCTCCATGATCCGTCGGGCTGCACGGTAAAACTGCCATGGGCGCCTTGGGCGTTTGGTTGCGCCACGAACTGATCCTGACCGGCATCGGGATCGGTGATGGTGAGCTGGCCACCGGTGTGAAGCGCTGTCTCCTCGGTGACCGCCCCGGTGGTGGTGCCGCCGATCTGGGCCTTGTCGTCGGTGCCGTTGATGGTGACGGTCAGCTGGTGGGCGGTGCCATCGATGGAGGTGACGGTGAGGCTGTCGGTGAGCTGGTCACCATGGGCCAGGCCCTGCACAGCCGGCTGCTGGTTGTTGAGGCTGTAGCTCCACGAGCCATCGGGCTGCACGGTAAAACTGCCATGGGCGCCTTGGGCGTTTGGTTGCGCCACGAACTGGTCCTGACCGGCATCGGGATCGGTGATGGTGAGCTGACCGCCGGTGTGAAGCGCCGTCTCCTCGGTGACAGTGCCGGTGGCGGTACCGCCGATCTGCGCCTTGTCATCGGTGCCGTTGATGGTGACGGTGAGTTGGTGGGCGGTGCCGTCGATGGAGGTGACGGTGAGACTGTCGGTCAGCTGGTCACCACTCTTCAGGCCCTGCACCGCCGGCTGCTGGTTGTTGAGGCTGTAGCTCCATGAGCCATCAGGCTGGATGGAGAAGCTGCCATGGGCGCCTTGGGCGTTTGGTTGCGCTACGAACTGGTCCTGACCGGCGTCGGGATCGGTGATGGTGAGCTGACCGCCGGTGTGAAGCGCCGTCTCCTCGGTGACAGTGCCGGTGGCGGTACCGCCGATCTGGGCCTTGTCATCGGTGCCGTTGATGGTGACGGTGAGTTGGTGGGCGGTGCCATCGATGGAGGTAACGGTGAGGCTGTCGGTGAGCTGGTCGCCATGGGTCAGGCCCTGCACCGCCGGCTGCTGGTTGTTGAGGCTGTAGCTCCACGAGCCGTCGGGCTGCACGGTAAAGCTGCCATGGGCGCCTTGGGCGTTTGGTTGCGCCACGAACTGGTCCTGACCGGCATCGGGATCGGTGATGGTGAGATGACCGCCGGTGTGAAGCGCCGTCTCCTCGGTGACAGTGCCGGTGGCGGTACCGCCGATCTGCGCCTTGTCGTCGGTGCCGTTGATGGTGACGGTCAGCTGGTGGGCGGTGCCATCGATGGAGGTAACGGTGAGGCTGTCGGTGAGCTGGTCACCATGGGCCAGACCCTGCACCGCCGGTTGTTGGTTGTTGAGGCTGTAGCTCCATGATCCGTCGGGCTGCACGGTAAAACTGCCATGGGCGCCTTGGGCGTTTGGTTGCGCTACGAACTGGTCCTGACCGGCGTCGGGATCGGTGATGGTGAGCTGACCGCCGGTGTGAAGCGCCGTCTCCTCGGTGACAGTGCCGGTGGCGGTACCGCCGATCTGCGCCTTGTCGTCGGTGCCGTTGATGGTGACGGTGAGTTGGTGGGCGGTGCCATCGATGGAGGTAACGGTGAGGCTGTCGGTGAGCTGGTCACCATGGGCCAGGCCCTGCACCGCCGGTTGTTGGTTGTTGAGGCTGTAGCTCCATGATCCGTCGGGCTGCACGGTAAAACTGCCATGGGCACCTTGGGCGTTTGGTTGCGCCACGAACTGGTCCTGACCGGCATCGGGATCGGTGATGGTGAGCTGACCGCCGGTGTGAAGCGCCGTCTCCTCGGTGACAGTGCCGGTGGCGGTACCGCCGATCTGCGCCTTGTCGTCGGTGCCGTTGATGGTGACGGTGAGTTGGTGGGCGGTGCCATCGATGGAGGTAACGGTGAGGCTGTCGGTGAGCTGGTCACCATGGGCCAGGCCCTGCACCGCCGGTTGTTGGTTGTTGAGGCTGTAGCTCCATGATCCGTCGGGCTGCACGGTAAAACTGCCATGGGCACCTTGGGCGTTTGGTTGCGCCACGAACTGGTCCTGACCGGCATCGGGATCGGTGATGGTGAGCTGGCCGCCGGTGTGAAGCGCCGTCTCCTCGGTGACCGCCCCGGTGGCGGTGCCGCCGATCTGGGCCTTGTCGTCGGTGCCGTTGATGGTGACGGTCAGCTGGTGGGCGGTGCCATCGATGGAGGTGACGGTGAGGCTGTCGGTGAGCTGGTCACCATGGGCCAGGCCCTGCACCGCCGGCTGCTGGTTGTTGAGGCTGTAGCTCCACGAGCCATCGGGCTGCACGGTAAAACTGCCATGGGCGCCTTGGGCGTTTGGTTGCGCCACGAACTGGTCCTGACCGGCATCGGGATCGGTGATGGTGAGCTGACCGCCGGTGTGAAGCGCCGTCTCCTCGGTGACAGTGCCGGTGGCGGTACCGCCGATCTGCGCCTTGTCGTCGGTGCCGTTGATGGTGACGGTGAGTTGGTGGGCGGTGCCATCGATGGAGGTAACGGTGAGGCTGTCGGTGAGCTGGTCGCCATGGGCCAGGCCCTGCACAGCCGGCTGCTGGTTGTTGAGGCTGTAGCTCCATGAGCCATCAGGCTGGATGGAGAAGCTGCCATGGGCGGCACTCACATGAGACTGCGCCACGAACTGATCCTGACCGGCGTCGGGATCGGTGATGGTGAGCTGACCGCCGGTGTGAAGCGCCGTCTCCTCGGTGACAGTGCCGGTGGCGGTACCGCCGATCTGCGCCTTGTCGTCGGTGCCGTTGATGGTGACGGTGAGTTGGTGGGCGGTGCCATCGATGGAGGTGACGGTGAGGCTGTCGGTGAGCTGGTCGCCATGGGCCAGGCCCTGCACAGCCGGCTGCTGGTTGTTGAGGCTGTAGCTCCACGAGCCATCGGGCTGCACGGTAAAACTGCCATGGGCGCCTTGGGCGTTTGGTTGCGCCACGAACTGGTCCTGACCGGCATCGGGATCGGTGATGGTGAGCTGACCGCCGGTGTGAAGCGCCGTCTCCTCGGTGACAGTGCCGGTGGCGGTACCGCCGATCTGCGCCTTGTCATCGGTGCCGTTGATGGTGACGGTGAGTTGGTGGGCGGTGCCGTCGATGGAGGTGACGGTGAGACTGTCGGTCAGCTGGTCACCACTCTTCAGGCCCTGCACCGCCGGCTGCTGGTTGTTGAGGCTGTAGCTCCATGAGCCATCAGGCTGGATGGAGAAGCTGCCATGGGCGCCTTGGGCGTTTGGTTGCGCTACGAACTGGTCCTGACCGGCGTCGGGATCGGTGATGGTGAGCTGACCGCCGGTGTGAAGCGCCGTCTCCTCGGTGACAGTGCCGGTGGCGGTACCGCCGATCTGGGCCTTGTCATCGGTGCCGTTGATGGTGACGGTGAGTTGGTGGGCGGTGCCATCGATGGAGGTAACGGTGAGGCTGTCGGTGAGCTGGTCGCCATGGGTCAGGCCCTGCACCGCCGGCTGCTGGTTGTTGAGGCTGTAGCTCCACGAGCCGTCGGGCTGCACGGTAAAGCTGCCATGGGCGCCTTGGGCGTTTGGTTGCGCCACGAACTGGTCCTGACCGGCATCGGGATCGGTGATGGTGAGCTGACCGCCGGTGTGAAGCGCCGTCTCCTCGGTGACAGTGCCGGTGGCGGTACCGCCGATCTGCGCCTTGTCGTCGGTGCCGTTGATGGTGACGGTCAGCTGGTGGGCGGTGCCATCGATGGAGGTAACGGTGAGGCTGTCGGTGAGCTGGTCACCATGGGCCAGACCCTGCACCGCCGGTTGTTGGTTGTTGAGGCTGTAGCTCCATGATCCGTCGGGCTGCACGGTAAAACTGCCATGGGCGCCTTGGGCGTTTGGTTGCGCCACGAACTGATCCTGACCGGCATCGGGATCGGTGATGGTGAGCTGGCCACCGGTGTGAAGCGCTGTCTCCTCGGTGACCGCCCCGGTGGTGGTGCCGCCGATCTGGGCCTTGTCGTCGGTGCCGTTGATGGTGACGGTCAGCTGGTGGGCGGTGCCATCGATGGAGGTGACGGTGAGGCTGTCGGTGAGCTGGTCACCATGGGCCAGGCCCTGCACCGCCGGCTGCTGGTTGTTGAGGCTGTAGCTCCATGAGCCATCAGGCTGGATGGAGAAGCTGCCATGGGCGCCTTGGGCGTTTGGTTGCGCTACGAACTGGTCCTGACCGGCGTCGGGATCGGTGATGGTGAGCTGACCGCCGGTGTGAAGCGCCGTCTCCTCGGTGACAGTGCCGGTGGCGGTACCGCCGATCTGCGCCTTGTCGTCGGTGCCGTTGATGGTGACGGTGAGTTGGTGGGCGGTGCCATCGATGGAGGTAACGGTGAGGCTGTCGGTGAGCTGGTCACCATGGGCCAGGCCCTGCACCGCCGGTTGTTGGTTGTTGAGGCTGTAGCTCCATGATCCGTCGGGCTGCACGGTAAAACTGCCATGGGCACCTTGGGCGTTTGGTTGCGCCACGAACTGGTCCTGACCGGCATCGGGATCGGTGATGGTGAGCTGGCCGCCGGTGTGAAGCGCCGTCTCCTCGGTGACCGCCCCGGTGGCGGTGCCGCCGATCTGGGCCTTGTCGTCGGTGCCGTTGATGGTGACGGTCAGCTGGTGGGCGGTGCCATCGATGGAGGTGACGGTGAGGCTGTCGGTGAGCTGGTCACCATGGGCCAGGCCCTGCACCGCCGGCTGCTGGTTGTTGAGGCTGTAGCTCCACGAGCCATCGGGCTGCACGGTAAAACTGCCATGGGCGCCTTGGGCGTTTGGTTGCGCCACGAACTGGTCCTGACCGGCATCGGGATCGGTGATGGTGAGCTGACCGCCGGTGTGAAGCGCCGTCTCCTCGGTGACAGTGCCGGTGGCGGTACCGCCGATCTGCGCCTTGTCGTCGGTGCCGTTGATGGTGACGGTGAGTTGGTGGGCGGTGCCATCGATGGAGGTAACGGTGAGGCTGTCGGTGAGCTGGTCGCCATGGGCCAGGCCCTGCACCGCCGGCTGCTGGTTGTTGAGGCTGTAGCTCCATGAGCCATCAGGCTGGATGGAGAAGCTGCCATGGGCGCCTTGGGCGTTTGGTTGCGCTACGAACTGGTCCTGACCGGCGTCGGGATCGGTGATGGTGAGCTGACCGCCGGTGTGAAGCGCCGTCTCCTCGGTGACAGTGCCGGTGGCGGTACCGCCGATCTGGGCCTTGTCGTCGGTGCCGTTGATGGTGACGGTGAGTTGGTGGGCGGTGCCATCGATGGAGGTGACGGTGAGGCTGTCGGTGAGCTGGTCACCATGGGCCAGGCCCTGCACCGCCGGCTGCTGGTTGTTGAGGCTGTAGCTCCACGAGCCATCGGGCTGCACGGTAAAGCTGCCATGGGCGCCTTGGGCGTTTGGTTGCGCCACGAACTGGTCCTGACCGGCATCGGGATCGGTGATGGTGAGCTGACCGCCGGTGTGAAGCGCCGTCTCCTCGGTGACAGTGCCGGTGGCGGTACCGCCGATCTGCGCCTTGTCGTCGGTGCCGTTGATGGTGACGGTGAGTTGGTGGGCGGTGCCATCGATGGAGGTAACGGTGAGGCTGTCGGTGAGCTGGTCACCATGGGCCAGGCCCTGCACCGCCGGTTGTTGGTTGTTGAGGCTGTAGCTCCATGATCCGTCGGGCTGCACGGTAAAACTGCCATGGGCACCTTGGGCGTTTGGTTGCGCCACGAACTGGTCCTGACCGGCATCGGGATCGGTGATGGTGAGCTGGCCGCCGGTGTGAAGCGCCGTCTCCTCGGTGACCGCCCCGGTGGCGGTGCCGCCGATCTGGGCCTTGTCGTCGGTGCCGTTGATGGTGACGGTCAGCTGGTGGGCGGTGCCATCGATGGAGGTGACGGTGAGGCTGTCGGTGAGCTGGTCACCATGGGCCAGGCCCTGCACCGCCGGCTGCTGGTTGTTGAGGCTGTAGCTCCACGAGCCATCGGGCTGCACGGTAAAACTGCCATGGGCGCCTTGGGCGTTTGGTTGCGCCACGAACTGGTCCTGACCGGCATCGGGATCGGTGATGGTGAGCTGACCGCCGGTGTGAAGCGCCGTCTCCTCGGTGACAGTGCCGGTGGCGGTACCGCCGATCTGCGCCTTGTCGTCGGTGCCGTTGATGGTGACGGTGAGTTGGTGGGCGGTGCCATCGATGGAGGTAACGGTGAGGCTGTCGGTGAGCTGGTCGCCATGGGCCAGGCCCTGCACAGCCGGCTGCTGGTTGTTGAGGCTGTAGCTCCATGAGCCATCAGGCTGGATGGAGAAGCTGCCATGGGCGGCACTCACATGAGACTGCGCCACGAACTGATCCTGACCGGCGTCGGGATCGGTGATGGTGAGCTGACCGCCGGTGTGAAGCGCCGTCTCCTCGGTGACAGTGCCGGTGGCGGTACCGCCGATCTGCGCCTTGTCGTCGGTGCCGTTGATGGTGACGGTGAGTTGGTGGGCGGTGCCATCGATGGAGGTGACGGTGAGGCTGTCGGTGAGCTGGTCGCCATGGGCCAGGCCCTGCACAGCCGGCTGCTGGTTGTTGAGGCTGTAGCTCCACGAGCCATCGGGCTGCACGGTAAAACTGCCATGGGCGCCTTGGGCGTTTGGTTGCGCCACGAACTGGTCCTGACCGGCATCGGGATCGGTGATGGTGAGCTGACCGCCGGTGTGAAGCGCCGTCTCCTCGGTGACAGTGCCGGTGGCGGTACCGCCGATCTGCGCCTTGTCGTCGGTGCCGTTGATGGTGACGGTGAGTTGGTGGGCGGTGCCATCGATGGAGGTGACGGTGAGGCTGTCGGTGAGCTGGTCGCCATGGGCCAGGCCCTGCACCGCCGGCTGCTGGTTGTTGAGGCTGTAGCTCCACGCGCCGTCGGGCTGGATGGAGAAGCTGCCATGGGCGGCACTCACATGAGACTGCGCCACGAACTGATCCTGACCGGCGTCGGGATCGGTGATGGTGAGCTGACCGCCGGTGTGAAGCGCCGTCTCCTCGGTGACAGTGCCAATCGAAAGTCCACTAATAACAGCTCTATCTTGAGTACCTTGAATTCCAATGACTATTTGATGAGAGGTTCCATCGACACTATGAACCTGAAAGGTTTCGTAGCCTCTGCTACCTTCCGTTAAGCTTTGAACCTGAGGAAGTCCATTGTTTAGAGAGTATGACCAATGCCCTGAACTATCGATTTTTAAACTACCAAAACTGCTAGTAAGACTTTCGGGTTTAAAGGCAGCTTCCCCAGGATCAGGGTCAGTAATGTTCAATTGGCCAGTAACAGTAACCAATTTATCTTCGACAACTGTGCCCTGATTCCGACCGGATATAATTGCACCATCGGGGGTCGGCGCAATCTGGTACGGCAGCAGTGCTTGAGAATTTTTTCCGTCTGGTTGAACGGCGATAACCGTGAGAAAGCCATGACCGGACCAATCCGGCGGCGGTGTCATCTTTAGCTGGCTGATATCAGTACCGGGGTCTATTAGCCAGTGTCCTTGTGGGTCGGTATGACCAAGGTTCAGATGAGCTCCTTTTGGAACACCAGTGATCACAAGAGTAACGCCATCACCATTGCCGTGACTGTCTACTGTGCGAATGTGCAGTGGTAGGTCCTTATCCTCTTTACCTTGCGCCGTTAGAGCAGCAACTGCAGGTGTTCCGTTTTGACCTGCACTGACTACATTCCCAGTCTGCTTGTGTCCTGAACCACCACCACCTCCTCCCCCTCCACTTGTAGAGTGACCGGCATGAAAAGATGAAGTACCCGCAAGGCTTCCGTTTCCCAGATTAGGGAGAATATAATGAGAAGCCGCGCTTGCTGCACCCTTGCTACCAACAGGATCTGTTCCGGTATGAATTGGATGCAAGCCCGAAATTGGGTTGCCTATCCCCGTAGGTTCACTACCTTGTGCGGCGGGAGGCGTATCTGGTGCTTCCGGGGCGCTAGTCCCCAACAGTTTTCCTAGCCCTTCCCCTGAAAAAACAAGCTCTCGGTGAGGTTGAGGGGAAGAGCCATGAAGCTCTTCCCCTGAAGGTTTATGGAGTTCCTGCATAGTTTCCGGCGTCAAAGGCTCAGGATTTATTGTGACCCAGCCGAAAATTTCTTCTGGAGAAATTTGAGCTTTAGCTGCTTTTTTCAGCAAAGATAGTTTTTCCATGGGAGCTTTACTGCTCATGATAAACCTCTCAACGCTCTGACAGGGCAAGATCCAGATTTGTGTAAACTGGCTTCCAAATATACTGGAATACCGTTTTGGAACCGGTGAGGATATCTGCTTCACCGGTCATACCGGATTGAAGCGTTAGACCTGCTTTAGGCTCTCGGAAAAAAGTGCGGTCCACGCCAACTTCAACCAAGTAAAACGGCACACCCCGTTCATCCATATGTGTCGTTGGAGAGACTTCTTTGACAACCCCGTTTAAGGCACCATAACGGCTAAAATCGAAGCTATCTATTTTCAATCTGACTGGTTGCCCAACTTCGACAAAGCCGACATCTCTGGGCGATAGTCTGCCTTTGAACTGCAACCCACCTTCAATTGGAACCAAGGTAATGACAACGCCGCCAGGGTCTATAACATCCCCTATGGTCTCATCAGGGAGGGATTGGACAATGCCGGCAACCGGAGTACGTACGACAGTTTCCTCCAGTCGTTGCTTTAACCCTTTTACTTCTGCCCGTAGTGCTCTGCGTTCGCCGGTTGCCTCCGCGATGCGAGTACGGGCTTTTGCCGCCTGATCCAGATCAATCCCAACAAGCTGTGACTGTAGTTGCTCCACTTGAGCTTCCAGTATGCTTTTACGCCCAGCCAGCTGCGCCAATTCAAAGCGGTATCTGGCAGCTTGCTCTCGAAGTTCGACAAGCCGCGGACGTGAAGAAAGGCCACGCCCAACCAACCCTTCCTCGATGCTACGCTCTTCTTCCGCAACGGTAATTTGCGCCATCAGTTCAGGTTTTTCAGCCTCAACGGCGGCAATTTCTGCTTTTTTTTCCATTATTTGGGCTTCTAAAACGTCTTTTTGGGAGCGCATCAGATCACGTTGGGCCGGTAATGCTGCAATCTCTTTTAGAACGAGTTCAGGATACTGATCCCCCAACTGCCCAAAGTTTGGCTGACGTTTGTCGACCAGCGCGCTGAGCCGCTCAATCTCTAGCGAAAGCCCAGCAATACGGGCTTGTGCTGCTTCAAGCTCTGAACGGGCTTCAGTTTGATCAAGGAGGGCAACTCTGTCTCCTGCATTTACAGTTTGCCCGAGTTTTACGTCGATCTGTATAAGATGCCCACCATGACGACTTTCAACTCGTTGAACTTGAGCGACCGGTTCTACTGTACCTCTTGCCTTGGCAATTTCATCAAGGGGGGTGAATATCATCCAGATAATTAGAAGGGCGATACCAACTATTGTGACAATAGCTGCCCTTTTTTTCCACTTAAAGACTTGGGTGTCCCCGAGCTCAAAACTGTGTTCACCTTTTTCCTTTGTCATTTAGTGTCTCCGGTCCAGTTCAGCCACTTGACTTGTTTTATTAATTTTGAGTTGGTGCTTGTACTGGGCCAAAGTAGGCCTGAGCACCATTTTCCAAAACAATAGCCAAATCGGCTTGGGGTACTAAATCAGTATCGTGGCTAGAGAAAAATACAGTTGCTTTGCCGCGCTTTTCTTCAAGAAACTGTTTGATTATTTTTCGGCAGTACTCACCGCCAGAGGAGAGAGGATCATCGAGAATATATAAAGGAGCATCTTTTTGGGTCACGCCTTGCCAGGCTTCCCGCTCAGCTTCAACTATAGACCTTCGGCCCTGACTATTGGGCCCGTGTGTACTTGATTTATTCGAGCGCGGATTTGCATCCAGATAGGCGCAATATTCCGCCATATCGTCACTATCATATTGGGAAACAGTACGGCCATTAATGTAGTAGCCGCCCGATTGTGCCCTCAAGTACCCAGCAATTATTCTTAGGAGGGTCGTTTTACCTGAGGAGTTAGGACCAATAACCGCGACAACACTTCCATGAGGAACATCGAACGTGATTCCAGAACACGCGGGCCCCAGCCCTCCATCATAACGAAAGTATACTCCTTGTGCTGATAAAGTAGACACATTTTGAGGAAAAGGCTCTTGTGAGTGAACATTATGTGCCACCGTCGGGAGCTGCATGGAATCGCGCAGTTGCCGCCATGCTACCCAGATACTTCCAAGTCGTGGTAAAGCAAAAAACAGAGCCTGAGCTGGTGCTGTTACTCTCCATGTCAACAACATGGTGCCAATCAGTGCTCCTGGCGTTATGGAACCGGCAAGCGCAAGATCCACTCCTATAATCAAGGTCAAGAGAGCGGTACCGGTACCCAAAGCAGTTCCCAGAGACTGCACTGCAGCCATGCGCTTTTGCAATTTCACGTTGTGCGGTATAATCGCCATCATAGACCGTTCAAACCGCTGCAGCCATGTATTAGCAAGACCGCTGCGGTAAATCGCGCCTTGGCTATCAACCACCTCTGATGTCATACTCTGTTTTATTTGTGAAAGACGTGCCACCTGTGGGTCCGTTGGCGGGCTTGTCTTAATAAGGAATATGCCAAAACCCCAAAAAAACAGCAAATAAGCTGCGGGTATAAGCGCCAGAATACCACCAACAAAAATAAGTGCAATCAGAGTGAGTACAAGAAAAGGGGCATCGTATATGGCAGCAATATTGGGACTGGCGAAAATGCCTGCCGCTTGTTCGCTCGACTTCAAACGAGACCCGAGTGCATCAGTTGACATTCTCTGTTTCACGGCTAGCGGTTGCCTGAAGATTTTTTGGGCAACAGCTAAACAGATACTTGCTGATAAACGTGCGTATTCTGCAGCTGCCAGATTGGAGCGAATGCGCCTTAGGGTAATCATCAGTATTAGAACAATCGTCACGCCACCAAGGAGTGCAGGAAGCGTGGCAATTGCCCCTCCCCCAAGAACACGGTCATAAACCGCCATGGTAAAGAAGGGGACACTTAAAGCACACAAGTTGATACCCAGAGACTGCCAGGCAACAGCAAAGGCGCCCTGTCGGCTTCGCTTCACAAAATCTGCATAGGAAACTTCTGCCATTAAGGCTTCTGGCAGCAAACGAATATGTAATAAGTTTTTTGAGGCGCGAATATGATCCGCAGTACACTTTGTATCACTGGGAATGAGCGTTTCTTTTCCTGCACAGCGCACGAGTGCCACCCATTGACCATGATGACGGGTCACAATCGCGCCTTCAAGTCCATCACTCCAGCTGACCGGGAGACGGTGATAGTGTATCGCGGTAGCCCCAAGTAATGCACAGGCCTGCTCAATCTGGCGGATATGTTCGGTATTTTGTTGCCCCAACACAGCTTCCACCAGCTTCTTGCTTCTCCGGCCGCCAAGCGCCGCCAAGGTTTCAAACAAAAAATTTGCAGCGTTCTTGCTCATTATGCCACCATTGCACTTTGGGGATCGAAACACTCAGGTATATACCGATCAGCAATGGCATGCAGTTCGGGTGAGGCCGTCGTCATGATGACAGTTACAGACCCCCTTAATGTCGCAAGTGTTCGTTTCAGTGATTTTATTCCTGCTGCATCCAGCGAGATGTCAGGGCGTTCCAAAATGACTAGTTTGGCATTTCCCACGAAGGCCTGCACAAGAGCCGCCCGTTTTACGGCTCCATCAGACAAGGGGGGCATGCCTTGAGCCCCAACCTCAGTTCTGTAACCGTCGACGAGCCGCCCTACCATTGCATCGAGCCCAAACATTTCCGAAAGCTGAAAAGCCTCCCGCTCCAAACCCGGGGTAAAGCGGGTCAGGTTTTCCAAAATACTCCCTCTTTGTAATTCGGACCGAGCTGGGACGTATCTTGTATTCTCATTTACACTCAGTGTCCTCTGACCTTCAGGCCAAAGTTGATCGACAAGCTCACGCAGAACTTCAAAGGCTTCTTGATCGGGGCTTTCATTGATAACTATTATCTCGCCCGAGCTAGCTTCCACCTGGCTTTCTCGCAATGAAATTAAGGTTGGCTGGTTAACCTGATTAAGCTCGGGAAACTCACTCTCTGGTATATATTCAGAGGCAATCTTGGCAGGTGTTTGCCGCATTAAGGTAGCTGCAATGCCCATAAGCTGAGCCGAAGCACGCCCTCCCAGTAGAGTACATGCAGCCAAGCCGCCAGTTGTCATGTTTCCGGCGAGCACCGAGGTTGCTCCAAACCCCACAACAAGGACAGTTGTCAGCAAAGCCCCACTTTGCAACAAATCCTGCTGTAGACTGGAAATCCGCTCGACTTTCTCCAATGCAATTGCACTGTTCCGCTTTTGCATACTGAAGGCGTTGAAAACCGCCCCAAAACAACCCAGAAAAATTCGATGTGGGGCCAACTTACTTATACTGCCCTCCAAATCGCGAAGGGCAGAATCTTGCTCAGCTGTGTCCCTTAGCGCTGTTCTATATGTATTTTTGTAATAGAGAAATAGAAGGGCGGAGCCCCCCCCCACAATGAGTGGAGCCAGAACCACTATTCCACCGAGATACCAAATGAGAATGAGAAAAACGACAGCAAAGGGGGTGTCGTAAAGACCTATACGACTTTGCCCAACCCCTACATCTTTTGCCTTGTTTACAGAGGATATGGCACGGTGTGCCATCTCAGTTGAGTAACCACCATAAATGAGATTGGAGACAATTCGCTGCCAAAGGGGGTAATCATTTTTCGCTGATAGTATTGCAAATATATCAGAGCGAACAATTCGCAGGAACGCGGCAAGCAGAAGTGCAACAAGAACCGCAAAGAAAATTACAGCAGCAGTACCCCACGATTTATTGGGTAGAATTCTATCGTAGACTTGTAACAGAGCTAGAGGAAGAGCTAGGGCACAGATATTGACGCATACAGTGAGAAGACTCAGCCAAATGCGAGACATGACGAATACCTTTTTGAGGACATAGTAAACCGCTCAACTTTCCTCCATCAAGCACCCCTGTTGTTTAGGGTTAGCCATTTACGTATTTGCGGCAAATAAACTATGGGCTTGGATCAGTACTCATTAACCTGAATGTAAGCGACGTTTTAATATTATTTAATGATCCGTAGTTATTTCGATATAGGTATCGTAACAAGCCGAAAGCCCTGATATTACAATGCAGCTCCGCACTTCAAACTATTCGCATTCAGGCTCCGCCTGTTTTTGAGCAGCCTCAAAATTCCACGGCAGTAGTTCATGGATGCGTTTCTGCTTGTGTCCGTTGGCGATTCTGGTCAGCGTTGTGGTGAGGTATGCCTGCGGGTTGATACCAGTCAGTTTGCAGGTCTCCATCAGTGACGCCAGAACGGCCCACGTCTTGCCGCCCGCATCATGGCCTGCAAAGAGAGCATTCTTACGATTAAGAGCCACAGGTCTGATCGTCCGCTCGACACAGTTGCTGTCCAGCTCGATGCGGCCATCGGTCAGAAACAACGTCAAGCCATCCCACAGTTTGGCAATATAGGTGAGGGCCTTGCCCAACGGGCATTTGGGCGACACGCGGGCGCGATGAGTGCTGAGCCATTGATGGAAGGCCTCAATAAGCGGTTTGCTGTGCTGCTGCCGTGCCTGGTGCCGCAGCTCTGCCGACTGACCGCGGATACGCTCTTCGATTTTATAAAGCTGTCCAATCTGGCGCAGGCCTTGTTCAGCTATGGGCGCTGATTTGTTGCGGGCCACTTCAAACAGTTTACGGCGGGCATGGGCCCAGCAATAAGCCAGAGGAACCGGGGAACCTTGTCGCTCCTGCAATCGATTATAACCGGTATAGCCATCCACCTGCAGCATCCCTTCAAACCCTTGCAAGATCGCTTCTGCCACCGTGCCAGATCGGGAGGGGGCGTAGGTAAACACCACGCCGGGCGGCTCCGCCCCGCTCCACGCCCGATCATCCCGGGCAAGTGCCCAGAGGTACCCTGTTTTGGTTTTCCGGCGCCCGGGATCTTGAACCGGCACCACGGTCTCATCCATGAACAACTTACTGGAGCCTTTGAGGTGGTCCTTTAGCGCCTCATAGACGGGGGTAAGTTCATAGGCACAGCGGCCCATCCAGTCGGCCAGTGTCGAGCGGTCGAGCTCAAGGCCCTGACGGGCATAAATCTGGGCTTGCCGGTAGAGGGGAAGATAGTCGCCATACTTTGAGATAACCACATGGGCCAGCAGCGCTTCGGTGGGCAGACCGGCCTCCACAATATGGCTTGGGGCTGGCGCCTGCGTAATGCCCTCTTCACAGGTACGGCAGGCATATTTGGGACGGCGGGTGACAATCACCCGAAACTGGGCCGGAATCACATCCAGGCGCTCCGATACATCCTCCCCGATCTGATGGTACGCATGACCACAGGTACAGGTGGTGCTCTCAGGCATCACCATCACCTCAATCCGGGGCAGATGGGTCGGCAGATTGCCGCGGTTGGTGTTGCGTTTCTTCTTGTCCTTTTTCTTAGGCTGGCTGTCTTCGTCCGCTTCAGCCTGAACAGACGCGATTGCGGTTTCCAGTTCTTCCAGTTGCAACTGGATCTGGTCCGGATGGATCTTTTCCGATCTTGAACCAAACAAGGCGCGCTTGTAATCTGCCAGCAGTTTTTCCAGCTGTACGATACGCGCATCCTGCGCCGTTACCCGCTGTTCAGCGGCGGCGAGCTTGACTTTTAACATGTCAATGTCATCGGGACAGGAAGCAGGATTTTGCATGGCAAAGGTATAGCAGAAACAGTCAGTTACCCCTAGGTCACTCATTGGATATTCCTGACTATTCAACACCTTGCGGCGCTTTTACTTCCAAAGCTCTCACCTTGCGCCAGTCAAGACCGCTAAACAGGGCTTCGAACTGGGCGTGAGACAGGTTCATCACCCCATTGCGGATTTGCGGCCAGCAAAACAGCGTCTCTTCGAGCCGTTTATAGACCAGCACCAAGCCGGTACCATCCCAATAAACAAGCTTCATGGCGTCCCCGCGTCTGGAGCGAAACACAAACACCGTGCCGGTAAACGGGTCCAACCGTAACTCGTTTTGCACCAAGGCGGCCAGGCCATTATGGCCTTTGCGAAAGTCAACCGGCTCTGTCGCTATCAAAATCCGTAGATGCTGCGCCGGCAGGATCATCGATGCGCCTCCAACGCCAGGACAAGCTCAGCAAGGTGGCTCACTGGAATGTCAGATGGCAAATCCAGCTTAACCCGGCCAACCTTCAGCCGAATGGTTCCAAGGGACGCCTTATCGCGGGGGGAGTGAATGGGGTCTGAAGAATACTCAGGCGGAAGGCTTTCCAACTCCTGCTCTTGCGCAACCTCCTCTTGAAGTACCAAGGCTGCAAAGTTGGGCAGCGCCGCATTTTGATCTATTTGATCTTCATCTTCGGAGCTATCTGGTTCACTGACCTGTCGGCGCCAGTGGTAGATTTGCGAGCGGGAGACACTGTGGCGTCTGGCAGCGTTTGTAACACCAAGGCTATAGCTGTCCTTGAGTATCTGCACCCGCTGTAACGCTTGTGCTGAAGTGCTATTTAAACTTGTAAGGTCAGACATGGATCCTCCTGATGTGATTTCGGAGGACTATGGAAGTCCTAACTACCTATGAACAGGTGGGGTGAAAACACCACATACAATTTTTTGGCAGAGCAGTTGAAAGAAACGCAAACACAGATCAAGGCGCTGGAAAGAAAGCTTAACGAGTGGCACACCGACAATGAAGACAGCAAACGGCTGGAGACGATTCCCGGAGTTGGCGTCATCACTGCGACCGCGCTGGTTGCAACAATCGGCGATGTTACCCAGTTCCGCAGTGCCCGCCAGCTTGCCGCATGGCTCGGCTTGGTGCCTAAACAGTACTCGAGCGGCGGTAAGGAAAAATTAGGAAGAATATCGAAACGCGGTGACGGCTATCTGCGCAAGCTTCTGGTTCACGGGGCAAGGACAAGTTTGGGCTGGTCCCGGCGAAAACAGGACGGTTTGTCCCAGTGGCAAAAGGCATTGCTTGAACGGCGCCCGACCAACGTAGTCCTGGTTGCCATGGCCAATAAAATGGCGCGCACCGTCTGGGCCCTGCTCAGCAAGTCGCAAACATATCGGTACAACTCAGTGGAAGTATAAAGCGTCGTATTAAAACCAATTGCGAGGGTGATCGTGATGTGATGGCAAAACAGGGTAACCGGGACCAACTAACCCCGTGGCATTGTCGGAGCTTCGAGCTCGCCAACTTGATTGGGTGTTGGTCTACGAATTCCATCAGGGCCAGCGGAATAGACCGCGCAAACAGGCCGGATAGATGACTGAAAACCTACATTGCTAAAACTCATAAAACGCTTGCAATCCGGGGCGTGTTCATAGATGGCAATGCCTGTTGCACTGTTGAAACTGCAAAGTGCGTCGTCCACATTGAAGGCCCTTCCTGCGAAGCCCTATCATGCGGCGACACGTCTCAACCGCGAAGACAACCATGCTCCTGGCTATCCCTCACTGGGGAAAATACTTGACTTCGAGGTTGCGATTAGACAACTCCATCAGCTATGTGCCCATTGGACCTTCAAGCTCATCGAGAGAATGCCCTTTATCTCTTTTTGCCATCAAATACTTTATGTTTTGCGTGGTCACATGTGTAGCGGTTTGCTTTACTTCCGTGATCTCTAATTGCGCACGACTTAACGTGGAGACTTTTTCAGGATTATTCGTAACCAATGAAAACCGTTTGATTTTCAGCGCCTTCAGCATTTTTGCTGCGATCAGGAAATCTCTCCCATCCTCTGGAAAATCTAAACTTCGGTTCGCCTCGAATGTATCTTGCCCTGAATCCTGTAGAAGATATGCCTCGAGCTTTGAGTACAGTCCAATTCCGCGGCCTTCTTGGCGAAGATAGATCAAAACGCCATCATTGTATTTCATTTGCTCTATAAAATCAGCAAGCTGGGCACCACAATCACAACGTTTAGAACCAAACAAATCGCCGGTAATACATTCTGAGTGAACCCGTACGAAAGGATTTGTCGCAACTTCAGGATCACCAAAAATCACGGCAAAGTGCTCCTCGTCGTACCCTGCCCCTTTGAAACTAATAAAACGAACACGCTCGCTATCAAGACCGTCGAGATCAATTAAGACATCTGAACGAACTTCCATTTCATCCGCATTATCTACCAATTCTTGGTCATGTACGACACTTGCGAGATTTGTCATTTGAACTACCTCCCGTATAGTGAGTTAAGGATGTACTGAATAGAGGCGACCATCATAGGAGCCTGCAATAAATGCCTGAGTTGCCTCATCCCAGGTTAGAGATGAGATACCTGACAACGTCGGTCTGACAGGTTTTCCAGTCCAGTTCTTCCTATTAACGTCAAATACTTGAATAGTCCCGCCATAACTACCAGAAGCGATCAAGTCTCCTCGACTGCTTGAAGCCACACATTTTATCGAATGTCGGTGAGAACTCTTAAATACATCAGGTGACGAAACTCCGTTTCTCCAAAGACGCAAAGTTAAATCTCGAGAAACAGTCGCAAAACCACTTTCATAAACACAAAGATCATTCACGATACCATCATGAGCACTTCCGATTTCGCTGGTTACTTCTAAAGTATCAACATCCGTATACTTAATCTCACCATCCGAGGTGCCTGTCGCAATGATACCGTTCTGACAAGCAATTCCTTTGATAGCTCCTGAGTGAACTTTGACTACTTTTGTCTCAGCCGGATCTTTTACGTTTAAATAGATTACATGACCCGAATATGTGCCCACAGCAAGAAAAGTAGCCGCAGCGGATTTCACGATTACTGCACAATTCAATGGTGAATTATGTCTATATAACTCGGTGGCTGTTAAAGCATCAAAAACGATGCCGGCTTGCCCCCCAGCAAAAATTTGCCCGTTATCCTCGACCACAAAATTGCATAACGTGCCTAAGTTAGCGATCTCCGCACCGCTCTTTTCCAAAACTCCGGCATCTCCGACGGAATAAATACCGTCGCTGCCAGCAAAAACAGCATTCACACCGGGGATTGGTCCTACACGATCTGTATCCCAAACATCAGATGCTAAGTCCCAGGTTGCATATGTCGTCCCAAATGTTGCAAAAGCTATCACGTTTTCAGTTAGGAAACTCGCAGATCTAGCCCAGATACATCTTGGGAAGGTTGATGTTTTGATCTTTGCTTCTAATGATCCCTTATTCAGATCCCAGATATGAACTCGATTATCATACCCCAATGAGACCAAACGCCTTTCTGCATCATCAGCAAATAACAACTTGATTGCAGTTGTGTGGGCATCGAAAAAAGTAACATTATCATATGGATCGATGGACGCGATAGAACCATCACTGTTCCCTGCCAGAATTGTTCCATCTGTCAGAGTTACAAGAGTATCTATATCTACCCCGTCAATCGATCTAACTGCACGACATTCCCCAGTAAGAGTATCCCAAGTACGAATTGTTCCATCCATGCCACATGATTGAAGCGTTCGATTATCTTTGCCCCAATCAAAATTCTCGATTAACCCTGTGTGTCCTACCAACCGCTTCTTGAACACACCATGAAGATCATGCACGGAAAGAGTGCCATCAAATGAACTAGTTGCTATTTGCTGCCCATCCGGAGAAAAAGCAGCTTTAGAAACATCATCAGCGTGAACAGAAATTACACCGATCAATCGCATATCGGGAACACTCCAAACTCTAGCGGTGTAATCACTGCTAGAGCTAACCAGTAGAGTGCCATCAGGCGAAAAGTCGCATTGATTGACGAGATGATCATGTCGACCACATGCAAGTGCTTTGTTGGTCTGAGCACACCACAGGATGAGCTGATTGTCGTAACCCGCAGTCGCAATATACTTATCAGAAAAAGTGGCCAGACCGCTGATTGGTCCGACATGAAAAATAGAATAAGCATTCATTGTATCGCCTCCTCAAGATGCGTCCATAGCAACACGGAAACCCATAGCGTAAAGATCTGAGTGATAACGTCCATGGCGTCGAGTTACGCGACAAAGATCTGCATATCTTGCGAAGCTGCCACCACGAGCGATCCTATATGCTTGTCTATCCCGATTAAGGTCATCAGTGATATGTACCCCACCTGGGTATGGAGCATAATTACTACTCGTATACTCCTCGACATTGCCGGACATATCAAAGCATCCCACCCATGAGCGCCCTTGAGGGTAAATCCCTACAGGCGTCGTAAAATTTATTTTAGATTCAGCAGTGTTTGCATTCTCGACATGGAACTTATCTCCCCAAGGATAAACTTTCGATCCTGCTGCACATTCCCATTCAGGCTCACTTGGAAGACGAAAAGTTAGTCCTGTTTTGTCGCTCAACCACGCGCAGTAGTGATCTGCTGTCTTTTCACTAACCGTGAAAACAGGATGATTAGCGAACTCTGCAGGGTAGCGTCCTAATGACCATGACGACGGTATTTCAGAATTAGGATTATCTAGCAAAAATGCTAAATACTCTGAATTCGTAACAGGATAAGTTGCGATTCTATAGGGAGATAGATGTATCGTATATCGTGGACATTCTTTTTCAATCCATTCGCGAATTACGCCCACATCAGAAAACTCAGAAACCACTTCATCAACGGCTTCATAAGGTAGCCCAAGATCTACTTGACCGCCCTCTACTTGAACCATTTGGGGGACTTGCCCTGGTCTAATTCTAGGATCTCCCAAAAGGGCTAGAAGCATACCGCTTGCAAGACGATCATTAAACCGTCCAACCTCCAGTCCACGACAAGCCCGCTCAACTATCTCCTCTCCATCATTCCCAACTAAATGACTGATCGATTGCGACACCTCTTCAGGTAGAGATAAATCAGAGCACACAGCAGGTGGTTTAGTCGCGTCGACATCCATCCCATCTTCAGAGAATGATTGAATATTCGGACATTCCTCGGCAATCTTCTGCATTATCTTGCCCTCCCAAGATCAAAGTTTGCAGAAGTTTTGCGACATAACGCAAAACTATAATTATGAGCACGCCATCACGTTATGACATGCCGTACTTAAACTCTACATCATTAACTATCCCGCTGTTTCGCACATTAAGAAGTGCAGCAGAATATTGAGCAAGCATACGAATGCCGTAGTCGAGTCTATCCCTCAAACGATCATTGTCCTCATTTAGCTCGCCATTAAAAAGGCTCTCTACATTTCTCAAAATCACATGATCAGGTAGATAACAAATGTGACTGTTCTTATAGGCAAAGGCTCGTAACTCAGTCATCGGAGCAAATCCTCCTTCACCTGCTGAAACAGACACTATCAAAGCAGGCTTGTGACCAGTTTCTTTTACACTCGCGAGCATGAGTAGGTTTTTTAGACGAGGTGGAACCATCCCACCCCATTCTGGAGTAACAATGATAAAAGCGTCAGAAGATGCCAAGTTCTCTGAGGTTTCAAACCATCCATCCCAAGAAGAATGTCCGTCCCACACTCCTTCATTCCATATCTCGATGTCAGCAGAACAAAGTTCAATTCTATCAACTTCACCAAAAGCATTTAGTACAGCAGGCATGTTAGACAGATAGTCTGTTATTCTACTACTTTGAGACTTTTCTCTATGACTCCCGTTAATTATACAAAGTTTCATTGTAAGTTTTCCGCCTCACTTAACGCTAAGTTTGTTTCACCTACAGGCAATATCTGCTCACTATGTATTATGTAGTTTTTTATTGTCCCACCACGCCCCATTATTGAAACTACGCCTGTCTTCGAAATATTAATCGCCTTCATGTGCTCGGCGCCGTAATAACAGGAGTCCAGCACATCCCCACTAACAATATCTCCTAAATATATCCTATTGGCATAGTTAATAAAAACAACGTAAGAACCAAATACGACAAAGTCTTCTACAGTATTTGCCTCAGAATTCACGAACTGAACATCGTGGTACCATACACCATCGTCTCTATATACTTTATCTATTGCCGATCTATGCGTTACAAGCAGTACATCAGGGCTTAACCACTTCATCCTCTTAGGCAGCTTACCTGAAGTCTTCTCAACAACTTGATGGGAGTTTGTATCAAGTAGATATATAGAGCCTCCTCGCTCACCAACTGCTAATATCTCTCCAGTCGGAGAGACTGCAATCGACCAGATCGGTTCAGATGAGCGGAAAATTTCTATAGTCTTATCATTTAGGAGCTGAAGCACACGACCATCTTCAAGAGCGACATAGAAGCAACTGGTCTTAATACTAAAAGAAATGTCCCTGACTGCTGCAGAAAAATCAAAAGACTTAATCTTCTGATTATCTTTAATTAAATAGCCCTTACCGCAAGTTGAACCGAGCAATGCTTCACTATTTTTTCCGAGCTCAATACGTTTGAAATATCCACCTTCCAATGAAAGCTTCTGTAAGACTTGAGCAGTTCCCACAACCACTGGCCCTTCAGACTGCAAACCAATTCTTAAGACCAGACCCTCCTCACCACATGCAATAATATCATCATTATGATTACAGCATGACCAAACGGCTGGAGGTGTCTGTTTAAACTCAGAAATTCTCTCTCCAGTATCACAGTTGAACTTAATGATTGATCCATCGCGAACCTGCACAAAAGCTATAGAGGGATCCGCCTCACTAAACTTCACCCATCTCGTCTTAAATGGAGCTTTAAATGCAACTTTTATTGGATTTAGGTTGGCCGGATCGATTTCATAGACGTTTCTATCAAAACTTGATGCCAGCAAGCGTCCACCTTTGCTCCTCGTAACATGTTCAAGGTCATCATTAGTAAACAGCTCTCCAAATTGACAATCCAATGCGAAAGTATCAGTCTTACGAACAACAACTCTGACTAGAAATCGCTGATCACACGCTGCAATAAACTCATCTGAACCAACCTCCTCAAACCAATGAAAAGTTTCAACGATCTTGTGAGGAGAAACAAATGTCTCAACATGACCATTGGCATAAACACCAATGCAGCCATTATTGGTTCCGAAAAGAGCATAACTACCACATGAAGAATACTTAGTTGTTATGATGTCATAGAAAGAAGCTCGACCAGAACTTAAAACGTTACCCTGAAAGTCCAACTCAACAATGGAAGAGTTACCCGTCCGAGTGATCAATTTCGCTTCAGTCGGATGAAGATCAACGGCTTGAGATGTCGAGTGAATAGGTTCGACATCGTCAATGCCTTCGAGGCGGATGTTTTTCCGAAAAATCTGACTGATGGAATTTTGATCTTCATACGATCCGAGAAAGATCTCACGGCCACCACCCATTGCAGCGATTAGTTTACGCGCAGGACAAATGGAAATTCCGTCGATCATTCCATCGTGAGCTGCAAACTCACCTTGAACATCAAGTTGCTCATTTAGTATCAAAATCTTGCCGTATCGAGTGCCTGCGAACAGCATCTTGGCTTGGCCATCATATGCAAATGAGTTAGCCGACTGGTAGAACATATCCGCCCCCAGGAAGAAAAGATTAAAGCCGAGAGTTTCCCCTCGGCTATATTCCATAAGTAAACAAAAAACTAAGTTTACTTCTCACCACGCACGCGGAGCTGCTTGTTTCCGCGAACACTATTCTTACCTGTACGCTTAGTAGTCTTTCTCAAGATAACCATGCTTATATCTCCTAATTAAAGCGTGAGTTACTAAGGAAATGTACTTATTAACTAAGTATACGTCAAACACAAAAGTGTTTAGATTAAATTTTCTAATTTTATAATTTGCTTTTTTACTTAATATATAAACAATTACTCTTCACAAAGATGAATAATGCATAAAAATTTATAACTAATTCAAAGTAAGATATCCTGATATTCTCCGAATCAGAATTACAAAAAGGCGACTAAAGCGGAGATAAGATGAAGCTTCTGATATTATTTTTTGCAAATTTCATAGCATCGATTGCGATGGGAATCTCACTCACAATTGTGCCTTGGGAACTCGCTCAAACCAGCGGTGGTGCAAAATTCTTAGCCTTTACGGCCACCTGGTCTACCGCAGTGTTAATATTTGTTTCCCCTATCGCCGGACGTTTAGTCGACAGCATATCACGACGCTATTCGCTAGTATTATGTGTTGTTATCATGGCAGTCGTTTTACAGCTAGCTGCTATCGCTTATGGTAGCCAAGTATTCAAGGTCATCAGTTTAAGCATTTTCTATTTCTGCTCTCAAATATTTTTCCTGTTTTTTTACAATGCATTAAGCGCATTCATACAAGAAATTTTCAAAGATACAGAACGTGGCAAAGTGAATGGTTGGATGCAGGCCGAGATGCAGGCCGCGACTTTCGTCGTCGGCCTTCTAATGATTTATTTAGTAAATGAAAGAGATTTCCAGCTTGCTCTTATGATAAATGGTGGCTTGCTGGTAATTGCTGCGATTTTACTCCGTTTAATTACATACACACAGAAAAAGAGAGCCGCGCGAGCAAAAACTTCTAAAGATGTCTATCGAGTGATATTTAGTCGGCTAGATCTAATTTTACTTGGCATTGGCGGTAACATTACCTTCGTCTGCGTAATGATGCTAAACATTATTCATCCAGTCTATTTCAACAATGTACTTAACCTAGAAATTGCAGCCTTAGCACAACTTTCCATATCTTTCGGTATAGGCGCGGGCTTGGGAGGTTTCTTTATTGGGAGGTTTGTTTCTGACACCTCCGCATTACCTATTATCAAAATCTGCCTTCTTGTCTATTCAGGATCACTTTTGACAATCTGCCTGAACCCTCAACTAGTGACAATCTTAGTACTGTATGGCGTTATGGGCGCTACTGGTTCTGCTATTCGAGTAGCCTTCAATACCTACGTCATGAGTGTGATAGATACATCGATTTTCGGAAGTTATTTAGGTGTCATCAGTACACTAACTTATATACAACGAACTATATTTGGCCTCATGCTTGGCTTGATAATAAGTGTTTTCCCAAACTCAAACTATTACTGGTTTGCTTTTGCAATCATTTCGTTCGGGGCTCTTTGTATTCTAATCGCTTCGGTAACCACATCTGAGCAAAAACTAGAAATGGAATACTAGGAAATCAAAACACCACTATTAGCGTAACCGGCCGTTCAAGATCGCCTTACGGGCTTAGCGCTAATGGCTTATCTTCCCCTTCAGTTTTAAATGGAGGTGTGATTTGTCGAAGGAAAAAATGGCACGCCGATCTTGGACCCAAGAGGAAAAGGCTGCAATTGTCGCCAAGATTGGTGTGGATGGAACCAGTATCCCAGCTGTGGCCAGGGCATTGCCAAGTTGTTTGATCTTGGGTAGCTAACCGCGATGAAAGTCCCAAGTTCATTTGCCCGCCTGAATGGTTTCCGTTTTCCTCGAGAAGTTATCGCTTACGCTGTCTGGGCGTATTATCGCTTCGCTATGAGTACGGCCGATGTTGAAGACCTTTTGGCGGAACGTGGCGTTGTTGTCAGCCGGGAAACTGTCCGGTTATGGGTTAACCGCTTTGGGCGCCATTTTGCAGAATGCATCCGCAGGGACCGACCAAAACCCAATAGGAAATGGCATCTGGATGAGGTCGTCATTTCAATTAGTGGGAAATAATATTGGCTCTGGCGGGCCATTGACGGGGATGGGGATGTGCTCGATATTTTGGTGCAAACCCGCCGTAATATCAAAGCAGCTCGCCGTTTTTTCAAGAAACTGGTTGCGCAATATGGCGAGCCACGAGTGGTGGTGACTGATAAATTGCGCAGCTATATCAAACCGGTCAAGGCTCTTGCACCTAAAGCAGATCACCGGGCACACAAAGGGTTGAATAACAGTATTGAAAATTCTCATCGGCCCACAAGAAAACGAGAGAAGATCATGGGGCGGTTCAAGTCGCTCCGGCAAGCACAACGGTTCCTCTCGGCATTTGATCAGATCAACACTATTTTCCGTCCTCGCCGTTATAAACTATCCGCTCTCTCCTACCGCCACGCCAGAAATGATGCCCTCAAACTTTGGACCGGCTACACAGCCAAAATGGCGGCCTGAACCTTAAACAAATAAGGCTTAAACAACCCACATCAAACAACTTGATGAAATGAACACGCCCCTCCGGCCTCGCAGTGAGGCATACTGATGTGCGTTAATTAAGCGATCAAGAGGAACGTTCATGACTAAGATTGTAACGGTTGGGTTGGATCTTGCGAAATCCATCTTTCAGGTACACTGCGCGGATGAAGCGGGAACCCCTTTGCTTCGCAAGCGGATGCGACGTGGTCAAGTCATAGAGTTTTTTGCGGGTATCGAGCCCTGCCTCGTTGGCATGGAGGCTTGCAGCAGCGCGCATTACTGGGCTCGTGAATTGCAAGCATTGGGCCATGAGGTGAAGCTGGTTCCACCGCAAGATGTCAAACCGTTTGTAAAGAGCCAGAAGAACGATGCGGCTGATGCAGAAGCAATCGCCGAAGCGGTTCAGCGCCCGACTATGCGTTTTGCAGCAATAAAAAGCGCGGAACAGCAATCTCTTCTAGACCTGCATCGCACTCGCGAACTTCTGGTACGCCAGAAGACAATGTTGATCAATGCAATCCGCGGCCATTGCGGCGAGTTCGGCCTCGTGGTAGGCGCTGGCGCAGCAAAGGTTAGCGAACTTATCATAGTCATCAAAGACTCGAAAGACACTCGTCTGCCAGCCCTAGCACGTAAAGCCCTGAATTTTTTGGCAGAGCAGTTGAAAGAAACGCAAACACAGATCAAGGCGCTGGAAAGAAAGCTTAACGAGTGGCACACCGACAATGAAGACAGCAAACGGCTGGAGACGATTCCCGGAGTTGGCGTCATCACTGCGACCGCGCTGGTTGCAACAATCGGCGATGTTACCCAGTTCCGCAGTGCCCGCCAGCTTGCCGCATGGCTCGGCTTGGTGCCTAAACAGTACTCGAACGGCGGTAAGGAAAAATTAGGAAGAATATCGAAACGCGGTGACGGCTATCTGCGCAAGCTTCTGGTTCACGGGGCAAGGACAAGTTTGGGCTGGTCCCGGCGAAAACAGGACGGTTTGTCCCAGTGGCAAAAGGCATTGCTTGAACGGCGCCCGACCAACGTAGTCCTGGTTGCCATGGCCAATAAAATGGCGCGCACCGTCTGGGCCCTGCTCAGCAAGTCGCAAACATATCGGTACAACTCAGTGGAAGTATAAAGCGTCGTATTAAAACCAATTGCGAGGGTGATCGTGATGTGATGGCAAAACAGGGTAACCGGGACCAACTAACCCCGTGGCATTGTCGGAGCTTCGAGCTCGCCAACTTGATTGGGTGTTGGTCTACGAATTCCATCAGGGCTAGCGGAATAGACCGCGCAAACAGGCCGGATAGATGACTGCAAACCTACATTGCTAAAACTCATAAAACGCTTGCAATCCGGGGCGTGTTCATAGATGGCAATGCCAAGTAAACCCATTTGCCTTTTACCTTGAGGTACGTCTCGTCCATGCGCCACGAGGTTCCCACTTTATGTTTTTGTTTTCTGGCTTCTTTTGCAATCAACGGCGAATACTTCCCCCCCCCTCAAACTCGTCGTTTCAAGTCAGTGGCTATACAACAAAAAAACAAAATTGGAATTTTCAGAGGTGCCCTGTAATGTCAGTCATGGATTCAGCCCCATGCTTGCCTCCCAGGTTTGCAAGGTCTGGGAGACCATACGGATACAAAAGGAATGCAGCTGTAATAATTGAAGTGAGTATAATAACCAAATTCATAATATAACTTCATATTATGAATATAAACTTCCCATTACAGGTATCTATTGTTACTTATTATTTATCAATGAACATTTTACTTGAGCTTACACCTACATTAACGTAACCTACTAGATAGGTAAGTAATGTTGACCTATATTCCAAATAGGAAGTAGAAATGATATCAACTTAGTTCAATACGCAATTATGTATGCGCGAAACTGATGTATAATTCCCAATTAGCATGACTTGTTTGAGTGAACATCTCTCTTAGGGGTTACTTTTATTACCGGAGCTAAGAGAAAGATGACTTAATTACTCCGTTGAATAGCTGTTGACGGGACTATTGGCTACGGTAACGCCATCTAACGCGCATGATGAAAAGAACAAGAAAGTAAGAGGCCTAGCGCTTCGCAGCTATAGAAAAGAAATTTACCCACTGATCTATGGAAATGGGCAAATACCCTGTTCAACAGTTCAACTCCCCCGAAAAGAGGTAAGCGTGTGATATCTTTGATTTAGCTATACAAAAATGCGTTTAGATTTGATCTGTCAGGTTGAGCGCATACCAATGCAATACCAAGATACGTGAAGAATATGAAATGTCAGATGATCTACAATCAATAACCTATTTTGATCCTCCACATGAGATACCTTTACTGGATCAGATTGGAAAACTTCGCATAACTGCCTGGTGTCAACGAACTGGTGTTTCTGAAGAAATAAAAACAAAAGGAAAATGGCTTGATGATATGGACAATAGTGCCCGGCACTATATCTTGAAAAACCAAGCATCAGAATTGATTGGTGCAGCACGGGTGAACTTTTTTGACTCAGTTGAGAAGGTTGATTACATATCCAAATTCCACTTCAAAAAGACGATGAGTGGCCCAATAGCGGTAATATCCCGGTTGGTAATTCTAAAAGAATTCAGCCATCGTAAACTGGGTAGAGAATTTGATTTGCTTCGTATCAACCAAATCAGAGAAATGTGTGCCAGCGGAATTTTGGCAATTGCAGGCTTTTATCGGCTGAACGAACTAAAATGCATGGGCTTCCAACTAGCTGGTCCACCTTTCTCCGAAAGGGAGCTACCTAATCATGTCGCCTTCCCAGTATGCAACTATTTGGAGTAGAAAGACTCTCGCTGCCAACCCAAAAGCTAGGCACATAACCGGAAACAAATAGCCGCCACTCGGCTGGGAGTGGAAAGGAAGACCCGATGTCTTTATCATATCTGGCTGCTATTCCTAGTAACTTCTTGTTTCAGCCTTCCTCCCCCATCTGTACAAGGTCAGCGAGTTAGCCCACAAATGGAGAGATACAGCGCAGCTGATTCACTGTATCTCAATTTCAAAGAGCAATGATCCTTTTTTGCCCACTTTCTTGAAGAATTCAGAATGAAATATTCTATTAAGTTTGTCCTGATCCGTATTTTTACGGCCGTAACCCTGTTTGCTACACTAGGCAAGGCAAACGTTTGGCTGGATACAGCTTCCAATACCATCCTCGCTCTGGGGTATCGTATCGAGCTAGTTCTTCTCCCTCTTACTTTTGCTCTGCTGGGTACCAGAGCTTTGATTTTCTCTTTTGCAGTAATGTCTGGGGGGGTAGTCCTGTTTGCGCTGGGGGATAAATCGATGGTTACCTTGCTTGCGGCGCTCTTATTCGCCTATGGAGCAGCAATAAGTGGTTTTCTTTTAAAAAATGTGGCTGCTCAAAGCAAAAACGGAGCTGCAAAAAATCGCATGGCCCTAAACGCTGGTGCACTTATGGGGGGGCTGTGCATCATGATCCCCTTCCTAACGCCCACACTTTTCTTTTGGTGTTCCGCCTTAATCTTGGGGGGGTGTCTGTTTTTGGCGCTTCAATGCCCCCTTCGTTTAGCTGATGTACAAATGAAAATGTTTCGAGGTCTAAAGCTTGCAACCCTGTTCGCCTGGGTGCTGATGGGAACGACCATGGGTATGGCAATTTTTGGCACCTTTTCAGTTTTACCCCAAACCCTTTTGGAAACAACAGGTACGCTGCCTGTCTGGTACGGCTCCATGGTCATCTTGAACAGTTTTATTATTGTTGTCGCTCAAATGCCGGTTCTCAAATTGATTGAGCTCACCGGACGCTATCGAGTGCTTGTTATGATCGGGCTAATTTTCATGGTATTTGGCCTTTATATTCTCATTGATATTATTCCCATTCACTCATTTTTCGCCGCCGCTATATGGACAGTTTTGGTCTCCATCTCAAAATGCACCATTCCTCACCTTGACTACTATTCCGCTCGGCAAAAAGCTCTATTTGTCAAAGAAATCAGTGTTGGTCTAGGCGCTGGCCTTACCGTCTTCATTATGCGCTCGGTCCCAGGTGCATATAATGCATCGGTGATAGCGGTGCTGGGTATTTCTTTTACCCTTATTTGGTGGTCAATGACGTATCGTCAACTTCGTCTCTATGATTAAATGTATGGTCCCGCAGGGAGATGGAATCAATTAGAGCGATCGGGGACGCCGACCTATCTATCAAAAGAGGCCTCACTATACTCCACTTTGTTGAGTATAGTTCCATGGCAATAGCTCGTTAATACGATTGATCTTATGGTCTGCAATACGGTCAAGAACATAGGTAAGCCAAGCCTGCGGGTCGACCTTATTCAGCTTGGCAGTTTCAATGAGGGTGTAGGCGATAGCCATCGCCCTACCGCCCTTCTTAGAGCCGACAAACATCCAGTTTTTTCTTCCAAGGGCCACAGGTTTCATTGCCCGCTCACAGCTGTTGTTGTCGATTTCCAGAAAACCATTATCCAGATAGGGCCGGACTTTCGGCAAACGGGTCAAGGCATAACGGATCGCTTTGGCAAGTGGAGACTTGCCCGAGATCTTTGGCAGCTGTGCGTGTAGCCACACTTCCAATTCATCCAGAACAGGTCTTGCATCTTGTTGACGAACGGCTTGCCGTTCCCCGGCGTGTTTCCCGCGAACTTTCTTCTCAATGGCGTAGAGTTTGGCGATTTTTAAGATCGCGTCTTGCGCTATAGCTGAACCGTTCGCTTGTTGGATCTCTACAAATTTACGACGAATATGGGCCATACAAGCGACTTCTCGTGCCCGTTGTTCGCCAAAGACACCATTAAACCCCGCATACCCATCGGCATGAACAAAACCCTGATAGTTTTTCAAGTGCATTTGCGGATGTTCGCCCTTCCTATCAATCGTAAACTGATAGAATGCTGCAGGTGGCGCAGGCCCTGTCCAAGCCCGCTCATCACGTACATAGGCCCAGACCCTTGCGGTTTTGGTTCTCGATGTACCCGGTGCCAGGAGCTTGACCGGTGTGTCATCGGCAAAGAGCGCCTTGCCGGCTTGAACGTGTTTGCCAATGGCCTCGGCCAGAGGCTCCAGAAGGCATATCGATTGCCCCACCCAGCCTGCCAGAGTGGAACGGGACAGCTCCATCCCCTCACGGCCATAGATCTGGGATTGCCGGTAGAGCGGAAGGTGATCTCCGAATTTGCGCACCAGAACATGCGCCAGCAGGCCTGGTCCGGGGCGCCCTCGTTCAATAGGCCGCGATGGCAATGGGGCTTGTGTAAATGTCTCACAGCATGCGCAAGCTTTGCGGGGCCGCACAAGCCTGTTCACCACAAACCGTCCTGGAATATACTCCAGTTCTTCGGTAGTATCCTCGCCAAGTGTCTTCAGGGAGCCGCCTCAGCGCGCACATTCATCACCGGGCTCCAGAACCTGCGTGTTGCGTTGCAAGCTTTCGGGCAAAGACCAGCGCTTTGGTTTCGTTCTTTCCTCTTGGGTGACAACTGAATCATTCTCTTCAGGGACACTTGCAGCCAAAACCTCTTGATGTTCAAGTGTCAGCAACAGCTGTTCAAGATTTTCTGACCGTGTCCCAAACCGGTGCCGATTGGCCCCATGCAGCTGATGTTGAAGTTGCTCTACCTTCAAGGAAAGCGCCTGCACCTCTTTGCTCAAAAGGGTTACGAGGCCTTTGAGTTCCCTCGGATTATCCGGCAAGTTGACAAGGACATTGAGCATGGCAAACTTTTACCACACTCCACAGATACGCGGGTTATTAAAGCAGGATTTCCAACAGTAAATCTATGGAATTGAAAGGGTTAACCGTGTGTAAGCGGCTTCCATGTTGTCTGCGGCATACGCCAGTCAATTCCTTCTAAAAGGAGTGATAATTGTGATGCTGATAGACTGACCTTACCATCCTTAGCCGCGGGCCAGACAAAACTGCCGCGCTCCAATCTTTTGGAAAATAGACAACCGCCCTGTGTATCCCACCAGATGATCTTCAACAAATCGCCCCGTCGGCCGCGAAACACAAAAAGATGACCACTGAACGGGTCTTCTTTTAAAATATTTTCCGCTCGGGCCGCCAAAGTATTAAAGCCACAACGCATATCTGTGATGCCTGCGGCCAGCCACACTCGTGTATTACTGGGAACCGGAATCATGTGGTGAGCCCCGCGAGAACTGCGGTAAGCTGCTGCTCGCTCAAACAGCCACTCAGGCGCACTTCATGTCCTGCAATCAACCTGATTTCCATCACCAACTCTGAGGTAGAGGTAGTAAAGTTCGGTGAGCATTCAGGAGCTGACTTCTCAAATGCAGTTGCGTTTTCAACGCTAACCGGGACAAAGGCTGTAGATACAGGGGTATCAATGGCAGGCTTTGGGGAAGGATTATAACGTTTGTCCTTAAGCCAATTATAAAGACGCCCTTTGTTAAGCCCGTTTCTGCGGGCAACCTGGGCGATAGATTCAGGGGACGACAAAGCTTCCTCACAAACGGAGCGTTTTTCCTCTTCACTCCAATACGTCTTATTATTCATGATTATAAATCCAGTCCTGCATAATTAGATCAGGCCGAACTTAAACCACGAATTTCAAAGGCGTTAGGTCGGTCAGGCCAAACGCTCACCAGGTTGGTATAAGTTGCATGCTATAATATTTTATGGTGGGCAATGTAAGGTTAGATAGCCTATGCGTAATTGTGACCCAAACACCCCAAATTATGTTCCGCCTCGTAACGAGTTCGAGTATCAACTCTGCCACATCTGGTCAGAAGTTCTTGGTCTTCAGAAGATCGGGGTAAATTCAAACTTTTTTCAAGTAGGTGGTGAATCCATTCATGCCATTAAACTAGTAACACAAATTAATCAACAACTTGGTCGGCAACTAACTGTAGCAACAATTTTTAGACATCCCACGATTGCTACTCTAAGCGCGAGCCTTGCAGAGACTCAACACCAACCGCTCATTATTTCCAGAGCCCCTGACCAACCGCAGTACCCCCTATCCTTTGCTCAGGAGCGTCTATGGTTCATCGAGCAATATGAAAGAGGGACTAGTGCCTATCATATGCCGATGCTTTTCCGTCTCTCCAATGAAGTGAACCATTCGGCCTTAAAAAGCAGCCTAGCATTGATTGTAAACAGACATGAGGTCTTGCGCACCTGCTTTGTTAAAGACACAGAAGGGACCTATTTTCAGAGAATCTGCGGAACCTCCTTTTCAATACCAGAGCATTTTATAGAGAATGGCTCGTGGGGCCACACTTTAAAAGATGTATTACATCAAACTTTCAATCTTGAGCATTTCCCTCCTATCCGTGCCGGGATTTACCATGTTAATGGGCAAGCCTATTTCGGGTCTGCTCCGGTAAGGGGCAGGATAGTACGCTAGTGAAAGCTTTCGACTAAAGCTTCACGGTGAAAGATAGCAAAGATTTCATTTTGATCGGTTTTGCGTACCGGTCGGATCGCTACACTTGGATTGTCGTTGAAAATAGAATAGACGCCTGATCTTAGGCGGCACGACAATGTGAATGTGCTATCTACTTCACCATGCTTTTCGATATCCCCGATCACGATACCCTTTACAAGGCGCTTTTGGCCCGTGACGCTGCCTATGACGGTCAGGTCTATGTCTGCGTTTCTTCTACCGACGTATTTTGCCGGTTGACCTGCCCAGCCCGTAAACCCAAGCAAGAAAATTGCACATTCTACGAAACCGTCGGAGAATGTATTGAAGCAGGATATCGCGCATGCAAGCGCTGCCATCCTCTACAACCCATGGCGTTAGCAGATCCCGCGATTGCAGCACTTTTGGCTGCATTGGACGAGCGCCCGGACTATCGCTGGCGCGAAGGCGATATCGAACGTATGGGCTTCGAACTTTCCACAGTCCGGCGGAGCTTTAAACGCCAATTCGGGATGACATTTCTGGAAATGGCGCGTCAGAGGCGGCTCAGGGATGGGTTTGAGACAATCGCAAAGGGTGGATCGGTGATCGAAGGCCAAATTAATGCAGGATTTGACTCTCCTAGTGCGTTTCGAACAGCCTTTCTAAAGCTGATGGGGAAGGCACCTGGCAATTTGTCCTCGGACCCGTTGCTATTGGCTGACTGGATCCCTACGCCGCTTGGCGACATGATCTCTGTCAGCAGCAAATCACAACTACATCTTCTTGAGTTCTTTGACCGTCGAGCATTACCAAAGGAGCTTGGTCGGCTTGACATGTTCACCAAGGGGCGCCTAGGCATCGGAAGAATGCCGCCGTCAGAGCAGATCAAAGAGGAACTGACGGCTTTCTTCACTGGAGCATCGTCAGATTTTCAAACTCCGCTAGCTTATCATGGATCGGATTTCAGCGGTGCGGTTTGGGATTCGTTGAGACAGATATCGGCGGGGCAAACACGCAGTTATTCAGACATTGCCGCAAGTATTGGCCGTCCTTCCGCGGTTCGTGCTGTGGCCCGCGCGAACGGAGCTAACCAGATCGCTTTGGTCATTCCATGCCATCGTGTCATCGGTTCAGACGGATCACTGACAGGTTATGGCGGGGGGCTTTGGCGCAAACAAAAGCTCTTGGAGATTGAACGGCAATATCTGCCAAAAAACACGAAGGGAAACCACCATGTCTCAAGCTGAAAAGGCATCTCACTTCACAGGTCTGCATAAAAAAGGCAGCCCGGTTGTGCTCTACAATATTTGGGATGCAGGAGGAGCGAAAACATTGAAAGATGAAGGAGTTGCCGCCGTGGCGACAGGAAGCTGGTCCATTGCAGCCGCTCATGGTTATGACGATGGAGAAGCCATTCCTATGGACTTCTTTTTGAGCATTGTTGAGCGTATATGCGCCACGGTAGATTTGCCTGTGACTGTGGATTTCGAAGGTGGGTATGCGACTGAACCTGCCGAGGTCGCCGAAAATGCCCGAAAAATTATTCGAGCCGGGGCCGTCGGGATCAATTTCGAAGACAGGATCGTCAAGGGCGAGGGGCTTCATTCAATCTCAACTCAGGTAGCGCGTATCAGGGCAATCAAATCTGTAGCCGCTGAAGAAGGCGTCCCTCTCTTTCTGAACGCGAGGACAGACCTGTTCCTTGGCTCAGATCCTGCCACGCACGGAGACAGTCTAGCGGAGGCGCTGCAGCGCGAAGCAGCTTATGCTGATGGAGGTGCAGATTGCTTTTTCGTGCCGGGACTAACAGAAATTGGACTGATTTCACGCGTTGTCGACACTGCGAAATTACCAGTGAACGTCATGATGATGGGAGATCTTAGGTCGATCAAAGACGTGGCTGCCTTAGGTGTATCCAGAGCGAGCTATGGCCCCGGACCCTACCTACAGTTCCTTGCTGATCTCAAGAAAGCTCATGCAGATATTTCTTAGTGGGATTTGCTGTTCGTGTTCGCAAAGCAATCATTAGTGTAGTCGTGGAGAGACTTTACTTTGGTTCACTGTTTCGCTTCAGGGTCCGATAGACCGTCGGCCGGGATACTGAGAAAACCTCTGCTAAATCGCTGATGGAGTAATCGTCAGTAGCACGCATGCGGCAGAGTTCCTTTTGTTGCTTTTTGGAAAGCTTGGGCTGTTTGCCACGTAATTTACCTTTGGCGCGGGCAATAGCCATACCCTCACGGGTACGCATGCGGATAAGATCAGCCTCGAATTCGGCAAAAGTGGCGAGGATGTTGAAGAACATCTTCCCCATTGGGTCGGCTGGGTCGTAGATCGTCGCCCCGAGCGCCAGCTTCACGCCCTTTACTTCGAGCTGGCGGGCGATTTCACGGGCATCGGGAACGGATCGGGCAAGGCGGTCCAGTTTAGAAACAACAAGTGTATCTCCCGGACGCACAGCTGCAAGCGCCTGATCCAGGCCTGGACGATGACGATTAGTGCCGGTCAACCCATGATCGATATAGATGCGATCTTCAGCAACACCAAGGGCAATTAGTGCCTGATGCTGCACTGATAGATCCTGTTTATCGGTAGAACACCGCGCATATCCAAAGAGTATCGGTTCCATGAGAAGAGTGTACGAATAGGGTGCCTCTTTTGAAATCATTATCGTACCACCTAAGTGAGACGATGGTATTCCTGATTTTTAAGGGTATGCGGATTGCATCTCAAACGTCCGCTGAACGATCCTCTTACGGACACTGCTGGCTGCATAGGACAGGATAGTAACTTGCCAAGACGACAGATTCTGAGTGACCGACAGCGCGCAGCTCTCTTTGATCTTCCGACCGATGAGCAAACGCTGCTTCGCTATTACACATTAGCTGATGATGATATCCAACAGATTCAGTTACGCCGTCGGCCTCAGAACAAATTTGGCTTTGCCTTGCAACTATGTGCATTCAGATATCCAGGCCGCCTTCTTTCACCTGGAGAGGTCATTCCGGCTGAGATTACTGAGTTCATAGCAGCCCAGCTTGGCATTAATCCCACCGCACTAATTGTTAAGTCCCGCGAGGAGATGGTTAGGCTGTTTTATGAACCTGTCTGGCTCGTTTGTCCATTGTTTGGTAATGTATTCAAAGGGTGTTTGTCCTTTGAGAGCCTTGAGGCGTTTGGCGAAGTTATAAGCCTGTATGAACGTTTCCAGATGAGTGCGCAGCTGGTTGTGTGTCTGGTAATAATAGCGTCGAACCGTGGCCTCTTTGATGGTGCGGTTCATACGTTCGACCTGACCGTTGGTCCAGGGATGGGCCGGTTTCGTTAGCCGGTGGTCAATATCATTTTGAGCGCAGGCCAGAACAAAAGCATGGCATCGAAACCGCTGACCGGTCGCGAGCATACGCTTCACGTCCTGAGCATTCCAACTGTCGCCTTTGGGATCGGTGAAATGGGTCCCGTTGTCGGTCAGCACGGTGTGGACTTTATAAGGTACAGTCATGATGAGGTTGCGAAGAAAGTTGCCAGCAATCCTTCTGGTGGCTTTCTCATGCAGTTCCACAAAGGCAAACTTCGACGTTCTATCAATGGCAACGAACAAATAAAGCTTGCCTTCCGCAGTTCGCACCTCCGCGATATCGATGTGAAAGTAACCGATCGGATAGGCTTTGAAAGGTTTTTTGGTCTTGTTCTTATCTGGGGCTGGCAGACGCGAAATCCCGTGGCGCTGGAATAGACGGTGGAGGGATGAGCGGGTCAACTTCGGGATCGTTTCCTGCAGAGCATAAAGGCAGTCATCCAGCGCGAGTAAAGAGTGCTTGCGAAAAGCAATACACGCAACCTCTTCAGCCACAGTAAGAACGGTAGAGCGAGGATTTTTCCGGCCCATAGGTTGATCTTCTACGCTGCTAAGTTTTTTCCACTTCATAACCGTTTTGGGATTGATGTTATATCGGATACTCAGCTCTTTGATTGTTGCATCCGATTTTTGGATGGCCGATCGAACCGCGTGAGTAGTCGTGGCGCTGCCGTGTAATACCTGTCCCATAGCCCCTCCTTACAAGATGGTGTCAACGATAAACTGATTCCATCTTCTCGCGGGACTAAACAATCGGGCAGGTTTTGAAGGTCGAAAAACATACCAATCTTCTAGCATAGGGACGTGAATATTGCGCCTGAAAAGACAGGTGCATCAGCATAAAACCCCAAGGAATTTAGTCAGTTAGCCACTGATGAGCGGCCGCCATGTTTTTAGCGGCTGCCGCCAGTCAATCCCCTCCAGCAACATGGCAAGCTGGGCGGGGGAGAGGCTGACTTTGCCTTGCTTGGCTGCTGGCCATACAAAATAGCCTCGCTCCAGTCTTTTGCAGAAAAGACAAGTATCCGTCTTGGTCAAGCCGTTTTTGGTTGCCATTGCCGGTCCGCTTTTATGAGAGCGTTTGCCAGTTCGATTAGCTTACGCATGAGAGCTATTATGGCGATTTTGGGAGGCTTACCAGCCGCTCGCATCTGGTTGTATTTGGCTTTCAGGTCTGGATTATAACGGCTGGCAACAACGGCAGGCATGTAGAGTGCATCGCGTACCGGCTTGCGCCCTGCTTGAATAAAAGCAGCGCCCCGCCAGCGTCCTGACTGGCGGGTCATGGGGGCCAGCCCCGCCAGAGCAGCGGCCTGTTTACGGGATAATTGTCCAAGCTCTGGCATTTCAATCACCAGCGCCGCGACGGCGACCTGTCCCAGCCCGGGAATAGAGTGTAAAATCTTTGCTGCCCGCGCCCTTTGAGGGCTCTGCTCAATTTGCTTTTGAGTTTCGGCGTTAAGGGCCTCCAATTGCTTTCGCACGAGTTTCAGGCGTTGCTGTGTCTGTTTGCGAACCAGGTTCACCCGTTGTGTTTTCAACCGGTTCTCCAGTTGCGTGGCTTCTTTTACAAGAGCTTGACGTGCAACGCGTATCTCTTTGAGATGACATAGGCTTGCATCGACTGGCTTGTCTGGTTCCAACTGGAAATCCTGCCCCATTTGGGCCAGCAGGCGCGCATCAATCCGGTCCGTCTTCGCCCTCTTGCCTTTGGCCTGTGCAAACCGGCGTGCTTGCCATGGGTTAACTTTGCTCAGAGGATAGGAACCCGACAATGCCAACTCAAAAGCGCCGTGATAAGAACCTGTGGGTTCAAAAATAATTCGAGCGACAGGCAGGCCTTTCAGCCAGCTTTTTAACTGTCTGTACCCTGCAGCTGTATTGGTAAACTGCTTACTCTGCTCATCCGGCAGGCAGTACACATCAAGATGGTCTTTCGAAATATCGACACCAATGGTAACCTCAGACATCTTCGCAAGTATCCTATGCTTGTCGTGCAGAGCTTTGGGCTGCTGCGTATCCGTTCAGGCCTGTTGCGAAGACGGTGGCCGATCATACTCTAAAACGGTCCCTTGTGACCTAGCGCGTCCCGATCCGACCACCGCCACTGCCCTCCCGACTCAATACGGTGGCCATTGGCCTATATTCGCAGAAGACACTAAAAAGCATAAGACAAGCGCGTTCCGTTTGATTGGGTTCAATCAAACGACAAGAATTCGCTCAAAATAAATAAGTTAGAGTGCACAGCGTGAATGCGAATGAACGCGATGTGCTTTAACATTGGATTTCATTCGATCCGTTCCGCATGATCAATTTAGGCGGACTATATTTTAGGTGTTTCAAACCTGTAAGGTCGGGCAGACCGGACGGACACCCAGTTTCTCATATTCATTTTTAATAGTTACATAACTGGGCAACACATTTGTCATTAAGAACGTCCTGATGGCCTGGTTTTGTGATTTATGGCTTTGTGTTTCGATCAGTTTCAAGAGCGCCCAATATCCAAAAATATTATTGAGCATTCGACGGGGCGGTATTTTTAATGCAGGACTTTAAAATAGACAATAAATCAGCCTAAACAAGAGCTTAGAAATGAAATATGGAACATATAATTTTACTTTATAAAATCTGCCCCTAGCTCACGTTGATCCAACTTGTAGACGCGAATTGCATTAGCGCTAAGGAAGAGTGATTTACTTTCTTCATCCAGCTTAAGGTCGTCCAAACCATCCTGTGCTTGCAGTGGGGTGATCATTGGGAAGTTCGTGCCAAATAGAACCTTCTTTCGCCCCTGCCCCTTCATGAACCTAACGAGCTCGGGTGGATAGCGTTTAGCGGTATATGCTGATGTGTCGATGTAGACATTTGTGTGCTTGGTTGCCACGGCAACAGCCTCTTCTGTCCAGGGGTATCCAATATGGCCCCCAACGATTGTAAGTTCAGGAAAATCTAAAGCGACTTGATCTAGATAGATAGGGCGCCCAACCTCACTGGGCATAAGAGGGCCAGTGTGACCTATCTGGGTGCAAAAGGGAACGCCCAGTTCCGCGCAGGCGGTGTAAATCGGATAAAACCGGCGGTCTGTTGGTGGGACTTCCCAAAGCCAAGGTAAAATGCGAATGCCTTTGAAACCAAGGTCCTCAATACACCTGCGAACTTCCCTGACCGCCTGTACGGGTTTGGATATGCCTACAGACCCTATCCCGACAAGGCGGTTTGGGGCCTGTTCGACAAAGCCTGCGACTTCGTCGTTGGAGATCATGGAGTTGCGAGGGCCCTCCCATGCGCTGATCAGGCTGATATCAATATTCCCGGCATCCATCTGCGCAATGGTGTCTGTGACGCGAGGGGCGTGTGTGGGAACCGTATCTTTGGTCCACCGGCGAAGTGAATCGAAAATAGGATCTTGAATATGACGGAGAGTAGAGTGCTGGGCCCAAGCATCGATGATCATCATAGGGTTCTCACGATTGCGCTGCTGCACAGCCTAACATAAACTAGAGCCTGCCTCAAATACTCAAAACTGTGATGGCCACACTGAGAGAACCACGAGTACCGAGCCGTCCCCTCCCCCAAAGAAAACAAATCAGGCTGGTCGTCTTTCTTGCGTCATTTGATAGATCGCGGGCTTACCGGCGTGCAATTAATCATTTCCGATGCCTGTAGTGGGTTGATTGAAAGCATTGATGAGTATCTGCCTGAGACCCGCTGGCAGTGCTGTATGGTTCACTTCTACAGAAACATATTCTCCCATGTCCCATCGACACTACCGGCCTCTCACCGTCATACCCGACGACGAGAAAAGATCATGGGCCGGTTCAAGTCTCCGTGCCAGGCTCAGAGGTTTTTATCCGCACATGACCAAGTCGCTTCTCTCTTTCGTCCTAAACGCCACCGCCTTTCAGCCAACTCATATCGCCATGCACGCAACGACGCTTTCAACCTATGGAACGAGTACACAGCCGAATTGCGCGCTTAAAAAGGTGGCACGCAAACTTGTGCAGTTAACTTAAAATAACCTGACAAAGCCCGCTGCACACACAAGGGCTGTTGATTTGGAATATCGCTATTTTTGAGTTTAACACGGCCATTTGCGGCACGCCCAGAAACCAGACACAGGCCGCAGTCAATTGACCCGGCCTATGGCTTTCATTTTATCCCGCCGCGCTCGCGGCCAGCGATGACGGAACTACACCGCTTGCCGCCCAACAGGCCAGTATCAAGGCGTAAACAGAAAACGCCGGTCGCAGATCCCCTTGCTGGTCCGGGCGCCCGGTTCGCCTTGCCACTTGATGCGATCGTCTGGGGCATCTGGAAGCGCATCTCGCCTAGCATACGCCAACATACATGGCGGCCCCACAGTATTGGCGAGGCGCGTTACAGGCAGGGGGTTGAGGATACGTGTAAATTGCGCGCTCTTGCAATTATAGAGATTAGGACGATATCCTCATGTCCTTTGAGTAGAGGTAACGCAAAGTCAGAGCGGATACGCGAGAGGCCGTCGCTGTTCATTGTGTTTAGGAGGAATATGATGGGTGTGTCTTACTGGAAGGTGATCGGCGGTGCTGTGATTGCAACAGCTATTTTGGGCATTGTAGCCGTCAATAGTGGCGGCGTTGCACAATATATCGACCGGCAACAAAACAAAACGCTAGCGCACGCGCCCTACCAAATCAGCCCTCAAGCACAAAAACTACACCAATCCTTGAGAATCGCAGACCTGCATAACGACGCGTTGTTATGGGATCGACACCTGTCAAAGCACCAGAGCTATGGCCACACGGACCTGCCACGGCTAAACCTTGGTAATGTTGCCCTACAAGTTTTCACAAGTGTAACCAAGTCTCCTGCGGGGCAGAACTATGAAAAGAATAAGCAGGGTGCACGCGATAGGATCACACTTCTCGGCTGGGCTCAAAACTGGCCGAAACGCGCGCGGGAGCAGCTCAGCGAACGCGCTCTTTTACAGGCCAGGCGCCTCTATCAGCTAGAACAGAACCACCCTGACGAACTGAAAGTTGTTCATACCAGACAGGAACTGCAAACTGTTCTAAAACTTAGACAAGAGGGCGGCCGCCAGATAGCGGGTATTCTTGGAACTGAAGGGGGACACGCGCTGGATGGCTCCCTCGATAATCTTGACGTATTGTTCGCTGGAGGAGTGCGGGTCATGGGCCTCCAGCACTTCTTTGATAACGCGTTGGGCGGCTCGCTTCACGGGCAAAACAAAGCAGGCCTTACAGACTTTGGAAAACAAGTTGTCCGCCTGGTGGAAGAAAAAGAGATGATTATCGACGTGGCGCATTCATCGCCCGCAGTCATCGATGATGTCCTGAACATGACAAATCGTCCCATTATCGTTTCGCATACAGGCGTGAAAGGCATTTGCGATACGCCAAGAAATCTCAGCACTCGGCAAGTGAAAGAAATTGCCGCCAAGGGAGGCTTGATTGGTATTGGCTTTTGGGGAGCGGCAGTATGCGACACCAGCCCACTGGGAGTGGCAAAATCTATTGACTACGCGGTGTCTCTGGCTGGCATTGACCATGTCGCACTCGGCTCAGACTTCGACGGCGCAGTGACGACTGCATTGGATACATCCGAGCTAGCCGCTATTACACAGGCCCTAATTTCATTGAACTATACGGACCAACAAATTGCAGCCATCATGGGCGAAAACACGATCAAGTTCATGCTGAACGCTTTACCGCAAAATTAATTTGTATTTCTGGAAATGGCCCGGTTCTGCTTGGTAAGCGAACTTGGTCATCGGCAAGAGTGCGGTGCCGCGCTTAAGAGGGGGCCAACCGGGCAAGCCGGATTGAAACCCCATTGAGTAGAGATTGAGTCAGCCTTGAAGGAAAGCCTGAGGGCAGTTCCGCGATCGTCTGCTGCAGCGCCGGCAAGGCTGTGGCATGGATGTCGGCAAGCAGGCCTTGCACCACCGTTTTAGAGTGCCCGCATGCGGCGCCGGTCTCGATAAAATGGCGCGGAAAGATCTTCTCTATCTTATAATGCTTAGACGTGCCCACCCGCATGGCCAGCCGGAAATCCTTGCGGGCAATCCGCCGCTGGTCCAACATGGGCTGCAGGGAGAGAACGTCATAAAACGGCGTCAAGCGAAAGCCGCCCCCAGGCATCAATGCAATGCTAAAATTCTTGGCGTGCCCGTCGGTGGCACCGATTAGCCAAAATAAGATATTGGCTTTGAAAAATTCATGCCGATCTTGATTTGGCTCATCACTGCCTTTCAAGAACTCCATCATCTCAACAATCCCGGGCCCGCCCTCACTTTGATATTTTCGGTTTGGAGGGACCGACAGCGCCTGACACATGTCTTCTTGCGGCAGCCGCAGCAGCCGGCCATCGCCAGTCCAGTTTCGGTCAAAGCGCTCCACCACCAGCGTTTTGCGGGCACCAAAGGTTGCCATACTGACCTTTGCGGTGCGCAGGCCACAGGCATCCAGAAATTTCAGGCACAGATATTCATTTTCAACGCTGTCCGACAAGTCCATTTCGTTGGCCAGTTTGCCAATTTGGGGTTTAAGGATGTGCGTCGTTGGCGTGGTTCCGGAGGGTGAAATCCATTGACCACCATGAAACAGCAGCGCAGTTTTCTCTTGAGCCCCGGCAATGGAAATTCTAAAATCATGCTCTTTACGGATGCCAAGCGGTGCGACATCAAGCTCATTCAACAGCGCCTCGATCTGATCGTTAGTGCGCGGGTGCCCAGTCACTGTGCCAGCCGGTTGCGAGGGTGACCTATCGGGCAAGAATTGCAGGGCGCCGATACATTCGCGGCCAATTTCTGTCAGCATACTATAGGCATCGGTGCCGGCGGCGCCGACACGGTCAGCAACACGGTTGAGAATATCTGGATTGTCCGGCAGCAGGTTGTCGAACACCGCGACAACTTTGGCGCCGACATAGGGCTGCGGTTGCAACGGCAAAGACCGGGAGACCGGCATGGCATGCGCCCATTCCAGCCAGTGGGGGGCATAGGTGAACGAAATCGCTCCGCTGCTCCGGCGGTCAAGGGTGCCTACCCGGCGCCCGTTCATAAACACGCTTAATGGTTGATTGCTGCGCCGCCGGCCCATTTAGAAAATGTCCTCAAAGCTGGTTGCGCTGCCCTTGCTGCGGGGTTCTACGTGTATCTCAAGCTCCAGAGCCGCCAGCACACTAAAAATAGTATCAAGCGAGCCGTTGGCCGTTCCGGTTTCAATTTTGGAAATGGTTTCCTGCCATAGGCCGCTTTTGGCCGCCAGTTCGGATTGCGACAGGTTCTGCGCCTTACGGGCGCTGCGAATGGCATGGCCGATGTCACTGGGGGTGCGGGCTAACTGTTTCATCTGCGATCTCCAAGAAGGAAATATGATGGATAGATCATAAATAGTCAATATGATGAAAGGATCATAATTTTAAAATATGATCAAATAATCATAAATATAAAATATGATGTATAGATCATAAATCCAAAACGCAAAATCAGGTGGCAAGTCACATGAACGGCATGGATTAAATACGACCAAGAGTACGGCACTTTAGTCGTGCTTGACCTTCTTGGAAGAATCCACGCAGTTTGTGCGGGAACAAGAAAACACTGGAAGTGTAGGCTTTGGTTAGAAATTGGATCTGGCGTGCAATGAGCCAAATAGGCCTACAAGCGCTGATGATATGGTTCGCTCTTCTCGGGGCGCTCATTTCTGCAGAAAGTTTAGCAAAGGGGACCAATCAGCCGCTTTATGAGTCGGTGCTCCCGCCACTTGGCTTTATTTTGACAATAGAGGTCGGCTTGTGGCTTATACGCGGGCTCCACCAACGAGAACTGTCCAGCTGGTGTCTTCTGATTGGGTTCTTTCCCGTCGTGGGGCCCATAATCTTTCTGATCTTATGGTTTTCCACCCAACCTCTCGCCCAAACAAGCGCGCGCGCAATGGAGGAGTTACGCCCCCCCGCTCCAGTCTCTGCCAGAACCGGTATAAACCCACCTTCGATCTCGGCCAATGATTGGCCTAAAGTGCTGATGCACCGCCGCGCGGCCGGTCCAAACCTGCGCGGGATCCAACGGCTGAGTTATGACAGCGACTTTTTCGGAGAAGAAAACGAAGTCGTGGACTGCGCCGGCACCCTGTTTACTGGAATTGTGGTTTATGTGGAGCGAGGGATTTTGGATGGAGAAGTGGCGTTCATCGGCGGAGTGCGGAAAGGCTATGACATCTCCTACCACCCCAACGGCACGATTGCTGATTTCCAGGAACTTAGCGGGAACGCAGAAGTAGGCCTTTATGCCGAATGGACGGAAACTGGCACCTTAATTAAGGCCAAGACCAAGTGGTTAGGTCTGGTGATCGAAACCCTGGAGGATGTGCAGGGCCAGTTGATTTACCGGCAAGTTGCCAGTGAGGCAGAGAAAATAGAACGGCGTGACTCCAAACTGACCAATATGTATCCTTACCGGCAAGAATCCATCTATACCTTGCTGGCTGAAGCCGAACACCGCATCAAAACCGGAACCGTTTTTGATGACCCGCGCCTTGTAACCGGTCCAAACCCAACCCAAGCTAGTGGGATCTGAAATGAGTAGATGGTCCGAACGGGCGCGCGAGCAAACGACCCTGGCCCGCCACGTCTCCTGCGTCGATGAAATCGGAGCGTTGCACACCGTGGCTGGCATGGATGTCTCCTTTTGTCCTGATGGCACATACGGCTGCGCCGTGATTGTCGTTCTTGGGGCAAACGACTTGCAAGTTCGCGAGTGTGTCGCGTTTGAAGGGCCTGTCACGACCCCTTACGTGCCGCAGTTTCTGGGTTATCGGGAAATACCATTGCTTGCCAAGGCCTTTGCCCAACTATCTGCCAAACCTGATCTGGTCATTTATGATGGCAATGGTCTGCTGCATGCGCGCCGGTGTGGGGCTGCCAGCCAATTCGGCGTGCTGTACGACCTGCCAGTCATAGGCTGCGCCAAAAGTGCCCCGGTTCCCCTTTTACCGTTGCAAGGCTCGCGGGGCACGAAACAACCAATCCTTGTCGAAAATCGACCTCTCGGCGCGCAGCTGATCACCCGCGACGAAGTGAAACCCCTCTTCGTCTCGATTGGCCACAAAGTTTCTCTGGAGCGGGCATGCAACGAAATCTTGCGCTTTACACCTCAGTTCCGGCAACCCGAACCGATCCGGCAGGCTGACCAACGCTCACGGGAACGGGTGCGGGCATGGAACAAAACACCCTAGAGGACGGCTGCACACGGGTTTAGGAAGTCCATAAGAGAATGTGCACAAAAGTTTTAGAGCAGGCTTTTTATGGTTTGAACCAAGTCGCCTCCCGCTGACCGGCGCTTTGCTTCACGGTGCTACAGGCAGGGGAAAGGTCATCGCTATTCTTTGGGCTGTGCTGTCTGTGAGCCCTCATGTCAATAAGGAGACTCCATGAGTATTTTAAAGGTATTTCTGGAACTTGATATGTTTGTATCTCTACAAACTGACTGGATCAGGGTAGTGTCGCAATCGCTTTTTTTCAAAGACGAAAAACACGTCCAGCGCTTCCCTGTCATAGATCATATATTTGCCGGGGGTGGGATCAGCCGGGTAGGAGGTGCCTTCCTTAAGCATTTGTTCAAACCGCTGATGGAAAGAAAGGCCGTGCACATCTTCAACCCACATTGGATTAAAGGCAAAGCCCCCCCCATTCCTCATTCCCCCCTTCAATAAACCCTGATCGTATAGGCGGGGAGTCAAATGTAAAGTGCTCGCCATATGAGAAGACGGTGCCTTCCGGGCATTTGCGGAAGTCTTCAGCGCTTTGGACTTTAGTCACGTTTTACGCCGCCTTTGTCGGACGTATATGGACACCCCCGATATGCAAGCAGTGATTTATGAAACTTTGGAAAGTGAGGTCAGGCACTGACGTATATTCGGCCTCTATTTGCGACCTTACTCCGTCGCGGGCCCCTATGGAGATCCGTCGAACCGGTCCAATTCGCTTACGCGCACTTTAAATGTGCTCCGTCCGGCAGTGGTTTTCCGGTTCTGTCTCAATGACCATTTTCCTTAGCTTCTTCGGTCCTGCTCACATAGCTTATCAGGGAGCATTGCCATCTTCAGCCGATAGCAGTCTCCCGATAAGATTCTTTTGTTTGCAATAAAGCCCAGACAATACGGGCCATCTTGTTGGCAAGGGCGACAGCCACCAGCATAGAAGGTTTACGGTCCAACATCCGTTGCAACCATGCCCCCTCACGGGCACCGCGCAGCTTGGCCCACCGGACCACTGCCATTGCCCCGGTAATCAGAAGGCGCCGAATATCTCTTTGTCCCATCTTGGAGGTGCGTCCCAACCGCTCCTTACCTCCACTGGAAAACTGTTTGGGAGTTAGACCGAGCCAGGCAGAAAAATCTCTTCCCTTTGTGAAGATCTCAGGTGGCGGCGCAAACGCCAGAATGGCAGATGCGGTGATCGGGCCGATACCAGGAACTGCCATCAAACGTGTCGCAACTTCCTCCTTTTCGGTTGTTCGGTTGATAGCCTTCAGGAGCTCATCAATTTTCTCCTGCAGGCTCACAATCTGATCGAGAAGCATATGACTATAGCTCACAACCGTTTCTGGCAGGTCCTGCCCCTTTGTTTGGAGCAGTTCTCGGTATGCGGTGTTTTCACCCCACCTGTTCATAGGTAGTTAGGCCTCCCATAGTCCTCCGAAATCACATCAGGAGGATCCATGCCTAACCCTACAAGTTTAAATAACACTTCAGCACAAGCGTTACAGCGGGCGCAGATACTCAAGGACAGCTATAGCCTTGGTGTTACAAACGCTGCCAGACGCCACAGTGTCTCCCGCTCACAGATTTATCATTGGCGCCGACAGGTCGGTGAGCCAGATCACGTCGAAGATGAAGAGCACATAGATCAAAGAACGGCACTGCCCAACTTTGCCGCCTTGGTACTTCAAGAAGAGGTTACGCAAGAGCAGGGGTTGGAAAGCCTTCCGCTTGAGTATTCTTCAGAGCCCATTCACTCCCCCATCGATAAAGCGTCCCTTGGAACCATTCGGCTGAAGGTGGGCCGGGTAAAGCTAGATTTACCATCCAACCTCCCAGCAAGCCGCCTGGCCGAGCTTGTCCTGGCGTTGGAGGCGGGGTGATGTTGCTGCCTTCCCAGCACCTGCGATTTCTGGTGGCCACCCAGCCGGTGGACTTTCGCAAAGGCCATAATGGCCTGGCCGCTTTGGTGCAAAACGAGTTGAAACAGGATCCGTTTACCGGCACCGTGTTTGTGTTTCGCTCCAAACGCGGCGACCGTCTCAAATGTGTTTACTGGGATGGTACCGGACTGGTTCTGGTCTACAAGCGTTTGGAGGAAAGTACCTTCTGCTGGCCGCAGATCCGTAATGGGGTGATGCACTTGTCTCCTGCTCAGTTCGAAGCCCTGTTTGGTGGTCTTGACTGGCGCAAGGTGAGAGCTTTGGAAGTAAAAGCACCGCAAGGTGTTGAATAGTCGGGAATATTTAATGAATGACCTAGGGGTAATTAACCGTTTCTGTTATACCTTTGCCATGCAGACACCAGCCCCATTTCCTGATGATGTTGACGCGTTAAAAGTCAAGCTTGCCGCGGCTGAACAGCGGGCGGCGAGGCAGGACGAGCGTATCGCGCAATTGGAAAAACTGCTGGCAGATTACAAACGCGCCTTGTTTGGTTCAAAGTCGGAAAAGATCCATCCGGACCAGATCCAGTTGCAACTGGAAGAGCTGGAAACCGCAATCGCGTCTGTTCAAACTGAAGCCGACGACAAGAGCCAGCCCAAGCCGAAAGCCAAGAAGAAACGCAACACCAACCGCGGTAATCTGCCGTCTCACCTGCCGCGTATTGAAGTGGTGGTGGAACCTGAAAGCACCACTTGTGCCTGTGGTCATGCGTACCATCAGATCGTGAGGATGTATCGGAGCGCTTGGATGTGATCCCCGCCCAGTTTCGGGTCATTGTCACCCGCCGCCCCAAATATGCCTGCCGGGCTTGTGCAGAGGGCATTACGCAGGCCTCAGCCCCTAACCATATTGTGGAGGCAGGGCTTCCGACCGAAGCGTTGCTGGCCCATGTGATCACCTCAAAGTATGGCGACTATCTGCCGCTCTACCGGCAAGCTCAGATCTATGCCCGGCAGGGGCTGGAGCTCGACCGTTCGACGCTTTCCGACTGGATGGGCCGCTGTGCCTATGAGCTTACCCCCGTCTATGAAACGTTAAAAGAGCACCTCAAAGGCTCCAGTAAGTTGTTCATGGATGAAACCGTGGTGCCGGTTCAAGATCCCGGGCGCCGGAGGGCCAAAATAGGGTATTTATGGGCGTTGGCCCGGGATGATCGGGCATGGAGCGGGGCGGAGCCGCCCGGGGTGGCGTTTACCTATGCCCCCTCCCGGTCTGGTACGGTGGCCGAAGCAATCTTGCAAGGGTTTGAAGGAACACTGCAGGTGGATGGCTATACGGGCTATAACCGGCTGCTCAGCCGCGAGCCAAAGCCAGTGCAGCTTGCGTATTGCTGGGCCCATGCCCGCCGTAAACTGTTTGAGGTGGCCCGCAACAAATCGGCGCCCATAGCAGAGGAAGGTCTGTCTCAGATTGGACAACTCTATAGAGTTGAAGAGAGGATCCGCGGCCACTCGGCAGAGCAGCGGCTGCTGGCACGACAGCAGCACAGCAAACCGCTTATTGAGGCCTTCCAGCAGTGGCTGAGGTACCATCGCACCCGCGTGTCGCCCAAATGCCCATTGGGCAAAGCCCTGACCTACATTGCCAAACTATGGGATGGCTTGATCCTGTTTCTGACCGATGGTCGTATTGAGCTGGATTCCAATTGTGTGGAGCGGACAATCAGACCGGTGGCTCTGAATCGCAAGAATTCTCTGTTTGCAGGCCATGATGCGGGTGGCAAGACATGGGCAGTTCTGGCGTCCCTGCTGGAAACTTGCAAGCTGAATGGCATCAATCCGCAGGCTTACCTCACCGCAACGCTGACCCAAATCGCCGACGGCCACCAACAGAAACACATCAATCAGTTGCTGCCTTGGAATTTTAAAGCTGGCGAGATCCCTGCTGTAAACTGATCCTATTGCTCCTGCCACAGCACTATAGCTTAGGGGGGATGGGGGCCAACATCTGCCGTTTGCGGCATCACAAAATACACCAAGAATGGAGGCTATGCGCAACTTTACTGAGTTTAATTATATTAATAATTCAGAAACTCATGAGTATTTTCGTTGATGAAAAACAGTCTGATAAAGCTCTCTTCACATATAATTTAATTCAACGTTACCGCCAGTTCTGCTTATTATTATTACAGATAATTTAGGTTTCTTGCACGACCACAGCACGGCGCCATCAGTCCTTTTCATATGTATTTTACGGATCACTTACGTAAGGTCAGTTACTATGAGAAGGACGGAGCAATGGATGTAAGATTGTGTAGAGCGCGAACTCTACTAAAGAACGTCAAGCAAGATAGCGCCTTAGGTGACACTGCTTTTTACCAAAGCATAAGTAACTTTACGGCAGGTGTCCTCCGCCGCTGTCAGCGTCATAAATTTTTCTTCAAACGACTTCGTACAAGCTCGCAGTTCCCCCGATTTATCCCAGATCTTCGCTACGGCCGACGACGACAAACACTCCTTTAATCTAAACTGAAATACGCCATCGCCATCGATCATCATCAGTAGCACCGGTAAGTGATACACCTTACCCCCAGTCCTTCCGGTTTCGCTGCGAGATAAAACCCAAAATGCAGGAATACGAGAATGTCTATTACCATTGGTTCCAATCGAGACGATACAATTACCACAACAGATTCCAATGATCTGGTTGTCTCTGGGAATGGTGATGACACGGTGGATACGGGGGCTGGGGACGATGTTGTGCTCACCGGCAACGGCGATGACACCGTGGATGCCGGCGATGGGGATGATGTTGTGCTCACCGGTAAAGGCGATGACACCGTGGATGCTGGCGATGGGGATGATGTTGTGCTCACCGGTAAAGGCGATGACACGGTGGATGCTGGCGATGGGGACGATGTTGTGCTCACCGGTAAAGGCGATGACACGGTGGATGCCGGCGACGGGGACGATGTGGTTCTCACCGGCAACGGTGATGACACCGTGGATGCCGGCGATGGGGATGATGTTGTACTCACCGGTAAAGGTGATGACACGGTCATTCACATTGAAGCTGATAACTTGAATGCCCTCGATGTTTACTATGGAGGTTCTGGGTGGGACAGGCTTGTTTTGGTGGTCTCTCAAAGCATTTATGAGTCAGATGCATTTCAAGCTGATCTAAACCACTTCCAATCTATGATCGATAGCACCGGATCCTCTTCCGGCATGCTGTCTAGTCTCGGCATTGAAATTCACTCATTTGAAGAAATTGAAGTTGTACTAGATGACAGGAATACGGCGCCTACCGCCACCGCCGTTGACCTGGGCAGCCTTAAGGAAGATGGAACCCGTCTCATTACGGCCCTAGAGCTTTTGAACGGAGCGAGCGATGCCGAGGGGGATCCCCTTATAATCACCAGCCTTGACATCCAGTCCGGCGGCGGCAGCTTGAATGACAATGGCGATGGCACGTGGACCTATCAACCGGCTGCCGATGACGACAGCGCGGTGACCTTTGCCTATACGGTGAGCGATGGCCAGCTGGACGCCTCTAGCACCGCCACGCTGGATCTTACAGCGGTGAATGATGCACCGGAAGCCAGCGATGGCTCGGCCACCGTCCTGGAAGATGGCACGCTGAGCGGTGCGCTGCCCGCTGCGACCGATGTGGACGGCGATGCGGTGAGCTACAGTGCTGGCACCACGGCGCCTGCCAATGGCGCGGTGACCATCAATGCCGATGGCAGCTACACCTATACGCCCGATGCTGACTTCAACGGCACCGACAGCTTCTCCTACACCGTGTCCGACGGCAATGGCGGCGAGAACGAATACACCTTTACCGTCACCGTCGATCCCGTCAATGATGCGCCGGTCACCGCCGACAGTACGCAAACCACTGCAGAAGATTCCGTCGTCTCCGGCACGTTGAGCGCCAGCGATATTGACAGCACGGCGCTCACCTTTGCTCTGCTGTCCGGACCTGCCAACGGCACCATCACGCTGGATGCGCTCACCGGGGCCTATACCTATACGCCGGGTACTGACTATAACGGCAGCGACAGCTTCACCTATTCGGTCTCAGATGGCGCGCTTGAAGCCTCAGCCACCGTGAGCTTGAGCGTCACCACCGTCAATGATCGGCCTGTGGCCACCGCTGTGTCGTTGGGCTCCATGGTTGAAGACGGCTCGCGCCTGATTGTGGCCGCCGAGCTGCTGGCCGGGGCCAGTGATGTGGACGGCGACCCATTAAGCCTGACCAGCCTTACGATCCAGTCCGGCGGCGGCAGCTTGAATGACAATGGCGATGGCACGTGGACCTATCAACCGGCTGCCGATGACGACAGCGCGGTGACCTTTGCCTATACGGTGAGCGATGGCCAGCTGGACGCCTCTAGCACCGCCACGCTGGATCTTACAGCGGTGAATGATGCACCGGAAGCCAGCGATGGCTCGGCCACCGTCCTGGAAGATGACACGCTGAGCGGTGCGTTGCCCGCAGCGATCGATGTGGACGGCGATGTGGTGAGCTACAGCGCTGGCACCACGGCTCCTGCAAATGGCGCGGTGACCATCAATGCTGACGGCAGCTATACCTATAGCCCGGTGGCTGACTTCAACGGCACCGATACGTTCTCCTACATTGTCTTTGACGGCAACGGCGGGGAAAACGAATATACCTTCACGGTTGAGGTCAGTGCGGTCAATGATGCGCCGGTCACCGCCGACAGTGCGCAAACCACTGCAGAAGATACCGCCGTCTCCGGCACGTTGAGCGCCAGCGATATTGACAGCACGGCGCTCACCTTTGCTCTGCTGTCCGGACCTGCCAACGGCACTATCACGCTGGATGCGCTCACCGGGGCCTATACCTATACGCCGGGTACTGACTATAACGGCAGCGACAGCTTCACCTATTCGGTCTCAGATGGCGCGCTTGAAGCCTCAGCCACCGTGAGCTTGAGCGTCACCACCGTCAATGATCGGCCTGTGGCCACCGCTGTGTCGTTGGGCTCCATGGTTGAAGACGGCTCGCGCCTGATTGTGGCCGCCGAGCTGCTGGCCGGGGCCAGTGATGTGGACGGCGACCCATTAAGCCTGACCAGCCTTACGATCCAGTCCGGCGGCGGCAGCTTGAATGACAATGGCGATGGCACGTGGACCTATCAACCGGCTGCCGATGACGACAGCGCGGTGACCTTTGCCTACACGGTGAGCGATGGCCAGCTGGATGCCTCCAGCACCGCCACGCTGGATCTCACCCCGGTGAATGATGCGCCCGAGGCCAGCGATGGCTCGGCCACCGTTCTGGAAGATGGCACGCTGAGCGGCTTGCTGCCCCGGGCAACCGATGTGGACGGCGATGCGGTGAGCTACGCCGTGGGCAGCACAGCGCCCGGCAACGGCACTGTGACCATCAACGCCTTTGGTGATTATACCTACACCCCCGACGCGGACTTTAGCGGCACCGATACCTTTTCCTACACCGTGTCCGATGGCAATGGCGGGGTGAATGAATACACCTTCACCGTGGACGTGCGCCCGATCAACGACCGGCCAGAGATTGAGCCACTTACACCGCAAGAACTCACCGAGAACAACACCTCCATGACCTTGAACGGGGTGGTGCCGGTGAATGATCCAGATCTGGGCGACACGCTGTCGGTCACCGTTCTGGGCGGCAATGCCTTTAACAATGGATCGCGTGTAGATCAGCAAATCTTTGCCGCCGAGCTGCTGGGACTGCTGGATATTGTATCCTCGGCCACCGTGAGCGGCAGCGGCCCCACAGCCTTGAACTGGACTTTTAACGCCGATCCCGCCTATTTTGATTATTTGGGGGAGCGCGACAACTTCCGCATTGAGTACGATCTGGAAGTCTCGGACGGCATCGCGTCCACCTTCACGATTTTGCAGATTGAAATCCAAGGCACCAATGATACGCCGGTGGCGTTTGTGCCGATCGGAGACCAAGCCTTTGACGAGGACACGGCGGTTGCCTTTAACATTGGGGACTTTGCCTTTTCTGATGCAGAAAACGATGGCGTGATCTTTGACGAACTGTTCGTGGATGCCCGGCTGAGCGATGGTGCCCCGCTGCCACAATGGTTGATGTTTGACCATCAAAACGGTGAGTTCACGGGCACACCGCCGCAAGACTTTAGTGGCGATCTCGAGATCCGCGTAGAAGCGCAAGATCCGCAAGGTGCCTCAGCAGAGCAAACCTTCACTCTCTCCATTACGCCGGTCAATGATGCGCCAGTGGCAGAAAACGGCTCTGATGTTATCGACGAAGACAGAGACCTGAGCGGCTTGCTGCCCTGGGCAACCGATGTGGACGGCGATGCGGTGAGCTACGCCGTGGGCAGCACAGCGCCCGGCAACGGCACTGTGACCATCAACGCCTTTGGTGATTATACCTACACCCCCGACGCGGACTTTAGCGGCACCGATACCTTTTCCTACACCGTGTCCGATGGCAATGGCGGGGTGAATGAATACACCTTCACCGTGGACGTGCGCCCGATCAACGACCGGCCAGAGATTGAGCCACTTACACCGCAAGAACTCACCGAGAACAACACCTCCATGACCTTGAACGGGGTGGTGCCGGTGAATGATCCGGATCTGGGCGACACGCTGTCGGTCACCGTTCTGGGCGGCAATGCCTTTAACAATGGCACGCGTGTGGACCAGCAAACCTTTGCCGACGAGCTGCTGGGATTGCTGGATATTGCGTCCTCAGCTACCGTGAGCGGCAGCGGCCCCACCGACTTGAACTGGACCTTTAACGGCGATCCCGCCTATTTTGATTATCTGGGTGAGCGTGACAACTTCCGCATTGAGTACGATCTGGAAGTCTCGGACGGCACCACATCCACCATCACGATATTGCAGATTGAAATCCAAGGCACCAATGATGCGCCGGTGGCGTTTGTGCCAATCGGCGATCAAGCCTTTGACGAGGACACGGCGGTTGCCTTTAACATTGGCGAATTTGCCTTTTCTGATGCAGAAAACGATGGCGTGATCTTTGACGAACTGTTCGTGGATGCCCGGCTGAGCGATGGTGCCCCGCTGCCACAATGGTTGATGTTTGACCATCAAAACGGTGAGTTCACGGGCACACCGCCGCAAGACTTTAGTGGCGATCTCGAGATCCGCGTAGAAGCGCAAGATCCGCAAGGTGCCTCAGCGGAGCAGACCTTCACTCTCTCCATTACGCCGGTCAATGATGCGCCAGTGGCAGAAAACGGCTCTGATGTTATCGACGAAGACAGAGACCTGAGCGGCCTGTTGCCCAGGGCAACCGATGTGGACGGCGATGCGGTGAGTTACGCCGTGGGCAGCATAGCACCCGGCAACGGCACTGTGACCATCAACGCCTTTGGTGATTATACCTATATCCCCGACGCTGACTTTAACGGCAGCGACGTCTTCTCCTACACCGTGTCCGACGGTAATGGCGGGGTGAATGAGTACACCTTCACAGTGGAGGTGCGTCCGGTCAATGATGCACCAGAGATTGAACCACTGGACCGTGTGGACCTGAGCGAGAACAACACCTCCATGACCTTGAACGGGGCGGTGCAGGTGAATGACCCGGATCTGGGCAATACGCTGTCGGTCACCGTTTTGGGCGGCAATGCCTTTAACAATGGATCGCGTGTAGATCAGCAAATCTTTGCCGCCGAGCTGCTGGGACTGCTGGATATTGTATCCTCGGCCACCGTGAGCGGCAGCGGCCCCACAGCCTTGAACTGGACTTTTAACGCCGATCCCGCCTATTTTGATTATTTGGGGGAGCGCGACAACTTCCGCATTGAGTACGATCTGGAAGTCTCGGACGGCATCGCGTCCACCTTCACGATTTTGCAGATTGAAATCCAAGGCACCAATGATACGCCGGTGGCGTTTGTGCCGATCGGAGACCAAGCCTTTGACGAGGACACGGCGGTTGCCTTTAACATTGGGGACTTTGCCTTTTCTGATGCAGAAAACGATGGCGTGATCTTTGACGAACTGTTCGTGGATGCCCGGCTGAGCGATGGTGCCCCGCTGCCACAATGGTTGATGTTTGACCATCAAAACGGTGAGTTCACGGGCACACCGCCGCAAGACTTTAGTGGCGATCTCGAGATCCGCGTAGAAGCGCAAGATCCGCAAGGTGCCTCAGCGGAGCAAACCTTCACTCTCTCCATTACGCCGGTCAATGATGCGCCAGTGGCAGAAAACGGCTCTGATGTTATCGACGAAGACAGAGACCTGAGCGGCCTGTTGCCCAGGGCAACCGATGTGGACGGCGATGCGGTGAGTTACGCCGTGGGCAGCATAGCACCCGGCAACGGCACTGTGACCATCAACGCCTTTGGTGATTATACCTATATCCCCGACGCTGACTTTAACGGCAGCGACGTCTTCTCCTACACCGTGTCCGACGGTAATGGCGGGGTGAATGAGTACACCTTCACAGTGGAGGTGCGTCCGGTCAATGATGCACCAGAGATTGAACCACTGGACCGTGTGGACCTGAGCGAGAACAACACCTCCATGACCTTGAACGGGGCGGTGCAGGTGAATGACCCGGATCTGGGCGATACACTTTCCTTGAGTGTTGTGGGAGGTAACGCCTATTCCAATGGGGTACTTCAGAACTCACCCTCCCTTATTGCTGAACTAAGCAATATGCTGAGTATTGCCTCCTCAGCCACCGTGAGCGGTAGTGGCCCAGCCGCCTTTAACTGGACCTTTAACGGCGATACCTCCTATTTTGACTATCTGGCAGAAGGTGACATCTTCCGTATTGAGTTCGACTTGGAAGTCTCTGATGGCACTGCGCTACCCGCCTTGCAGCCGCTGGTTATTGAAGTGCGTGGCACCAATGATGCCCCCATCGTATTCTCCCCAATTGGCAACCAATCCTTTGAAGAGGATACAGCGGTCGCCTTTAATATTGGTAGTTTTGCCTTTGCCGATGCTGAAACCGGCGGACCGATCTTTGGTCAGCTGGGGCTGGACGCGATGCTGGCTGGCGGCGCCCCGCTACCGCAATGGCTGGTGTTCAACTCCCAGACCGGAGACTTTTCCGGCACCCCGCCACAGGACTTCAACGGGGATCTGGAGATAGAGGTACGTGCGACGGATGCACTAGGAGCAACCTCGCCAGCCCAAACCTTCACCCTCTCCATTACCCCCGTCAACGATGATGCGCGGGCCGTGGATGATGATATTTCAGTCAATGAGGACACAAGCATTAATGTGAAGTCTCTCATTTTGGCCAATGACTATGATGTGGAAGGGGACTTGGTGGACGTCACATCAATCACAGTGCTCCCAACCAATGGCACCATAGAACTGATTTCAACGCCTCAAGGACATGATTACACCTACACGCCGGACGAAAACTTCACCGGTCAGGACAGCTTTGTTTACCGCCTCCTCTCTAGGGATCCCAACGACCCAGACACATATGGCACTGTGACCATTAATGTTCTTCCCGTAAATGATGCGCCCGAATTTGAGCCACTTGTGCCGCAAGAACTCACCGAGAACAACACCTCCATGACCTTGAACGGGGCGGTGCAGGTGAATGACCCGGATCTGGGCGATACACTATCCTTAAGTGTTGTGGGAGGTAACGTCTATGACAATGGGACGCTTCAGAACTCACCCTCCCTTATTGCTGAACTAAGCAATATGCTGAGTATTGACTCCTCAGCCACCGTGAGCGGTAGTGGCCCAGCCGCCTTTAACTGGACCTTTAACGGCGATACCTCCTATTTTGACTATCTGGCAGAAGGTGACATCTTCCGTATTGAGTTCGACTTGGAAGTCTCTGATGGCACTGCGCTACCCGCCTTGCAGCCGCTGGTTATTGAAGTGCGTGGCACCAATGATGCCCCCATCGTATTCTCCCCAATTGGCAACCAATCCTTTGAAGAGGATACAGCGGTCGCCTTTAATATTGGTAGTTTTGCCTTTGCCGATGCTGAAACCGGCGGACCGATCTTTGGTCAGCTGGGGCTGGAGGCAACAATTGCCGGCGGCGCACCGCTGCCGCAATGGTTGACGTTCAATTCTGTAACTGGAGACTTTTCCGGTACCCCGCCGCAGGATTTCAATGGTGATTTCGACATAGAGGTGCGAGCGACTGATGCTCAGGGGGCGACCTCGCCAACCCAAACCTTCACCCTCAGCATTACGCCCGTTAACGATGATGCGCGGGCCGTGGATGATGTTATTTCGGTGAATGAGGACACAAGCATTAATGTGAAGTCCCTCATTTTGGCCAATGACTACGATGTGGAAGGGGACTTGGTGGACGTAACATCAATCACTGTGCTCCCAACCAACGGTACCATAGATCTGATTACTAACTCTCAGGGACATGACTACATCTACACCCCTAATGAGAACTTTACTGGTCAAGACAGTTTTGAGTACCGCTTGCTTGCTAGAGATCTTAATGATCCCAATGTGTATGGCAACGTGACCATTAATGTTCTTCCTGTAAATGATGATCCTCTTGCCATTGACGACAGCGCCAGTGTTGCCCAAGGGGGTACTGTCACCATTAATGCGCTGAATAATGATAGTGATGTGGATGACAATCAAACTCTGAGCATTTCACAAATTACACAAGGCAAATCGGGAGCTGTTGCAATTAACGGCGATGGAAGGATTGCCTATACCCCAACCTCCAAATTTACAGGTACCGACAGCTTTACCTACACAGTTTCTGATGGGAACGGTGGAACGGATACGGCCACGGTTACTGTCGAGGTGCTCCCTGTCGTGAGCGGTAAGGACGGTGCCACGAGTATTATTGGTTCCAAAGGCGCAGAGGCGATTATCGCAAACAGTGAAGACAATGTGATCCACTCTGGCTTGGGAGCCGATCTGGTTGATGGTGGGGAAGGTACCGATATTTACGAAGGCACCCTTGACGAGCTGGATGGAGATATCATCACCAATTTTGAACAGGGTGAAATCCTCGTGGTACGGCAAGCCAGCTTTACCTATGATGATCTTGTTTTCCGCTCTGGCTCAGTTATCATTGACTTCCCTGATGGGCAGTCTGTGTCCCTGCAAAATCTGGACTTTGAACAGATGGGGCAAGAGTATGCCGTTATTGTCACCCCTATCATCGGCGCACCCGGTGTTGGCGATGGTACCATTATTGGTATTGAACCCATTGAGGGGTCTCCTGACTTTAATATGGGGGCTGTGAACGATGCTATTTCAGTGGCTGAGGATGGTAGGACCACGTTTAGTCCTTTGACGAACGACATTATCCAGTTTGGAGTAACCGCCGAAATAGACAGTGTGGGCAGGGCCAACAATGGCACCGTAACCGACAATGGAGATGGAACGCTCACCTATACCCCAGATGCTGACTTCTCTGGATCGGATAGTTTCTCCTACACCTTCAAGGACGCAGCTGATACCAGCGGCGTCCCTGTCACATATTCCGCTATTGTCTCGGTGCTCGTGGAACCTGAAAACGACCGGCCTGTGGCGCAAGATAGTTCCGGCACCACACTGGAGGATGTGACCTTTGCAGGAAACCTTGTTGCAACGGATGTGGATGGTCCTTTCCTGACCTATGCACTGGCAACCGGACCAAGCGATGGTGAGCTGGATCTGAACACCTTTACGGGGGTTTATACCTATACCCCCAATGCCAACTTCTTTGGCTCTGACAGCTTCACCTATTCGGTCTCGGATGGAGAGTTCAGCTCAACAGCTACGGTTTCACTCACAATCACGGCGGATAATGATCGCCCTGTGGCCACAGCCCTCACTCTTGGGACTATGGCTGAGGATGGAAGCCGACAGATTACGGCGACGGAGTTGCTGGCTGGTGCCAGTGACGTGGAAGGGCCATTGCTCCTGACCAGTTTGAACATTCAATCTGGCGGCGGTTCACTCACCGACAACCTCAATGGCACATGGACCTACACTCCTGACTTGAATGATGATACGGATGTGGCCTTCCTTTACACCGTATCAGATGGAGAGTTTACGGCTTCTGCCGTGGCCACTTTGGATATTCTTCCAGAAAACGATGCCCCAATGGCCAGCAATGGCTCCGCAACCATTGCAGAAGACAATGATTTGAACGGTGTACTGCCCACCGCGACGGATGCAGAAGGAGATCAGATCACTTACGCACTTGCCACAGGTACAAGTAATGGCTCGGTCAACATCAACACAGATGGTACATTTGTGTATTCGCCAAACCTGAACTACTTCGGCGCTGACAGCTTCAGCTACACAGTTTCCGATGATAATGGCGGCGCAAACACCTACACCTATGACCTGACCATTACTGCGGTGAACGACAAGCCGATTGCCGCAGCCGACACTGCCACTGTAGCCGAGAATGATTTTGTCTTCATTGATGTGCTTGCCAATGACAGCGATGTGGACAACGGCAGACCTTCTCTGGTCTCCGTATCCGATCCAGCCAACGGTGTGGCCATTTTAAATGGCATTGATATCGTCTACCAGCCAGATGCCAACTTCTATGGCTCTGACAGCTTTACTTATACCATTCGTGACAGTGGTGGTCAGACGAATACAGGGACCGTTTCAGTGACGGTAACGTCGGTGAATGATAATCCTGTCGCCACCGGAGAAAGCCGTACGATTTTGGAGGACACCGACCTTGTCCTTACCTTTGATGAGCTGCTTGCCAACGACAGTGATGCGGACAATGACGAGCTCACCATCTCCGCTGTTTCCGGAGCATCGGGCGGAGCTGTTTCTCTCGATGCGCAGGCTCAAACCATCAAGTTTGACAGTGGGTTGAACTTTAATGGTCTAGGTTCGTTCACCTACACGGTTTCCGATGGCAATGGCGGAACGGACACGGCAAGTGTGAGCATCAACATTACGCCCGTCAATGATGTGCCCATCGCCATTGGCGACAGTGCCACAACCATTGAAGAGCAAAGTGTGACCATTGATGTTCTGTCCAACGATCTGGAGTTTGATGGCGATAATCTGCTTCTCCTCGGAACTTCCGGCGTTGACAACGGCACAGTGACAGAAAACCCGGATGGCACTTTAACCTTTACGCCTACAGCCGGGTTTATCGGCACTGAAACCTTCCAATATTCTGCGACAGATGGCGCGTTGGCCTCCCAAGGTAACGTTACAGTAACTGTGGAAGAAAAACCGGCTATCGTGCTCACGGGCAATTATGTGACCGGTTATAGCTTCTCTGTCCTTACCGATGGGAGTGGTATTGCCAATGGTATTGAGATCACCGATATCGATAGCTCTGATGGAGACGACGGCGTCACTCAGGTTGCACTGGATGATGAGTTGATCATACAGGACCGCGAGATCTATATCCGGACGAATACGGAGGGTGATGATACGCAAACCTATGACACCGTAGATTCACAAGGGCGTGCTTCATGGGATCTGATCATCGCCGGCGGTGGTAATGATACTATCGATGCCATGGGCGGTTGGGATCTGCTGTTTGGAGGGGCTGGCAATGATACCCTGCGCGGCAACGGTGGTATCGATCGCTACTATGGCAATGAAGGGGATGACAGGTACATCCACTACGCCAGCTGGCGGGAAATGATAATTGAAGACAATGGAGAGGGGCAGGATACAGCCTTTCTTGGTAGCCTTGCCTCAGACCGGAGCTTGGGAACAGGTGACAGCTGGCGGTTGGATGTGGAAGGCACTGACCTCAATATCATCTATACAGATCGTGGTAGTGTGTCGGATCCGCAAGGTGTCTTTGTCAAAAATGCCCTCGTTGACAGTAATTCAGATGGCCAATTGAACAGTCTGGACGAAGATGTGATTGAGCTCTTCCAGTTCAATGACCAAACACTCACCCTTGATGCGCTTCTGGCACAAGAAGGCTATAACCAATTTAATGGTACTTGGAATAAAGCCCCTGAGGCAAGTGATGGAGCAGCATTCACTCAGGAAGATGTTCCTTTGAATGGCGCTCTACCTGCCGCCATTGATGCAGATGGCGATACGGTAAGCTACGCAGCTGGCAACATATCGCCCACCAACGGCTCGGTTACCGTCAACAGTGATGGCAGTTACAGCTACACCCCCAATGCCGACTTCTTTGGCTCCGACAGTTTTTCCTATACCGTGTCCGATGGCAAGGGCGGCGTGAATGAGTACACCTTTGATGTCACCGTTGAAGAGGTCCTGCCCGTAGTTCTGACGGGAGATTATCTCACGGGGTACAGCTTGACACTTACCCCTGATGGCAATGGCGTCCTGATCACCGATATTGACAGCAGTGATGGCGACGACGGTTCTACTGTTATCACCGGTACGGATGAACTTTTCATAATGGACATAAAGAGCCAAACAAGTGTCTCTATTCACCAGTTGCAGGTTGGGTCAGGAGCTCCCAGTACTGGAGCTGACCCTGATCTAATTATCGGGAGTTCTGGAGATGATAATGTTAACGCAAAATCTGGCAATGATGTTATCTTTGGCGGCGATGGAAACGACCAATTGCAAGGCCGAGCGGGTATCGACCGTGCCCACGGCAATGACGGTGATGATGTCTACGTTCATCGCAGTTCTTGGGGTCAGACAATCATCGAGGACAATGGTGAGGGCGTAGATACTGTTTATCTTCAGTATGAGTTGGTTAATAGTAATGGTGCCAACGCGACTGACTGGATGATCGAGGTTGACGGGACCGATATCAATATTACGTTCCCTGACCAAATCGGTGATCCATCAAACCCAAATGGCATTTATATTAAAAACGCTTTGGTTGACAGCAACAATGACGGAAAGCTCGACCATCTGGATGAAGATTTCATCGAGAACTTTCAGTTTGAGGATGGAACATTTTCAGTGGAAGAGGTGCTGGAACATGCAGGCTACGACCTTGAGAGTCTGGGCTTAACCGCGTTCGTTCCGTATGGCCTTCGCATTGGAGGAGCAAGTAATGGGGATGATTTTGGATATTCAGTAGCCTCTGCGGGGGATGTGAACGGCGATGGCATTGATGACATTCTGATCGGCGCTATGGCCGCTAACGATATTGGTTACGGTGGAGCCGGTGAAAGCTATGTTGTATTCGGCAAGGATACGCAGAGCGAAGGTCAGTTTTGGACAGTTTCAAATGTGATCTCCTATATGAATGGTACAGACGGGTTTATTGTGGAAGGGGCCTCTGCGGGTGACAATTCCGGCTATTCGGTTTCCTCCGCAGGAGATGTGAACGGGGACGGGGTTGACGACATCCTGATTGGGGCACGGTATGCAGATCCTAATGGTCAGGACAAAGCAGGAGAAAGTTATGTGGTCTTCGGAAGTTCCACGGGGAACTTTGCGCCCACTCTGAATCTCAGTACTTTAGATGGTCAGAACGGGTTCGCCTTGAAAGGTGTGAATACACTTGACCAAGCTGGGTATTCAGTTGCCTCGGCCGGAGATGTGAACGGTGATGGCATTGATGACATCCTCATTGGAGCTCCGCAAGCCGCAGGCAATGGCAACGCAGATGCAGGCGAGACTTACGTGGTATTTGGCAAAGAAGGTTCCTTTGGTGCCAGCTACGATCTGAGTACATTGAATGGACCCAATGGGTTTACCGTAAGTGGGGCATATTCTGGAGATGAAGCGGGGACTTCCGTGGCCTCCGCCGGAGATGTGAATGGGGATGGCATTGATGACATCCTCATTGGAGCTCCGGGCTGGGACTCGCCCTCAAGTGCAAATGTGGGGGTCGCCCATGTCATCTATGGTAAGAATACGCTCACAGAAGGTAATTTTGCGGACAATTTCGACCTCGAATCCCTGGACGGTAGCAATGGCTTTACCTTACACGGTACCCAAGCACAGAGCTTGACCGGCTTTTCCGTCTCCTCTGCCGGAGACATAAACGGTGATGGAATTGATGACATCCTGATCGGAGCACCATCTGCTGCCTTAAAGAGCGATATTGAAGCGGGTGCGGCTTACGTTGTCTTTGGTAAAAACACCGCCACGGAGGGGGAGTTTGCCGCCTCCATTGATCTCGAAAGCCTCGATGGCACCAACGGCTTTGCTTTAACAGGTGCAGATTATTTTGATTTGGCTGGAGCCTCTGTAGCTTCTGCTGGAGATGTGAATGGCGATGGTATTGATGACCTGTTGATTGGAGCAATGCAGGCTGACCCTGGCGGCGAAATCCTAGCGGGCGAAACTTATCTCGTCTTTGGCAAGGATACTACCACGCAAGGAGGGTATGGGGCGACGTTTGATCTGCAAGCACTGAATGGAAGCAATGGCTATGTGCTGAAAGGGCTGCCTGAGGAGAATTTCTTCGGGCGTTCCGTTTCTGCCGCTGGAGATCTCAACAACGATGGAATTGACGATATTCTCATCGGAACGAATGACGGCTCTGGCAGTACTTATGTTGTCTATGGCGGAGCAGACTTACTTGCAAGCTTTGACGAGCTGGATGGTGTTGCCGATGGTGATATCAAGCTGGGTCTCATGATCGATGATCGTTTTTCCTACAATAATGACCCCACATTAAGTGCGGCAGGCTTCACGGTCCATGTGGGCTCACCAGATACGTTTGATATGACGCCTTTTGGAGATGATATCGATAGCGATGATGATGGGTCTAGCCTGAGCTACGCTCTCACTGACATCCCTGAGGCAATAGTCAGCTCAACACTTGATATTGTAGATGGACAGCTCTCTTATGATCCGGGTGATGGCTTCACCGAACTGTCACTCGGAGAAACCCGGGAGTTTGTGTTTGAAGTGACAGCAACCGATCAACACGGTGCTTATGCCATAAATGATGTGACTGTGACGGTTGTGGGTATCAATGATGACCCCACTCTGCAGGATGCCACCTACTTTGTCACAGACAGAAGTGAACCGGTCACCTTTGACCTTACGGTTCTGGCCGATGATATTGACCATGATGATGACAGATCTTCCCTGATCTATTCCATTGCGACTGGCCCTTCCCAAGGTAGTGCAACAGTTGACCCCTCCAGCGGACTATTGAGCTTTAACCCTGAAACAGACTTCCAGAATCTGGCAAACGGAGAAACCCGCGACATTCAGATCGAAGTTATGGCAACAGACCGCCATGGAGGTTCTACAACAAGCACAGTGACGGTCTCTGTTACAAATGAAGAAAGTGGCCCCCAGAAATACGGCTTTGTCTTGGGAGGGGCCCATTATCACAAGTCTGTGTATTGGGGCGCTAATGACGCGTCTGGGGGGGCGGTCTCCAATGCGGGCGATGTGAACGGTGATGGCATCGATGATATCCTGATCGGTGCAATAGGTGCAGACCCCAATGGAGTGACATCCGCTGGTAAGACATATGTTGTTTTTGGCCAGGACACCACCATTGACGGAGAGTTTGCTTCACAGCTTCAACTCCACGACATAGTCACAAACCAAGATGGTTTTGTGGTGAACGGAGCCGGTGGCGGAGACCGCACGGGAGCATCTGTTGCTGGCGTTGGTGATGTAAATGAAGACGGGATCGATGATTTTCTAATCGAAGAAATAGGACCTTCAAGAGACTCTCATAAGCAATACGTCGTATTCGGATCTACATCGTATACTCAGGAAATTATGCTTGATGAACTGGATGGCAGTAATGGCTACGCTCTCAATGCAGGAGGCTTCTATGGAGGCTATGTAGGTGATTTGGTTTCATCAGCTGGCGATGTGAATGGAGATGGTATTGATGATATTGCGATCGTTGAGTTCCGCGGCTCTAGCACAAGCACAACATATGTCGTGTTTGGTCAGGATGCAGCTAACGTCAACGATCAACCTGAACTCGACTCCTTGGATGGCAGCAACGGTTTTATCCTGAAAGGGATTGATAGATATGACTTCTATGAAGCATCTGTGGCGTCTGCTGGCGATGTGAATGGGGATGGTATTGACGATCTTTTGATCGGATCAAGGCTTGCAAACAAAGTTGTCACTGGAGACCCTATCGTAACCTATGACACTGGCGTTACTCATGACACTGGCGTAACTTATGTTGTCTTTGGTAAAGATACTGCTGATGAAGGTGACTTTTCGGCAAGCATGAACATGAGTGATCTGGATGGCAGCAATGGCTTTGCTCTCACAGGAAAAAATGAATCTGACAATTCCGGAGAAAATGTCTCCTCCGCCGGGGATGTGAATGGGGACGGCATTGATGATATCCTCATAGCGACAGAAAGCGCTGATGAGGCTTATCTGGTGTTTGGCAAAGACACCACCACGGAAGGCGACTTCGATGCCAACTTTGATTTAGGCTCGCTCAATGGCACCGAAGGCTATGTACTTACCGGAGACCCTGTCAATGAATTTGACTTTTCGAACCTCACCGTCTCAACCGCAGGTGATGTGAACAACGATGGTGTTGATGACATTCTCATTGGCGTTCCCTTTGGTGACCCTGCTGGGGATCCTGAGTTCAATTCAGGTGAAACCTACGTCCTTTACGGCGGTGAGCGGTCCTTAAGTGAAGTGGACGGCCGCGATGGCCTATACGACGGTGAGATTAAACTCAGAAGTCTGACCGACGATGCCTTGATCGTATGATGAGGCCATACAGAACCTGAGCACCTTAGAGGGGGACCTGCCATTAACCAGAGCAGCTCCTCTTTGCGTTACCAGTATTATGACCACACCTTGAAAGCTGCACTTTTGTCAAGATGGAGCCGGAACAACGCTTACAGAACAGTACCATCTGGTATCTTTTGTCTGGCCAGTATGATGTTCTGGAAGCAAAACGAAAGCGCAGCCGTTTTCATCCATATACTGTTATGGCTTTTGAGCTCCACACCAAAACGGTGTAGCCTATGAAAAGTGGGTAAACGGGATGGCTGTAGTCTTCCCTTGATGGTCACGCAATGTACGAAGTTATCGCGCTCTGAGCGATCAATCCAAAAGGAAGGCAGTATGAATATTATAGCCGATGTTTTCCACTCAGCTATACTCTTGTAAAGGCTGGATCCCATCGATTAAGCTTAACTAACTGGATACACATGCTTTGAAGTCGCACCAATTAAAGTGTCTAGGTGGGGTTATAACAACGGTTACCTTTTATATCTAAAATGTTACCATGATGTGGTCAGAGCTATGTGAATGCCACATCACGAAAGATACAATTGTGATGTTTGTATTACACTACTGCAAGTATCATGAAACGAATGAGCATGGTTTGTATTCACCCAGTCCGTGACACGCATAAGGCTAAAGTGAAGGGCGGTTTGTTAGGGTTGATATTACATGGTACAGAAAATCATACTGGTACCCAGATAACTAGGAAACGAGCGCTGGAAGTGAACTCTTCGATTTAGGTCCCCGCGGAGGCTTTTTGCTGGTCCAGTTCATTTATGTAACGTTTGGCGCTGCTGTGGTTATAGTCCTCTGGCAGGCCCCATTTTTTTTTATATTCATGCGGTGTAATGCCCAGCCGGCTAAGCGGGCGTGTTAACGATTTGTACCACTTATTATCTTCAAGACATAACATGGTTTGATTTCGCCGGCAGAGTGTTTCCTCAACATCGAGTTTAGGTGTAATGGATCTCACCTGATCTGAAGCAAGGACAGAAGGTTGCTCACGACCTTGGAGTGCTGACAAAGATGTATAAACTGTTGTTGTCAAGGTCTTAATTTGTTCATTTAAATTAGGGCATTGCCCATTGGCGGCAACATACTGTCCCAACACATATGCTGTAAGCATTAGAGGATTATCTTGAGATTGAGCACTCCCCAATTTGGGCATTACTTCAGCCATATTTGAAATAGGTAAGTATTTTACGTTTTCCATATTCCCAAGCTCGTTTCGTTCACTTTTAGGATGCTTAATTATCCTAATATCAATTGTCAATAGATGGAAAGGCAGTAGCAACTACAGATTGTTTGCCAGTCCTGTCTTAAAATGATTTGGTCAGATCCATTTGCAAGAATCCAGTAGATTGTGCGAAAAATATCTAAATTAAATCCAAATATGACTTTTGTTTAAGGTAAAATCGTGGAAATATAAGTCATCATATAGCTTAGTTGGATAACAAATAAGAATGGGAATTGCGCAATGAGCGGTTTTTGGTATCAACGTGAACCTATTGAAGGATTACCCCGAATCCTTATCAACGGCCGAGCTCAGATATTTGATTCTATAACAAAAGCAAATATTCCAATAATTTGGCCATATGGGATCATTAAAACACAATCAGGAGCAGCTGTATTCAACGTTGCAGAGGCGTGTGCCCTGACATTTTTGAAAGAAGCTGGCTGTAATGCGGTGTATTTGCAACTTTCACATATTGCGGAACTTACTGAAAATCATCCAACTGTAAAAGAGCTCTCACAAGAATTTGGCGTCTCCAAATGGGCTATAGTGGCTGCAGCTCGTAAAAAAAACTTGTGATTTCGATCTCTCCCGGCTGCTTATTCACACAACACCACCAAGTGAACTGATGCTCTATCAAGTTACTTCAGGAACAATTTTAAGTTATTCAGTCATGAAGAACGTGAAAAGCACTAGTCCAACAGGTGGACGCCTCGTATACAACCATGACATTTCAGTCAATGGCGACCAGTATGGAATGAAGTGTTTTGATGCTGCAGCACGCGGAGTCCGGGGTGAACGGGTTACCTTTAACTATCGCATTGACGGCACAGGAAACAAGTTTATCATCCCCTCCACTTTCAAATAACAAGCCTCGCAAATGCGAGGCTTAGTAAAATTTCTAATTTTGTAAAAAGCAGTGCACGCTGTTTATTTAAGGTAAAAGTCAGAACGGGATCTCATCATCTAGGTTTGGTGTTCCCAATAACGCATCATTATATTCTGCATTTTCAGAATCTTGCGCCCCAGTCCCATTTGTCGAATTATCCGTATTGCCAGTTTCTTGGGGTTTGTTCCCAAGCATAACAAGATTTGAATTCTTGACTGTCAACACAACTTCGGTGGAATAACGATCTTTGCCTTCTTGGTCCTGCCATTTACGAGTTTGCAATGCCCCCTCAATACATACTTGAGCGCCTTTTCGCAAATATTGCTCTGCTACTTTTGTAAGTCCTTCATTAAAAATTACAACTCTGTGCCATTCCGTCTTTTCCCTTTTCTCCCCTGTGTTTTTATCACGCCAAGTATCTGTTGTTGCCAACTTTAAGTTGGCTATTGGCTTTCCATCTTGCATGCGGCGAATTTCTGGATCCGCTCCAAGACGACCGATCAACGTTACTTTGTTCAAGGAACCACTCATTGTTTAAACCTCCAAATATTTTTATCCTATGATAAATATCACTTTATCCTTATTTGCATACTTCATCTTTATCCTCCTTTGAGCAACCCTTTTATCTGATCTTCTAATTTTCTATGATTGATAGCGTTTCATGGAATTTAGATATCCTTTACCAAATGGTGATAGGCCCACCTACTTTTATAGGGTGTGACCTTAGTTTTGGTGCACCTCGGCTAAAATTTGGGAAAATTAGATAGTGGCTCTTGAGAACAAGATTGATATTGAACACCTTGATGAAGACACATCTTGGAAACTTATCAATGGTACCCCTTTCCAACTGTTGAACGCCCTCGATCCTGCAACCAATACCCGAATTGACACATTACAACCGTCTGCGCGTGATGATGGGTATTGGTGCTATTACTCCGATGATGGACATTGGAGATATTTTAACCTGCTAAGACATAGCGGCATTTACTCTCTTCATGAGGTTGATGGGTTCACTGAAACTCCAGCGGTTAAAGCAAGTGTTAGATTTTTACAAAGATCTCCAGCTTTAGTTGAGTTCATACAGGACGAGCTTCGCTTACTGGAGCTTTATAATTCATTGTCTTCCAATTACTGGAAACTTGGAAGCTTTACCTTTGCGGGATCATGGCGTGAAGCTGCAAATATTACTGCAGCCATGGGGGGGAAAAGGGCCCCAGCTACGCAATACCTACTATCAGGATCCGAGGGATTAATTAACGAAACAATCGAGGGCTTTCTTGAGAAAATTGGTGGCAGGTTCATGAAGCCATCATCTGCAGATTGGGTTATTCAAGGCAATGCACGGCTTGAAAGCCTTATTGCAACATGCAGTACCCGCGCTCATAGCTCCCTCTCTCCGTGGTACCGGTGCTGGGCCAAAGGTGCCATGAATAAGGACCCATATAATCAGCAACTTCACATGCTTGCCTTGAACGGCCAAATCAAACAAAAAGAGTTCGAAGCAGCTCTACAGATTGCCTTCCACCTGTGAGGACAAGCAGGCGTCACAAAAGAAGATTGTTGAAACTTGCATCCTTTTTTTGAAACTGGAACTAACGGTTTTATAAAGGAGGATGCCATGTCATATGTGGCTCAAGCAAATGACCTGCAAGACGCGGGCGAAGTTATACCAGGCGCCATTAAATTTAATCACGGCAACATCCTTACCCCAGAAAAATTCGCAGCTCTAGACAGCTATCAGCAAGTTGCACTGACAACAAAAAAAGCATGCTGGCCAGAGCCAGATTGGTCAGCCATGATTAAAGAGGGTTCCGACCCTCATATGGTGGCTCTTCAAAAGGTTATTTATCAAAAAATACCGTCAAAACCTGTACTTGGTATGAATGATGACCCAGTTGAGTTCGTATCAAACTATGTCAAAGGAATTCAACTATATCGCTCGCTTATAAATGAGCAGACAGATATGCCCTCTCTAAAGGAACATATAGATAATTATATTACTTCATGCTGGGAGCAAGAAACAGAGAGTCGTCGGACGTCCTGTCTACCAGCCGACATCTTAGCCCTTTCAGCAGCAACGCGCAGCGGAGGAAAGCGTGTAAAGGGGGAGTTTTATGCTCGCTTTCAAGGTCGATACAAGTGCACGGAACTTGACCTATTTCAGGCAAAAAGCATGGTCTTTGCGGGCTGGCCTAATGCCGAAGTTGCCTGGAAGAAAAACAACCTAGTTGTGCCTCACAATGACAAATTCAGGATTCACTTTAAAAAAGGGAGATCGCTAAAGTATTATATTAAAGAGTTTGACTGTGAGAGGGATGCGGAGCACTTTCTTCAGATTCAATACAAAAAGAATAACCCTGACACCCCTAAAAAACTCAAAAAAAATGACCCCTATGGCAACCTTATTGTGGGCTCCAGACCACACTTAGACAAACTGGAAAGGACCGGACTTAACCCTGTAGGCGGTGAGAAGATGCGCTCATCAGAGGGGTTTGTTAATGAATTCAACCTAAGAGGCGTTCAATTTGGGAAAAGCGTATCTTTAGCTGAGCGGCGTAAACTCCTCCGCCTTGGGAGTGAAGCCCTACAAGATCTTTGTAATATTGTAGATATCCCAATTGCGGCGATTGGTCAGGACCAAACTTTTTCTGTTGCCTTTGGCGCTCGAGGTAGACCTGGCGCTGCAGCACACTACGAGCCAGTTCAAAAGATCATCAACCTTACCCGCTTTAATGGGGCCGGTTCAGTTGCCCATGAGCTAGCTCATTTCATTGATGATGTGATCATGAGAAAAAGCCTAGAGGCTGATGGGCATAACCAGTCAAAATACAACTATTTGAAATATGCATCCGGAGGCTCCACTCCTATGGATAAAGATGCCATTAATAGGTACGATGGGCCAGGTCACAGTGATCGAATTGATCAAGCATGGAAGAATGTCATGCAGACAATTCACTATAAGCAACCTGATTGTGACGAATACATCAACCAAATCGATGATCAATGAAAAAAATGGAAGAGCGTCCTGAAATTACAACCTATAACGGGAAACGAAAGAATGATTTGATAAGGTTACGTCAACGCCTCGTTGAGGGGGACGTCCATCTATTGCCACTGGAAAAGACTAAGTACTACGCTAGTGCACGACGACTTGATAAGCTTGATGGTCGCGCAAAAGTGCGCAAAAAACCATACTATTCCACGCCCTGTGAGCTCTTTGCCCGTGCTTTTGAAAGCTGGATCGAAGATGAATTACACAACCTTGATGCTAAATCAGAATATTTGGTTCATGGAACTCGGAATGAAAACTTTAATACAGATGTCCATCTGGCTCCGCGCTATCCAAGAGGGGAAGAACGCATTAGGATTGGCGAAGCCATGGCAAACCTAATGAAGGAACTCAAACCGGTCCTAGCCCCTAAGGTTGAGAAAGTGCATATATTTAAACCTTCCTCCAAGCCTCATCAACTCTCGCTTTTATAATGAAAAAGTGGAATGTCGGTCGGACATTCCACTTTCGACAAGTTTATCTTGAAAAAATTGATAACAAAGTGTGATAATTTGTCATATTTGAGAGGTTTTACGCTATTTTTTCCAGTTGTCCTTGTGGGAATTAGAAAATAATTAAGAGAAACAACCAGAATCAAGATATACGGAATTGTGAATAAGGGAGACTGATGAAATTATTCTAAGAAAGACAATATTATCATCATAATTGACACAGAAATGGCAAAAAAATAATAAATATAGGGTTATGATGCGTTAGTACATTGAACGAATAAGGTTCGTGGCCAAACATTAGACATAAAAAGAACACATAAAACAAAACAAGAAACCAAAGATATCACGTTAGACATCAGGTAGAGGGAATGACAGACAAACACCTTACAAAAACGTTTCTAGAAGGCGTAATTTCCATAGCGACTGCACAGGTGAATGCAGGTAACCTTGAAGCAAATGATGTATCAGGTTTCATTCGAAATGTGAGTTCAGCTCTTCAAGATTGTATCACCAAACTTGATCACCTAGATGATCAAGCCGCACTCGTCACCAAACAAGTTTCCGCCCCCCCCGTTCAGCCCGTTCAGCCCGTTCAGCCCGTTCAGAACGTTATCTCACAAGAGCAAGCGGCCCACCAGCTTGAAACTGAGGTGACAGTGAAACCTGTAAAGACAGCTTCAGAACAAACAGTGCAGGCGGCGGCACCACCACAGCCAACAGCATCGTCTTTGGCACTTAGCCCAGCTCCAGCTCAGAGTGTTGAGCAACCCAAAGCTAAACGGGGGAGACGGAAAAAAACAACTGAAAATGCCCAGGCACTACCGGCTCCAGAAGCAAATACCCCGGAAAGTAAAGAAAGCATCAAGAAGCGCTTTGCTCATCTTATTCCTGAGAAGCCTTTTGTTGATCCAGCAAAATCGGTTGAACATGATGGCATCATTTGCTTGATAGATGGAAACAAAAAAACGCTATTAAAATCTTACCTTAAAACTCATCATGGGATCACTCCGGAAGAATATATAGCGTTGTTTGATCTTCCCTCTGATTATATTTTTGTCGCCCCCGCACACACTGAAAATCGGAGGGCGAATGCGTTAAAAGGTGGTCTGGGAGTAAAGACCGGTCGAAACCGTACTAAAATGGACGCCTAATACCCCCAAATATCCGAACAATGGATATTAAACAAAAAAATTGGACGCGGAGTGCAATCTCAATGAAGATTAATTTCGCGTCTTTGTTCAACTAGGGTAAGGAAAGTCTTCTAAACTTTAAATTGCCTGTTCTTTAAGCTCCTTATATGCTAGCCAAAAACATCCTTGCAAACTAACCAGTTTAGCAAGATAAATTATCTATGAGGTTATTCTCCAATAGCCATGTATTAAGGTTTCTTGATGTTTTCTGTATTGGCTTCACATATTCGCATAAGCTTATGTTTCACCGTGTTTCTTATCTTTTCTGCCACGAGTGCTAAATCGGACGGCTTAACATGGGTTAGAGCACAGTTAGAAAACGCTGTAACGTACTATTCTGGCTCGCAAGCTCAGGCTATCAAGAATACACTCAAGAGATTAAACAAGATCCATGTTCCCATTAATGGAAAGGTAGTCCTAGTAAATGTGCCTGCGGGCCAGCTCTACGCTTTTGAGGGCGGTATTCCCATACTTGGCAGTCGTGTTATCGTTGGTCAACCAGCCCATGAAACACCAGAGCTTCAAAACAAGGTAACCTTCGTGCGGGCGCTTCCAACCTGGACGGTGCCCGAAAGTATCGTTCGGAGAAAAGGCTGGCGCGTTAAAATTTCTAAAAATCCGGATTATTTCATCGACCGTCAATTTTATGTCCTGTCAAATGGCGAGAAACTTTCTCCCTATGATGCTGCTGATTTATCAATTAGACCAGACACCTTTATCCAAAAACCCGGCCCGCATAATGCATTGGGTTTACTAAAGATTGGTTTGAACAATCATCAGGCAATCTATATGCATGATACCAATCAGCCCGAGTTATTTAACTCCACGATATGGACCGCTTCTGCGGGCTGCATACGAGTTGAAAAGGTTCGCGAGCTATCTGCCTGGATCCTAAATATGGATAGAGATAAATTGGATCATATTATTAAATCCGACCTACGCAAGACCATGTCTCCCCCCTCCCCTGTGACGGTTATAGTTGGGTATTGGACCGCATGGCCAAAACCAAATGGCGAGATTGACTTTTTCAAAGACATCTACAAAAAGGATTAGACCGAATTGCAGGATTTCCGCTCAAAGCTTTATGTACTGAGCCCTATTGTTCAGTTTAACCTCTCACTCATCCTAACAATACTGTACTGGAGTGATTTTCAGCACGTTGCCATCTTTTCTTACAACTTAATTTATCTACTATTGAGCGATCTAGAGAGCTTTTTGACATACATATGGTTATCGCTGCCTGTCCTAAAGCCCAACATTCTGTTGTTTGGAAAACTATGGCTGGGGAGTTGCGTGTTTTTGTTCGCGTTGACATTGCTAATTGCATCAAGCATTACTTTTGCTCACAGAGTAGTAGAGAAATGGTGAACATACATAGTGTTGCCAGCTTTCTAGGGAAAGGATAGCAAGAGGTATTAGATGGGTAGTATTGCTGTCAAAGTAAGTGGATGGCATGGCGATGATGGTGCGATCGTTCGGGCTCTTGATAACAGCGTAGGTATTGAGATCGGGTGTACTTTCAATGCTTCCTTATCCCCTTCCATCAAGGCACCCCGGCCAAAAGGGTTTGCCTATCATAGGAATGATGGCCTGCGTTTAAGTGGAACTGTACTCTTAAAAAACATTCAACTAGGCGAAGATAAAACTCAGCTTATCGCAGGCGAGATCGATATCATTTCAAGGCGCGAGCGAGACTGCCTGGTCTTGGTGGAAACAGCAGCCTACACCCATTTAACTTGCCCAGCTAAAGGTACAAAAGTGATCCATGAGGCAATTGTATTATTTGATGGAAACGCAATAGCCCAGACATCCTTACAACAATGCTTGATTAATGCAGAAGATCATCTAACTGACCCTTGTATGCTTGGAAATGCAGGTTTGTTTTTCACTGGTTTAAACCGCGAAAATAAAATTCTAGAGTACGAAACCGATCTTGATAGTGCTAGAGATCCTGTGGAGATCATATCCAATATGGTGCGAAAGCGCCCACAAAATATTATCGAAGCTGCACGTACTTCAGGAACCAAGCGCCCACCTTGGGTCATGGCACCTATTTGTCGACTTGGAATATCGAAAGAGCACAATTCTCGTTTGTCTGCCCAATACCATAATTATAAATATATGAGCAACGGTCACCGCCAATGGACATTTGGAGATTTAGTGTTGGTTAACTATGGCCAAGGCTGGGAGTTAGCCTCTGCGTTACCTTTGGATCGTTCCAAAGCGGCTCGTCCATACTATGAATACAAATTATTATAGGCCAAAAGCGTGTGTCATTTGATTGGTTTTAAGCAAATGACACGAATTCGCTCATGTATCCAGAGTGAAGATGCAGCCAAGTGCGTCATTAAGCACCTCTCACAAACCTCCAACTATACTATTCATTTTTTTGCTTGGCCTCTTCAATAAGCCTATGTAAATTTTGCGCGACATATTCAGTTATATCAGGAGAGACTTGTTTTCTGAGTGTAATCACCAGTTGCTTTTCGCTCTCTTTCACATCCGCATACTTCTTTTCACCAATATGAATATGTGTGAGTTTTTTAGCGGGAATAGGCTCGGGTTGTTTCCGATCCACATTGTCTAAAGCATCTTTGATGCGTAGAAATCTTGTTTCAGAATCATCAAGTTCCCATTTGCTCTCACCAGTTAGCGTTTTCCAGACTGTTTCTTTCTCATCCGGTAGCTTTCCTTTATCAAAATGTTCAGCAAGAGCCTTCCAATTTGGTCGCCCAATCCCTGGCGCACTACCAATTTGTAAGATCCGTTCGGCGGCAATGGATTCAACAATGGCAGTATTTTTTGAAACTAATGATTCTGAACTACCTGCGTTTCCAGTTGCATCAGCTACATCCTTCAAACTGGCTTTGTTTTTTCGCATTTTGTACGAGAAAAGAGCAAGTTCGATAAATGTCAGTCCTTCTCTATCGTTGTTTTCCTTCCCTTGTGCCTTCATTAACTGTAGATCATCAAGATCTTTAACCACACCATTAACGGCAATACCCAATTGCTTACAGGCTTGCACACGTCGATGTCCGTAAGCGATCTGATATTTGCCGGGGAATTCCGGATGCTCACGGACTAGTATGGGAACTTCCTGGCCGCTTGCCTCAATAGATTTAACCAGTCGCTCTAATTTCTCACTATTAAAATCAATACGGTCTGAGATAAATGAGGGAAAGCAGTCATTCGGGTTCAAGGCTCTGATCGTGGAAGACTTAGGTCTACTTGAACTTACATGCAGAGGCGCGTTCTTCGATACTTCATGTGGCGTTTGAGCCGACAGCTCAGAATAAGCACTAACAAGCTCCTTTGGCTTACTCTTAGATACCCGACTTTCTCCCAATTTAATATTGGCAGCACCTAAAATGTCATGGGTTTTTCTTTTGCTCATTAGTCCCTGCCCCATCCTGCTTTCAAGATACCTTCGATTGAATCGTTTACTTTTTTCATGGAGCCCATACCACGACTATATGTTTGAGAATGAAGTTCCCCTGCACTGACTTCATATATTGTTTTCATATTTAAACCAGCCTCGCTTATGGCCGTAGTTTGAATCATTTCAGGATCTAAGCACCCTGGCAATTGATGGAGGAAATCTGCAATGGTTTCTTGCGCTTTGGACTGACGATGAACGTTGGTCAAGATATAGCTGAGATCCCGGACCTTTTGACTGACTTCAACATTGTAGTCTGAGGTAAGCTTAGTTTCTAAGTGGACACGAAGACTACTCAAAAACTGCCTTGCGGACGCAACATCCATCCATTCGGGGTGTAAAGCAACAAGAATGTGGTCAGCTGCAGTGATAGCTGTTTTTGCTGTCCACATGAGGTTTGGAGGCGTATCTAGAATAACAACATCATATTGATCATCCACATTTTCCAAAGCTTCTGCAAGCCGCGTATCGTAGTTTAACCTTTGTATACAGGCACTATACTCACTTTCCAGCTCCTCCTTTTGCTCGTTGAGCACATTCATTTCTTCAAGCCCAATGGAGTGATTAATCAGCTTGTCTTCAATAGTCTCAAGCTCACCTTGGATGATAGGTAACCGGTAAGAAGCAATAGCAGTACCATAAGAGGCTTCACTATCCCATAAGTTGATTGGATAGCCGCCTAATGCCACATGAATATTATCCCAATATGTTGGCCAAATAACAGAACCGATATGAGATGGTTCATCCCACTTTAAAGCAGAATAGAGTGAGTTTTCATCTTTCAATCCGAGAGCATCAATCTTAAATATACTTGCAGCTGAACCTTGAGGGTCCATATCAATCAAAAGTACTCTATACCCCTTTAGGGCTAGAGACTGTGTCAAATGCACTGCTGTCGTCGTTTTCGCAGACCCCCCTTTATAATTTGCAACAGCAAATACTTTTAACTTTTCACCTTTACGCCTGCGAGGGTCGTAAAATAATGCTTTTTTGGGGTCTTTATCTTGAACTTTAGTAGCCAAATACTGCCGCACCTTATTCAAATCACCCAATGTATACATTCTAGCATTTGTTTTCGGTGCCCGTTTGATTTTCAAACCGGCAGTGTCACAACTATCAGCAAGATATGCTGGGGTGATTTTTAACAGCGCCCCAGCTTCTTTTGGTGTAAACGTTCTCAAGACTTTCACATCATGAGGATCGTTGGTAGAGATAGAAACTTGGTCAATAGTGCTTTCAAGAAATGAAACAGCTTGATCTACATCATCAAGTATTTGAAGATGGCTATCAAACGCGCTCTTATAATTTTCGATTACTGCTTCTGACATAACAATATACCCACCTATTACAAATGAAATCACTAATTGATCGAAATCAGATCATAGTTACTTTTAGAGATGCGATCATAAACTATACATGTGACAACATTCCCCATATGCGACATTAGCCGCATTTATGATAAAACATCGAATGCGGGCTTATGTCAAGAAGATGGATGAATTATACATGCTATGATGAAATTTATTTTTTATCCTATTTATAGGATAATGAATGAATTCCATGTAATTTAATGCCAAGCAAGAAGCTAGCTCCATTTAAGCCCTCCCCCACCCTCATAGAGGGTATGGCCTGTTGCACAGAATCTCAATTGGGCAGAAACAATCTTGTCATCGCTCCATGAAGTGTGAGATGCCTAGATTCTCAAGGTATTACTTAAACTTTATTGAAATGATGTCTAACTTACAAAAACTAAGAGCCATACTCATATCGGATCACAGCTGCTACGACTAGAATGAAAGCGGAAAATGTTATTTTGAGCAGCCCCGTTTGAGTGGTCCACTTTGAAAGTTAGTGCATGGTTGGCCTTTGGTCCACCGGAATGATGACTTCCGGAACCGGCGGTCGGTAACCCAGTGCACTGTGCGGTCGTTTGGTATTGTAGTGTTTCCTCCAGCTTTCTATGATTATTTGGGCTTCACGTAGGGAGTAGAAGATTTCTCCATTCAATAGTTCATCACGCATTCGGGCATTGAAACTCTCGCAATATCCGTTTTCCCAAGGCGAGCCTGGCTCAATGTAGGCTGTTTGGGCTCCCACGGCTTTGATCCACTTTTGAACCGCCTTTGCAACGAACTCCGGGCCGTTATCTGAACGAATATAGGCAGGTGACCCGCGCATAATGAACAGATCCGTCAACACATCGATGACCTCGTTCGAGTTCAGCTTTCGCTTCACCCGAATAGCAAGGCATTCACGCGTGTATTCATCCAGAATATTCAGCGTTCTGAAGGCCCTACCGTCTTCTGTTCGATGATGCACAAAGTCGTAGGACCACACATGATTTCGGTATTCCGGTCGCAGCCGGACGCAAGACCCGTCATTGAGCCAGAGCCGCCCCTTTTTCAATTGCTTCATAGGAACTTTCAGCCCCTCTCGTCGCCACAGGCGTTCGACACGTTTGTCATTCACCTGCCACCCTGCATCTTTCAGCAAAGCGGCAATCCGACGGTAACCATATCGGCCATAGTGGCGTGCCAGTTCAATCATGTCTGCAACCAAGGGCTCTTCATCGGCCCGGCCCACCGATACGCGACGCTGTGTGGAGCGATGCTGACCAAGAACACGGCAAACACGCCGTTCGGAAACCTTCAGCTGACTGCGAACATGATTGATGCAGGCTCTGCGACGAGCGGGGCTCAGAAGTTTCCCTTAGCAGCCTCGCTAAGGATCAGCTTGTCCAATGTCAGATCGGAGACTGCACGGCGCAAACGCTCGTTTTCTTTCTGCAGACGCTTCAGCTCCTTGAGCTATTCTGTGCCCATTCCGCCGTACTTCTTCTTCCAGCGATAATAGGTTTGTTCAGTAACACCAATCTGTCGGATCGCATCCATGCGCCCCATTCCTTGCCACCTCAGGACTTCAACCTGCCGCAGTTTAACGACAATCACTTCTGGCTTTGGTCTCTTGATTCCCATATTGAGTCCTCCGTTTCCTAATTATAAACGTAGACCACTTCTTTGGGGGAGGCTCAGATGAAACATATCTTAAGGTCAAAGGGAAATGGGTTTACCTATATGGTGCCTTTGATAAACATGGCAAAACCGTTGATTATATGTTCTCAAATACTTCGTGACGAAGATGCCTAAACCCTGCTCTTTTAGAAAGCCATTGGTAACATTGCCTTTCCGGTAAAGGTCGTTATGGACAATAATGAAGTCCGTATGGCCGAGCTCAACAAGACCTATATTTACTTACTATTAGTCGGGCATTGGGTGTCATGTATCGATATCCTGCAAGTCGAATATTTTAACGAAATCAGCTAAGTTATGCATCAGGTCATCTAGAGGCGGACAAGAGCAACAATAGGCTTCAAATCTATTCACCTAACCGAAACGAGGCGAATGTGAATGGAAACGGCGTGCATGATCCGGAAACCAGCTCAACGTCATTTTGTGGTTTTCGCAGAGTAAGTGCATCTAGACGATAGGTTTAATCTTGGCTCAGACAAAATTTATGACATTACCGTCATAATAAATGTGGTGCTTAATCGGATATAAAAGCCCCTCCCCTTTCAATTCACATTATACCAGCGGCATTTATAATTGACCTGTGTGAGCCCATTGTCTCATGCCGATTGATGTGATGGTGTTGGGTTGTTGAATAAGTTTGTTCCATGCCTCGCAGGCAGCCTCGACAATCTCTTGGTAATTTTTAAAGACTCGGTTTGATAGCCAGTTTTGGCGTAAATACTGCCAGATATTCTCAACCGGATTGAGTTCCGGGGAGCGCGGGGGGAGCATCATAAGGGTTATGTTCTCAGGGATTGTCAGTTTTGCTGTGGTATGCCAGCCTGCTTGATCCATCAGTACCACTGCATGGGCACCAGTCGCGACGGTTCTACTGATCTCTTCCAGATGTAATTGCATGGAGTCTGTATTGGCTTTGGGCAAAACAAGGGCTGCCCCTTTGCCACGGGCGGGGCAGATCGCCCCGAATAAATAGGTTGATTGATAGCGTCCGTCGCGGGGAGCCCGTGGCCTGGTTCCTTTTGTCGCCCATCTTCTTGCAAGACCATTTTTCTGACCAATGCGAGCTTCGTCCTGCCACCATATTTCTATAGATTTTTGTGGGGGCAAATGCGCTGTTATCTCCTTGAGATTGCTATGGAAGTTTTTTTAAATGTCTCCATAAGGTGTTTGTCCTGCCCCGGATGCTGAGGCCGGACGCTGACCCGAGAAAAGCCAAGGTCTTTGAGGAGGTTTGAAATTGCTCTTTCGCTATAGCTGACCCCAAACTTTTCCTCGATGACACCTTGCAGATCCTGCCGTCTCCAACGGACCACACCATGCTGGTGTAAATCAGGACCAGCTTCAACTACATCAGACAACTCTGCCATTTGCTCATGAGTGAGCCACCGGGCACGGCCCGGGCTCTTACGGTTGCATAGACCCTCTGGTCCTTCTGCGTTAAACCGATGTACCCAGTCTCGCAGCGTTTGGCGGTCCATACCGCCCATTCGCGCCGCATCCAAGCGCGACAACCCATCATAAACAGCAGCAAGAGCAAGAAGGCGGCGACTTTGTCTCACATCCTTACTTTGGCAAGCAAGAGCGCGTAACGAGGAAGCATCATAATCAGGACGTAGTGGGATCGCTGGCATTGAGAATATCCTTCCTCAATGTTGAATCATAATTCAAGTGATTTGGGAATCCATATGCCGAGTCAAAAGCACATGCCTTTGGTATTACCAGTCAACTCAATATACCTGAGAAAAATATCTGGGTGAAAACAAGTGCAACAGTCAATTTATTTTCACCTCCCTACCCATTCTTGACAGCTGTCAAACTGGATAAACTCAGCTGCTACTGGCCTAAGCCAGTAGGTTTTAACACGCGCCATCGAGTATACTGATGTATGGTTTACCGAAATATTCGACCACTCTTCGTACAAAGGCACCCCATCGCCCAAAATGGCAGCCCCAATATACCTTCTTTAGCCCGAGAAATCTCTGCATAGCCTTTGCACGAGGAGCGACCCTTGATCTTATGCATTACTTGGCTGATCGACAAATGCGGTGGCACTATTACAAAAAGTGAACGAGGTCCTTAGAGATCCCCCTTCTAATATCTGAACCCTTATCTCTTAGATAGTCCGATGGATGATATTGTGTAGAAAGAGACCAAACTCCTCACGCAACATAGGCTTGCGATAACTGACAATCCAGATGAGAAACTTGTTGTAATGGTCATATGTTACTTCTCACCTGATTCAGATCAGACTAACTACGGAGGCTTTGATTCAAGACTATAAAAAACTATACTTTGACAGCTGTCAAACCAATATACTGCTGACATTCTAATAAGCACAACCTATAAAAAACAAATTTTTCATAAGCCTATTTTATCATCAATATAGTACAGGCAGATGTATATAAAACTGCATTCCAGTTTATTATTACAAAGGGTACTCACTCATATCCGGAAGTGCCCTAACCTTGCACCTCTTACACTGGGCCAAATGTTTTTACTTTTAGCTGACCATAGTTCCGTATTAGAGCTCGTGTGAACCAAATGTAAAACATTATTGAGATTTGACAGCTGTCAAGTCCGTAGGTCGTTGGTCATGTTTTAAAGTCTGCTTGTCATAATGTTTCTATGAAAAGAATTCCGAATCTTTTTGATATATATTTCATTCCCTTTTAGAGACCCCGCATGCAACCGCTTTCTCACGGCACAGTCTCTGATATCGGCATATCATGAAAGTCGGTTTAATCAGACGAGAAGATGGCGATTAGTAATGATATTCCCTATTACAGCTACGCGTATGAACAATAAGGAGCATACTGAAACTAGCATTAATCAGGCATAGTTTCCTCCCCCCCAAAAAGACAACGGTTAGCTGGATTTTATCATACCCCGGATTAAGGAAAACTAAAAAACTTAAGATGCAGATATGAGTAATCTACGCCGAATGGGCAAGTGTCGCAGTTACATATAAAGATTGGCGCAATCAGTCTTTTACAACCTTAATCCGAAATTACCCTTGAGAACGTGCCAAGAAAGAAGGCTCCTGAACCTGAACCTGAACCTGAACCTGAACCTGAACCTGAACCTGAACCTGAACCTGAACCTGAACCTGAACCTGAACCTGAACCTGAACCTGAAAATGTTGCAAATATTATTTGATATATACAGATACTATATGGTTTTTTAGCTGAAAGATATGGTTCTAGATCACACCGAAACACTTACTGACTTGACAGCTGTCAAGTCAGTAATTTGCGGGTAATGGAGAGAATTTGACAGCTGTCAAGTCGATGAAAAGAGGGCCGTATCTAAGTTTGACAGCTGTCAAGTATAAGATAAACCGAAGAGAAGTTGATCTGAGTAAGTAGCTATATCTTTGGCAAATGGGAAATGTGAGTTGAAGAGCTATTGCTATGATCCACTAGTTCTGAGTTGAAATCAGAATCAGAGCTTTTTGGTCGTATGCAATCAAATGGTAAATGTGTTTCATGACCCAATTCTGATACTAATTCACGTGAAGAAATTGAACCGTACATTTTGGTATTCTCTAATATTGGTACTTTGATATCATTCTCCCATTGATGCACAATTTCCCTTACAATGTTCCCACAATGAGTTGAAAGGTCGGTGGAACTGTTGTGAATGCCATTTAATTGTTTCTCTACATCTCTAGAAAAACCTGGTTTCTTTAAAGACATTGGCGCCCTATTAAGCCACATTGTTCCCTTAGGTGTGAGAGTTAGATCCTGGTTTAAGAGGTTTCTTTCAAATATAGTATTTATGTGATGCGCCCATGTTGATGGCCTCCCCAATCCTTCCTTTATGGCAAGTCCGAGCAGAACAGTGTCACATCTGCGATCAATGATTTTGGATTTTTCCCATCTTTTTCTTCCTGGGTACTTTGACGAAACTTCCCGTCCCCATTTAAGACTTGCTAGGACTTCATAAACTTCATCGCCAAAACCATATGAACGTGCATGATCTGCAAATAATGGCCCATCATGCATCTCAATTTTTATTCTTTTACCCGCCTTTATAACTCCCCGAGAAATTAAGACTTCAACTGCATCAACCTGGCTAAGTTTACATGGATCTTTGTTGTAATCTACGGTTACTAATGGATGAGGGGCATCATGTTCTGTTGGTTCAACATTTTCCTCCATCATTCGTGTATCAATAATCGCCTCTCTGTTGTTCAAAATTCTTTCGATTTTAATACGAGCTGAGGCTGAAAGTCCACGCGATCCAGCCCGTGGATATGATAGCCGGCCTGCTTCATAAAGTGTCTGCATACACTTAGAGGTTTCCATGGGAGAGAGGTCCAACTGATTGCCAGCTTCGATCATCACATCACTCATATTTGGTACCGCATTGGAGGATCGGACTTGTGATTTTGTGACGTGAAGTTCTGGTAGCTTCATTTCTAATAGGGACGTTGCTATTTGCTCAGTTATAGGTCCTTTTATTGGAATTTCAGTCACCCAGTGAGCCTGATTGTGTTTATCTGGAGCAACAAGTTTTAGGTATTTTGTGGCAGGTCTCTGGCGGAACACCAATGAAAGAAGGCCTGTCCCAACACGCCCCACAGCTATTCCATTACCTGAAAAGGTACTTCCAATTAATCTATCAACAATGGATCTAACTCGCCCTGGATATGTCTTACTTTCGTCCATACAAGTAGCCTGAGACAAAGCATTTTCAACTGAGTGCTTATCAAGTCCATCAAATCGAACTCTCATTACCTTGCATGGTAACTTTCTAATAAGGGACCACACATCCCATGCAATAACTTCTCCTTCCTGATCACCATCAGTGGCAATGTAAACTTTGGTCGCAGATAGTGCTTCCTGTTGTATTCGTTTCGAAACGCCATTGTTTTTTGGCTGACGTGTATATTCAATAAAGTCACTATTGATTTGTAAATCTTTGAGGGGAGGGGGGATGTGAAATAAGTGTCCCCTGGTTGCTATAACTTTCGCGTTAAAGCCGATCTCTTGAAATACTTTTTTTACTTGTTTGCATTTTCCCGGCGCTTCAATGATCACAAGCTTCATCTGATGACTCCTTATGTGCCTCATATTCAAGATAGTTGCCCTACTGAACGAGACACAAATTCGCAAAGGCGGCAAGGGGAGGGGAGGGGAGGGGAGGGGAGGGAAGGGAAGGGAAGGGAAGGGAAGGAGAGATAACTAAGGTAAAAGAGGAGTCTAAGCTCCTCTCATGTATAAATAACGTATATTTGTCCTACTGTTTATGGCCTGACTGCGAGAATTTACTCACGACAGCCGAGGCGATGTTTTTAAGTAGGTTCCTAAGATTCTCCAATACCATGCTGACTTTACTCGACATTTCATTACCTTTATCAAGGAGTGGGTCCTCTAGTTCATTGAGCTTATTTTGCGCTTGCTCCATGTGCTCAGTGGCACTTTTATTAAGAGCAGTGATCTTGTCATCCTCTGGAGCATTTTTCTCGAGGTAATCTTTTTGAAGGTTTACAGTTTCAGTGTACCCTCTGATCGCCTCTAAAAACTCTATGCCCTTCGAAGTTTTTCTCATAACTTCGTCATTGGCCAGTATTTCTTGGACTGCAGCATGGTCACTATGTTTTGGTGAGTTTAGGGCTTGTTGTAGGTACTCCCCTAGACTTGTACCTTCGACTGCTGCCTTTTCATGCAGATTAGCTTCGACAGCAAGTTTCTTGATGGTTTCATTGCGATTACTATTTAATGAATGAATTCCGGAGCTCATCGCTTCAAGAACCTGAGCGGTTTCATTGTACTCCCGTGCCAATTGTTGGGAGTATTCTCTTCCAAAAGCTTTAGATTTCTGATCAATCCTACTGCTTAAACTCTTACTTATCTGAGCAACCGCACCAGTTCCACTTTTTGCTAACCCTGTTGCTGCTGTAACAAGATCACCCGCAGCACCGAATATATTCGTTGCCGATGTTTTGGCTTGATAACCTAGATTTGGAGATCCGCCACTCATTGGGGCAGCGACCATTCCATCCCCGAATTCTGATTGCAGTGGTGTTTTTAAACTCGGACTTTCGACAGGTTCATCACTATATGAACTTTGATGTTGTGTATCTATTTTTCGTGGCTGGGCAGGATCTTTACGTTCAGAACGTACCTCTTGCTTATTATTTTGCATACTCTCTTCAAGATCATCAACATACTCGATTTTCTGTTCTTGAAGAGTTTTCTTTAAGCTTTCAAAACTGGATTCTGGGTATTCGTTTATGCCAGCGGTATCCTCTAGTTCCTCCTCCTCCTCCCCAAAGTTAGAAAAGTCACCAAGTTTTACTTTGATATTCTCTTGCGTTACATCACTTTCTTTGTGAGCAGGTGCGTCCTCTGCCTTAGTAAAGAACCTAGATAAGGGGTTCTCCTCTATAACCTCAACGTCACTGTCTTGATCAAGATCTTCTTCTGCAGCAGACGTAAATGCCGATAGGCTTAGTACACGTTCTTGTCCTTCCTGACCGTGCTCATGCTCCTCGGTTTCGCCAATATTTTTGTCCGAAGATAGATCAGATTGCTCACCGGCATGATCTAAAGATTGTTGTTCTTCGAGTTCCTCATCTAGGTTTTTCTCCTCTTCGTCCTCAAGCTCTTTCGGGTGCGTGCTTTCGAGTTTTTCGACAGATAGCTCGTTCGATTGTGGTTCTATATCTGGGACCTGGCTTAATTCCGCTGAATCGTCGTCAGGTGCCACATCCATGACAAACTCAGTGTCGTCATGCTTTTCCATCCCATCAATTCCAACCGGGTCTGATACTGGAATTTTATCCTGTTGAGCTTCATCCAATGCTACGTCCGACATAGTCACCTCTATCTATCCTTAAATGTATTAGGAACCATCATGCCTGTTTGCGTTGCAAGATTCAGGCTAATTCTTTCCATATATTCAAGGTTTTCGAAATTTTGATAGGCGATAACTGCTAGGATATTACGGATATCTTTAATGGCAGCTGCGGAACTTTTTTCTGCTTCAGCCATTGCATTCTTATCTAAAAGCCACTGGCGCGAGATAAGTGCTAGAAAATCTTTCGGTGACAGGCCTTTTTCGAACGAAGCGTTCTTATAGATATCCGGCATAGTTTGGCTGACACCCACGGCCCATTCTGAACTTTTACTTCCCTCCCCAGATGGCATCCTTTGTGACATAAGATAAGATATGGTTTCTGAGGACACAGACATTGCAGTTGCCTTTTTATTGCGCTCAGCAATGGTCTCAAGAGTATCAAAGTGCGCTATCTCATCTCCTGAGACTTGAGGTAGGACCTCCCAAGCAGATAGGTTTAAGGACGCGGCCAAAGCGGCCTCCTTATATTCCGGAGGGATACCGTAGGTACCATCTTCATTCTTGCGCAATAATGTTTGTTTAACATTTATATCTGCGTTTGGTGTTTCACTAACTTTTTGACAGACATCATTTGCAACATCTTGTTCACTGGCAAATTTTAGACAGTGGACTTCAACAAGGACCTCCTTGGCAACCTTATCCCCTTTACTTGAAGGGGCACCGTCTTCTCCAAGGATAAATTTTTCAATTTCTTCATCCAGTTGTTTCTTAACTACATCAGAATTTCGAAGAACTCTAGCTGAGGTAGATCCAGTGATCATTGAACACGATTTTGTTCCAGAGACTGCATCACGCATTGCATCAAGTCTGGCCTGTTCAACAGCTTTCACCGTTGCCCTATCATCTTGCTGGTCGGCAAGAGAGTGCCCGGCACCAGTTTGCTCCCGCAGGTTTCCAGATAGTTGGCCTGTGGCCAGGCGTAGGGTTTCCATTATTGCCAGCTGCAGGGCATGTACCTTATTGTTTGTATTTTCATTTATATTGTCACGCACACTTTCTTCAGCATGTTTCTTATACTGGTCCCAGCGAAGACCGCCGTGGGCATTTGCCTCAACAGCCGTTAACATTGTGAATACCGCAAATGATGTGCCCAAATGTCGTAGATTCAATTTCATAGTTCTTTTCCTAAAATAAATCCGAAAGACTAAAGGATGAGACGGCATCAGCTAATTCAGATGGTTTAAGGACGTCCAAATTGGCAATACTCAAAAGTTGATCCGCAGAACCAGTCTGGGCAGCGAAACCTTTAAATGGATCATATCCACCAATACCGGCCCCACTCATATTAGGTAGCGCGCTAGAAGCCACTTGCTGTGCAACTGTAACAGCATCATTGCAAGTCCAGTTCTGCATCGTATTGGCAAGACTAGTAATAGACGGGGGTTTGAAGAGCACATCTATACTTGGCATTGTAAACAGCTTATCTAAACATCCATTTGCGGCAAAACCTGACCCCTTTGACGTTTTCATGGCCGATATCTTGCTAAAGCCAACCTGAGAGCTCTGTGCGGCAGTAACTATCTGATCAACATGCTTTTGGGACAAGTCACTCAGTTGTTGGGCAACACCTGGATCACAACTGGGGTCGGTGTTTTGGGTCGCAGGGCTTTGATTATTGGAAATTCGACTATAGGACCCATCCCCAAAATTTGTTGAGCCGCCACCAGTTGTAAATCTTCCCGCCACAGCAGAGATGTCCAACCCCACAGCATTGGACATGATCGAACTTAGTTCCTTTCCCAGTTCTGAACTTGGAAAGCTCAATGAGCCCGTTCTGAGAAATTTATCGAATTCAGTAGCACCAATGGACATTGCACCTGCAAGAAGTGAGGCTTCATCCAGTTGAAAACTTCCAATTTTTCCGCCAGAGAACGCAGTGGTGCCCATGGTTGACAATTGGGACCAAACTTTATTCATTTCTGATCTAGAAGTTTCTAGGCCCGTTAACCTACTAAAGTCATCTTCCACCGAATATGCAGAGGCCAACATTGTCCCTTCAATGAGAAAACCAACTGCTATGGCTAATCTTACGGTTTTCCTCACCTTCTCCTCCTAGGCTTCACAGCCTCAGCTCTATCGACTATACCGAAACCATTTCCAGACCAACCCAGTGTTATATATCCTTGTTTGGTTTCTAAGGTTAGATCAGGCAATCCATTCCTTAAGGTTTCAGATACCTGCACTTTTCCAAATGTACTAGATGAAAGAATAGTCTTCCATCTGTTGTCTTCCGACCTATGAATTATCCTGATAGGGCAACCGTTAAGTTTGCCACACACCCCATCGCCTTTTGCCAACAGGATCTTTATTCGCCCACTGGACTGAGGTAGGTCTGCAATGGAAAGAGAAATAGGATCTTTTTTATTCAGTTTACGAGCCCCTACACCAAAGGCAGCTGACAAACTTTGCGATTTCGCACTATCAATTTTTTCAAATTTGACTTCAGAACCGCGGCCAGTAACCATTGGTTTATAGGACTTCCCTTCCCAATACCATGTGACATCATCTGTTTTTAAGGAAGCGTAGGATTGATGTTGTATCCGATGAATTTCAATTGTCTTAGAGAACCGATCTAGAACAAAGCGCCACCCTTGTGGGACATGACGTAAAATTACAGTTCGGCAAGATTTATAGCCCTGTTTGCAGGAGCTAGAATGCTCAAAACGTGCAACAAGTTCCGCAACACCATCATTATTTAAATCATGGGCCCCAGCCAATACCTTAATTCCTGGCCGTGCACTAATGTAGGAACGGAACAACTGCTTAATGACCGCGCCTGTTTGATCATTTGAAAGTGGGTTCAAATTTATTAGACTGCCGGCATTGGCACCTGCAAGCGATTGTCCCAGCAAAAAAGTCCCTAAACAGACTATTTTTTTAAAGTTCCTCATTGGAACAGATCCCCTAGGCTAAAAATAATTTGTCCCGATCCATTTGAAGACCCACTTGTGTCAATTTCGATGGAGCCTAAGCTATCACCCAAATTGACACCTGGTATGAGCTCACCCGGATTTAAAGACCCATTAGCAATATCTCCTAGGTCAGAAATATTGGTAAGCTCTTCCAAGATTTTATTTGCTTCATCACACGCCATCTGGGTAACCTGCCCAAGTATATCCGTTAGGCTTGGTGGCTTAAATAGAATATCCGTTCCACCATTAAGCATTAGATCATCAAGGCATGTTGATTTTGAAAATGTAGACGGCCGCTTAGAAAAGTTTTGGTCTGCCACACCAGCCGAGGCGACAATATAGGCTTCCCTCTGCTTATCCAGTGCTTCTTGTACAGATGGATCACACCCGTCATTTGCATATGTGTTAGCACATGCTGAAAAGAGAACACACAGAGCTGTCATAGATTTGAGAAGGTTCATGTATCATCCTACTATCGTAGTTCTGTTTGGATAGTTTGTGCAGATATATCGCACAGATTTATAATCGTTTTGACATTCGCAAGATTTCTTATTTTTCGTTGACCAACTACATTTTGAAACATGTCCGTCTCTAACTCATATAAGTCAGCAAGCTTTCTTTGCTCTGGACCGCCGTTGCGCAACTTTTTCAAGAGAACGATGATTGGGATTGCAGGTGGAGATGGCTTCGCACTATCTGCCAGCCAACTAAGAAACCGTATTCTACCTGCTCTTTCCAACTCAATAAAACTGCCTGCCTCTTGATAAACGTAGTCAATAACTTCATCAATACTATCAAGATTTTTAATAGCATTTTCAATAGTATAAGCTACCTTAGAAGAGTCGGTGTCACGGCCGAAAAACTCCAAATATGGGGGCAGACATGCAGCCCATTGTTTTAGTGACTCCGGGTCCAGTTTCAACATACCTTGATCCTTGCAAAAATCTTTAGGATAAATCTCGTACTGTATTATTGCAGTCAATAACGAATTATACCATACCAAAGATAGGATGTTTTATAATGCCTTCTCAAATTTTCTCATTGGTAGGTCAGTCCATAGAAGACATGGATATGCCGCACCCTTCACAGAATGTGAAAAATAAATTCGCACGTAATCTTGATGCTTTTGCACTTGCCTTTACACCTGAAATTCCAGTGGCCAACACAATGGAGAGCAAGTCAGAACAAAGACATGCTTTGAGAATGACGCCAATGCGATAATTGTGTTTGGTGGGGGCTAAACATTTGCTCCCCCTTTCCTATATTTTTTCAAATGTTAGATCAAGTTCATCAAATGGCATTGATTTAAAAAGTGGATCTCTATTTTCTATCACTTTCATTGCGTACAGTCTAAGTATATCTTGGCGTTCATCAAGATTTAAGAGAGGATCTAATCTACCTAATTGAGCAGGTATCCATAGACTTGTTTGTACTTTATTTCGTTTTGAACTATCTTCAGATCCAAATTTATTACATATTAGACGTAACCAGTCTTTACACTTGAAGTTATATACAACTGATGACTTCGTCCAGTTTACTGACTTCAGTGTCTCCCGAAGTTTTATGTTGCAGTATAAATCCACACTACTGGGGCTAACGCCAATGCCAAATCGCTTTGCCATTGATAAACTCAAATATACATCCGTTCCTTCAATTGTTACTTCACCATTCGAACAAAGTTGCAGGAGCCAGTTTATATATGGGTGGTTTGTCGCCTCTAACATAGGCTTATTTTTTACCTTATTCTGCATAATGATTAGCTATAAATAGGTTGTATAGCAGTATTCGAACATGTAAAGAAACTCTATCGCAAATCTCTTGCATGAAATAATATTATTATCCATACGAAGATATAAACATCTGAGATACTGGTTGAAATGGACAGGGAAAGAATGATTCATTCTGTTGAAAAGAATAATTCATTGAATGCTATCCTTGGCTCCGAATACAGGTTTGGATGGTTTCGTGGTCACTTGGTAATATACAACCAAGAGCAAGGGGCTGGTGTTTTTTCTCAGCTTCCAGGTGCAGATATTGCCGGTATCGAGTTGTCCCAACTCCTTACCCACGAAGGCTATTTCCTGAATGTATTTACTGAGGTTGCTACACTACCAATTGAGACGCCAGCAATTGCAAGAGCGGATATTCGTAAAGCTTTCAAGAATGCCTCGCATTCAATTGCCTTAGCGGGAAGCTGGTCTAATCACATGGGAGTGCTTTTGAAAAAATTTGGGTCACTACCTAATTATTACCCCCCTTATAAACCTCTTACCGTAAAGAGTCAGCAAATCTTAAATCGAATTGCACTCGCAGAAACAGGGGGGAGGCCTGTTTTTTTCAACAAACAGCAAATATTGGCCCAGGATTTAGTAAATCCAGATTTTTTCTTAGCATATATTTTGAATGAAGCTCGAAATATATGGCGTTCTGCAACCGATGTGAACAATGGGAGAGGTGGCTTCACATACAGCGTTGTTGCAGATGAAAACTCATGTATTGGCTACCGTGTCAATAAACTTTCAATTAGTCATTCCCTCCTGTTTTTGACAGCCATCACAGGGGCATTACGGGAACTGATCCATAAAGACAACTGTCTTTTGGATGATGTTGCAGAGCGGTTTGAACTTTCACTTACACTCGCAGATTTTTTGGATGAAACTTTTGGAAACTGACCACACATATACACTTATACTGGCGGTTCTGGTTGCCATTATTGGACAGCGTGTTGCTGAGCGAATAAAAGTATTTGATGGAACACAGTCTTTAACCACATTAATCATTTATCCATTTTTCCCAATAATGGGAAGAAAAGTATCTACAAATAATACAATTCTTTACTACCCAACACTCTGTCTAATTTTAATACTAGTATCTCTATATCACTTTTTATTTTTAATATTAAGTGCTTCAGATGATTATTGGATATATATATTATGTATTAGTATACTTATACTTATTTCAATATGCGACTATACATCATACATAATTCCTGAGACACTAACGTGGGCGTGTCTATTTGGAGGGTTACTATACTCTCCTTTGGAGTTAAACGTGGAGCTTCGTATTCTTGGAGCTATATATGCCGGTTTCATTTTATGGATAGCATTTACCGCTCATAGTATAATCACTCGCAACGACCATTACTCAGGCGGGGATGTCGCACTTGCTTGTGGCTGTGGTGCTTGGGTTGGTGTAGACAATATTGCTCCTCTTTTTGTGCTTCTCATAACATCTGCGCTCATATTTGGACTTGTAAAATACTTGACCAGCAAAACAAGGATTTTACCAATGGGACCATGCTTCATGGTGGCAACATTAGGTGTGTTTCTTTGGAAGGTATGAGACTTCAATTTCTATATAGCAATATATATATTAGAGGGGCGCACCGCTGCAGCGCCCCTCTAGCTTCATGATCAGATGCATAAGAACATATGAATGCAGTAATTCATGAGGAACATTTCATCATCCTGGGAAGATATGATGTTATGTTTTACATAACTTATGATCGTCCTATATTCATGTCAACAATTATCCTAATTTGTTTTTTTAGGGAGAAACTGTCAAGTCAATAATTTAATACTCATGTAATGAGTAAGGAGCTTTGCCGAATGATAATCCGCGGCACGATTGATAAATTTTATTTCCATCCATCCAAACCCCGCGGCACCGGAATCGCCGTCATAATGCATGAAACAGACAATGGACTTCACCCTTTGAAAGTACGGGGCCCTTTTTATAATGGAGTGCAAGCTGGCGATGCCATCCAATTCAATGGTCAATTCTCTGAGGAAATATATAACGGAAGAACAAGGGATCTATTCATTTTTCGGTCCTGCCGACCCGAAAAACCAGTTACTGAGGTGGGTATCCAATTTTTTCTCTCTAAAACATTAAATTGGAATAAGCATGCCGTCAGTTGGAAGAGTATAGTTGAGTTTGTCGAAAAGTATGGGAAACAATCGTTAACACATTTACTGGAAAATCCACATGCCTTGGGGGATCTGTCAACATCGAATACATCAAAAACACAGGCCCTAAGGGTAGCATTTTCAAATGTGACAGCCCCATTAATTGCTAATGATCTACTAAGTGCGATAGGCGTACGTGAACCAGCAATTTTAAATGTACTTGAAGCATTTGGTCGGGACGCGCTAAATGTAATCATGAGTGACCCGTACCGCCTAACCAAGTTCAATGGCTTTACCTTTGCTAAAATTGACAGGTTAACCCAAGATATTTTAGATCTAGATGAAAATGATCTGCGCCGTGTCCGTGCAGTGATTGAAGAAGTCGCAAGCTTTAGTGAGTGTGAGGGCAATACATACACATATGTTGAGCCTAAACTATCTACTTTTTCCAAATTTGGCATTAGCACACAAGACCTCGAACGCTTCATTCGGAAAACAAGTAAGGAAGATGGAAGTATCAATTTTGATTTTGTCAATGAGGAACCAATCTTCCAAAGAAAGCAGTCTTATCTTTGGGAAAAGAGCGCCGCGGCCATGGTAGGTTCCCTTTTAAGGGGGGAAGATTTCCAAAAAGATCAAGATCATACAGACATTGCCCGTACGGTGCTAAACTCTGATAAGTATGCACATTTTGATGAAATCCAACAAGATGCGGTATTCAATGCGTCCGCTTCCAAATTCTCAATTCTGACTGGCGGACCAGGCACTGGTAAATCGACTGTAACAGAAGCAATAGTTGAAATTGCAGAAGCTGTGAACTCGGGCCCAATTCTCTTGATGGCGCCGACAGGAAAGGCTGCAAGACGCCTCAAGGAGACAACTAAAAAAGAGGCCACAACAGTACACAATGCACTCGGGGCAAAGTTGTGTGGAGAGGAGAAAACTTACAAATTCCATAGGGAAAATAAGCTTCCTAATGGCTGCTTTGTTATTGTAGATGAAGCGTCTATGTTGGATGCAGAAATATTTAGCGCTCTGATGAGTGCTATGCCCCCATCCGGGAAAGTTTTACTGGTCGGAGATAAACACCAACTTCCTAGTGTTGGGGCAGGCTACGTTCTTGGAGACCTCATTCAATCCGGTATTGAAACTAACGAACTTCGCAAAGTCTATCGCAGTGGGAACAATTCAGGAATTGCAAAGGGGGCAAGACTTTTGCAATCAGGAAAGGTCCCTAAAATGTCAAATTCACTTGGAAACGGTGTTGCGGCAGTAGCGATACCCTCGGTTCGGATTGCATCAGAACTTCCTGAAATTCTAAAGGAACTCTGTTCGTTAACTGGTATTGACCTGCACAAGGATATTGCTGTGTTGTCTCCACAAGCACCAGGTGTTGGAGGGACAAAGGAGCTTAACGAGAGTTTGCACCGTGCGTTCAATCCCAATGGTAAACCAGTTGGACAAACCTTCATTGGCTCCATGAACGAAAAGATAATGATCCATGTTGGTGACCGGGTCATGCTGTCAGAAAATGAGACTGAGCTAGGAGTAATGAACGGGGATGTGGGTACATTGATTTCATCATCAGGAACAGGACGTGCTGGGTCCTTTAAGGTGAAGTTTGATAGCGGAGAAGAGATTGCTTTCCCCACCACCTCTATCAGAAAATTTTTACCGGCCTTTGCAATTACAAATCATAAATCTCAAGGCTCTCAATATCCTGCTGTCGTATTGGTTTCATGTCCCGAGCATGAGAAGATGTTGGAACGAACCCTAACTTATACAGGCTGGACACGTGCTGAGAGGTATCTCATTGTTGTGGGTGACCCAAAAGCACTTGAACGCAGTGTAAAGGTTGACAATTCAAATAAAAGGTTAACGAGACTCCAAGAGTTTGCACGCCTTTCAGTTCCAAAGATCATGAAAGATATAACTCCGCCACCTCCCACTGAGGCAAGGCAAGAATGTTTCCAAAACCGACCAAATTAATTTAGGATACTTTACGCATAAAGCTGTGCCATTTTTAGTTGAATATTATCCTTTTTTCGGTCATGACCATTTTAGGTGAAAGCGAGGTTAGGATGTCAATCACAGGATTATGGTCTCAGATAATGATTGCGTTCAGCGCAATGACAAAAAAGAACTTATCTCGATATTGCGACTTGGAAACGCCCTCAGCTGAGGGCGTGTTTGTCTGCATTGACGGCTCTTACATGTCAATTGCTAAAATTGCTGGAAGCCGGAAAGTCGTAGGTCGGGATGAGCTAAACAAAATCGTTGAAGATATTGCAAATTCGTGGAAACCATTTTTAGCAGAGCCTGGGCATGGACTACAGTTCTTTTTCTCAAGAGATCAAGATCATTCAAGCCAGTTAGTGAGCGATATTTTGCAGTCTCCAGAGCGGGTTGCACAACGCTTGGGATTGAGCTTGGAAGACCTTTTTGAGGAGCGGAAACAAAATCTTCCCAAATACATAACCCTTGAAAACATTTATGTGGGGTTGTGGACACGTTTATCGGTACTTCCTAAAAATGAACGCGAAACCGCGAAAAAAGACCTCGCCCATCCCAAAATTATCCCTCATATGCGAGACGCCCAAAAGACATTTCTTGTCGGAAGCCTTTTAAAGGAACGCCACACGTCTTTTGTTAGTTCTTTTATACAGGACCTCTCATCTGCTGGAATGAGTGCCAAACTTCTTGATTGCCGCGATGCATTAAAAGCCATGAAGTGGTCCATTCACCCGAATATGCAAGGCTCATCCTGGCTACCGACGTTGCCAGGTGACCCTATCCCACGCCGCACGCCCTTTAATCCTGATGATGATATATCTTACTTGTTGTGGCCACGCATTGAACCTCAATTATTTGACCGCGAAGCTGAGCAAATCAACAGTTCAATAGTTAGAATAGGATCCCAGTATTTTGGGTCCCTTGACATGATAGTTGGTCCCCAAGATGTCAAACCTTTTAGTAATTTGCTGCACCGCTTGATTGATCTTGGAGATATTCCATGGCGAATGTCATTTAAGTTAGAAGCTGCAGACATGACCATTCTTAACGTTAAGTCAACGCTAGCTTCTCTTTTTCAGTTTTCTAACTCCTACAATAGCCAGATCAGAACGGCTGTCGAGGAATTAGATGCAGCTCACAAAGACGGTACCGTTCTTGCCAAACTACGTGTTTCTTTTACCACGTGGGCACCAGTTGTTCAGGTAGGAAATATTAAAGAAATTGAAACTCGCCTTGCCCGCCTTCAAAGAGCCGTTGAAGGCTGGGGCTACATGCAAGTAAGCTCTTATTCGGGTGATCCAATTGGTACAACCATGTCAACTAATATCGGATTGCATATGGGAGATACGGCTCCATCAGGTGTCGCTCCCCTAGAGGATATAGTTGAACTACTTCCATGGGGCCGTGATGCCTCTCCTTTTGAAAAAGGCTCTGTTTTATTTCGTACCTCTGATGGGCGGCCTTGGCCTTATGAACCTGGTACGTCTGTTCAAAATGCCTTCATCGATCTTTTCGTAGCACCACCTGGCAGGGGAAAATCTGTTCTTCTCAATGCCTTAAATCTCTCTCTTAGTTTGAGTGCCTCTGCTGTTGCTGGATCTGGAAAGGCTGAACTCCCAAGAATTTCAATCATAGATATCGGTCCATCTTCTTCTGGACTAATATCTTTGCTTAAAGAAAGTCTTCCAGCTAACCGTCAACATGAAGTGGCATATCACCGCCTCCAAATGACCCCGAAGTTTTCTATTAATCCATTCGATACGCAGCTTGGATGCCGTCATCCATTTCCGGCTGAAAAAAGTTTCATTCAAAACTTTCTTACGACACTTGGGACAGAGGCAGGTGAAACCAATCCACCACAAGGTCTAGGTGAGGCCATGTCAACAGTCATTGATGAGCTATATATAAAGTATGATGACAATCCAAACACCCACGGTCAGCCAAAGCGTTATATCAAAGGCGCAAACCCAGTCGTAGATTATACGCTGGATCAGCATAATATAAAGCTTGAGCATGGCAATAAAACCACCTGGTGGGATGTTGTTGATGCCTTGTTTTCCAAGAACGAATTCCATAAGGCTTCTGTGGCACAAAGGTATGCCGTACCCATTCTTGAAGATGTAATGTCAATCTTACAAGAAGGCGCAGTGACAGACATTCACCGGTCTGCCAAAACAAAAACGGGCGAGACCGTTCTTGATGCCTGTAAGCGTATGATCTCAACGTCAATTCGTGCTCTACCAATAATTTCGCATCCCACTGTTTTTGATGTTAGTACGGCCCGAATTATTTCCCTTGATATTGATATGGTTGCGCCTCGAGGGGGACCTGCAGCAGACAAACAGACAAACTTGATGTACATGTTGGCTCGCTCTGCTGTGGCAAGAGACTTTCACATGGATCTTCAATTATTGCCAACAATACCACGTCTTTATCGTACCTATCATGAAAGACGTATGCGGCGCATGAAAGAGACCCCAAAGCGCCTTGTCTTTGATGAATTCCACCGAACAGCAAATGCGAAATCAGTCAGAGACCAGGTGGCTGTAGACATCCGCGAAGGGCGTAAATATGGAATTCAAATTGCCCTCTCAAGTCAGTTACTTGGGGACTTTGACGACAACATAATACGACAGTCAACTGCCCGCTGGATATTAGGGACCGGAGATGAAGCTGACCTTGAAGATGCACAAAAACGGTTCAAACTATCCAACACTGCCCTAAAAATTTTGCGAAATAAACTGACCGGCCCAAGAAAAGGAGGTGCGCCTTTGCTGCTCATGCTGGATACCAAAAAGGGCTCCGAAGAGCATCTTTTATATAACACCTTGGGGCCTACCGAGCTCTGGGCATTCTCGACTACGGCTGAAGATACTGCCCTGCGCGATATACTGTACAGTAAACTAGGTCCCCAAGAAGCCCGCAATCGATTGGCGAAAAGATTTCCAGGAGGGTCAGCCAAACCAGAAATCGAAAAACGAAAAGTCGCCTATATGGATCAATCGGAATCTTTGGATGAAGAGCTTGATGCTGGAATTATTGAAGGGTTAGTAGAGGAGATGTGCAGGTAATGACAACATATCAGGAAGCAATTTCTATTCTTAAGAACGTCTACAAAGGACAATTTTTAATCATTGATAGTATGGTTCACTCGACATCTATCGAGTTTTTCAATGAAGCCTCACAAATATTATCAAGCAGTCATCAGACAAGTTCTCTTGTTGTTTCACCCGACAAGGAGTTGGTCTGTGACCATAGGAAAATATGCTATAGCTTAGAAGAGCCCTTGAGACACCTGTTCTACAAGCACGCACGCCTGCTCGGGTACAGCCCACTCACGCGCTATTTAGATGAGAGGAAAATCCCAAGTTATTTGTTGAATGATAACTCAACAACTTGTTTCCTCACTGTCACCGAAGCCTGCAAGGTTATTTCAGAGTGGCGAAAAAATGATGTGAGTGCAGTGGCCGCTCCTGTGAGTGATTGCGTATTGGATAACCAAAGCGCTGCGGAGTTTTACCGAGTTTGTGCAAGCCTTTATACGGACTATGAAAATTTAATCGATAGTCATCATCTAATAGACTACGCTGATGCACTTCGGATTTTCACCAAGAAACTAAGATCAGATCAGTCGGTACAAAATATTATCTTAGCTGAGTTTAGCACGGTCATACTTGATGACGCACATCATCTAGGGGAAGTGGAAATTAAATTTCTACGAGCCTTAAGCGACAGCGGTGTAACAGTTGTTCTCATTGGGGATGGTTTCAGCTCTCATCAAAATTCAGCTTACAGAGAACTTTTGCCGTCCTCTGATTATTTAAGGATTGACGGGGCTTCCCATCATTCTCGAGTTCCCTATGAAGATCCAACTGGAGAAGATAAGTCAAGTATACATGCGCTCCGATCTTCACTGGAAGCGTTCAAAGGAAAACTCACTCTTACACTTGTTCCATCCCAGACGGATCAAGCCTCTTACATGTTGGAAAAACTTAATTCGTTAAGCCCTTCAGAACATGAAGACCATGTCATGTGCTTTGATAAGGATAGTTATTCTGAACTACAAATTCTTTTGGATAATAGTATAAATTTACAGCCAAAAGATCCTTCCATGAGCCTTTGGAACTCATATGCGAGCCAGGCAATGTATGAGGTTATTCGTCCTTTTGATGAAGCGGTTAGTCCTCAAGCTAGTCTAAATAAATCTATTACCGAAATACTATGTACAGCAGGTTCTAAAATATCCTTCATTGATCGTTGCTTTAGAGCAAGCCATAAAGGCAACGCATGGTCTCAAATAGTCAACCATATTACGCATACTCTACTTCCACACATAGACTATATGGAGATATTCCAGACTATTAATACTCTGTGCTCCCAAGAAGGTTTCTTAAACGTGAGCCAACATGGTATCTCAAAACGAAAGTTTAAAAATAAAACCATTTTGCTAGGGGCAGAGAACAAGTCTCTAAGTGAGCTACGAAGAATCCTTTATAGAGAGATTGGAACGACAGCACAGGCCTGTGAAATCGTCTTCTTTGAAAGTTCAGATGCCCTTCGGACAGTGGTTAGAGACCTCTACCTATTGGAACAGGATAATTATGATCTCAGGACAGCCTAGCATATTTTGAAGTAACCACCAGAATGGCATTTGATCCTTGCAAAGTGTCATGAAAAGCTGACTTACACTCGTTTGAAGGATAGCCTAATATGGAACAATTGATTGACAAGCTGCAGACTGTTCAAGTTAAGGACATTCATTGTAATCTTATGTATGAGGGCATGGCTCGAAATTTGGATGAATTTGTCAGCCACCTCATCGCCGATGAAACTGATCTTAAAATGGCGGATCTAGCAGGAGTTAACTTATCAGAGAAGAACCTTACTGGAATTGATTTTACTTATGCAAATTTGGAAGGGGCTAAGTTTCAAAACAGCGATCTGAATGCATGTGCATTTAGTGGCGCGAACCTCAAAGGAGCCGACTTTACACGAGCACACGTAAAGCATGTAATGTTCCACGATGTGCAGGCTGACAATATCTCTTTTGCTGCCTCAAAGGTTGAAAACTCGACCTTTACTAAAGCAAATATGCTGAATGCTGACTTTGGAGCTTCTGAGCTGAACCGATGTAATTTATCAAATGCTATTCTTCCGCATAGTAAATGGCAAAGGGCTAAGATCCAAGAAGGGATCTTTCTCAACTCAGATCTTAATTCTTCAAACTTTAACAAAGCTCACCTTCACGAGAGCGACTTTCCAGGAGCCAATATGGAAAGCTGTATACTACGTGATGCCAAGGCAACTGGTCGGTCGTCTTTTGTAGGAGCAAAAATGCACTATATCAGTCCGCATGGATTTGAGTGTAGTGATGCATACTTTGAAGAAGTGAGAACTGATCTTGTTAACTTGAAATGGCTAGTGGACCGGGGCGTTGTTCCAGAAAGCCGCCTGTTGGAAGTATCGATACCAGAGATACAAGAAGAGGTAATGGCACTAGCTGACGATGAAGTTACCTTAATGAAAGAACAACTCGGAGCCAAATCCAGAATTGAATTGGTTACAAGCCTTACTCATGAAATTAAGAGAATTTCATCCCACTTAGAAGACAACTCTGCATACACCAATAACACCAAAGATCATATTGGCAAGCGCGTACTCTCCAATATATTGGAGTATGCCAAAGGTACAAAACGAACACTATTCAATGTCCCTGAAAGAGGCCCATCAGACTTTGAAGGTCGGGCCACAAAGAAGGGTAATAGTCTAGGATACTCTTGATTTATAGGAACTGCCGTTTGCGTACACAAATGGCAGCTCCAGCCTTATACTCATCCGTGTACTTACCACGTTGGTTCCCATTCCTTATCTCCTCGTAATTTATGTTGTGTACGTCAGGGAAGAATGTATTTGTCCAGACCAATCGCCCATTCCCCGTGTGCATGTTCGGGTCGAAGTAAGAGTGTACGGGCTTTATGTTTTGCGTTCAGCTGAGCTAGTTCTCTTAATGCAACCTCAGCCTCTAAATACTGAAGGGTTAGATTATACCCTTCTTTATTTGGCATCAAAAGGGAGACATGCAGTGGCCACATTTTCAATGAACCCGGTTTCACAAACGGATCTACATATTTGAGAAACGTGGGGGTTACAAATGTTGTACTTTCGTGCTTGAGGCCATACTTTTCCCACAAGTCCGCATCAATAACACATGTTCCAGTAATAAGTCTGTTGGCATATACATCTAAAGCTCCATTAGCTTTTTCGAAGTCCAACGCGATAATTTCCTTAACGGCTCTTTGGAAAAGGGGCAGCTTTGCGTCAGTAGGTAAAAGGAGTAAGTCTGCCCCCGAAGTACCACTATACTTCACATTAAATGCTTGCTTAAATTTCCACCGGATAGGGTGATCATTGGGCAGTTTAACCTTTGCACCACCCGTACCGAGGATCATATCAAACGAGGTGGTTAGGCAGTTGACTAAGCCCTCACATCTGGCCAAAAACTGGAGCCAACCTTGAGGTGCTAAACATTCCAGCGCCTTTTCCAACTTACCCATTGTCTCGTTCAGGTTTCTCTTTGGAACCTCCCAACACTTTCGCCGGGAATTCCATTTTGCACTAAGAGTTTTATTGAGGTACTGGCGAAAGGCTACGAACTCATAGGGCGTATAAACATGCAGCACAGTATCTGCATCAAATACAGATACTGCACCATAGCATTTGGGCAATTTATATTCAGACATGCACCTTCCCATACAATAACTTTTATCCATAATAATTAATGGAAATTATCACTTTTATCCTATATTGATATAGAGACTAAGGCTACAATTTATCTAATAATAGGTAAAATAGAAGAGTAGGTTTTTGTATGACAAATGCTAGGTTTTTATCAACTATCATTGGATCCGATAAAGGAGGGGTTGGAAAGTCTACTATTGCAGAGCTCCTGGCCAACGCCTTTGATCGTAATAATGTTCGGCTCCAGATTGTTGAGATTGACAGACAAAGGAAATTGTCTGCAGCGTTAGGTCAGCAACGTATTAATTTGAGTATGGACCCAACACCAAAATTTGGTACTCCAGAGAGTTTAGAGCAGTACTTTAACCCGGTTTTCAAGCACTGGTCTCTAGCATCTTCCTTAACGGATTTAGGGGCAAATGTTACTTCTCCAATTCTAAATTGGATCGAACACTTTGACTTAGATGACTTTGCACAGGAGGTTGGAATTTCATTTCGGTTTGCCGCCTGTACCACCCCTGATGATCAAGCCATTAATTCCGCCTTAGAAGCCTATAAATCAGCAAAAAGAGCCCTAGGGAAGAATGCGAACTATTTTGTCATATTGAACCATACTGACTCAAATTCATCGTATGAACCATTTAAGAAAAATGTAGACCTTGTTGAATTGAACAGGCTGGCGGAAGAAAACGAGCTCAGACTTTTAAAACTCCCCTATTGTAGAAGTTCACTATTCCGAATGTGTAGCAGCGAGCAAATAAGCCTGTTCAAACTTATCGACAAGTATAAGAAGTCAACTGCCAGCGAGCTTGCAAAAGAATTGGATATGGAACCACTTCTTTTGTTTCAAAATCTGAAACTACTCCTGAAATGGCTGACAGAAACCCAGAACGCTATTGCTCCACTTCTTGATTTCAACAAATCATTTCATCAGAATGAAGCCCGGCTTAGAGCAACTGCATTGAATGTCTGATAGAACCCAACTTCAGTTCATTGATGATAAAGAGTGGCGTGATTTTGAAGATTTTGTTCGGGCCAAGTATCCTGATCTTCGGTTGAAAGATCTATCTGACCAGACAGAGAACGAAGGGAAGTCTCAGCACTCACAGCTAAAAGGTCTGGCTCATATTGGACCTGTGATCTGGTGTCTATCTGTCACATTTTATTTTATTGCTTCCTTCTGTATGCTGGATAGCCGAACTTATATTCTTAGCGCCACAGTGCTCTTTATCGGGACTGCAGTGTGGCGACTGCTGAGAGCAAACACGATTAACATGGTTGAAGACTTGTTATGGTCGAACGTAATTCTGATGTTTGTTTTCAGCATAATTGTATGCTCAAGTCGCTCTTACCTTGGGGAAATTCTAATTTTTCCAATAGGGGCTGTCGCATTGTCTACTTTTGACATGATGAGATATCTCTATCGGCACCATCTGTTTATTTTAAAAAACCTTGGCAAAGAACACTCATTGGGATGACTGATAGAGGCTTACACTTGAAGCTTTGAGAGTGTTCCAAGAGAAGTTGTGTGAGATTTGAAGCTTCACGAGTGTTCTTAACAAAGGCCGCTTGTATAGTGTTGGGAAGGATGAATTTATCGGGCCTACGCCACTCCCGCTCGTGAAGCCAACTCACCCAGCCAGTATTGTTAACTTGAAACCGAACCACTCTCCACAGTTCATCGCGTGGTACATTAAAGATCTCAAGTTCTTCATCGGAGAGATAGAGCACCGGCCGGACGCCATTTTTGTACGCATACTTCTTTGTAATTGCTACGCCATAGGGTTCATAACGTGGTTTGCTGGGATCCGTATTCTCTGGTGTGAGGACGTACTTTAGAGATGAGAATGGTACATCCATAAAGCAAGTTGCCTTTCGGCTTCCCTTGACAAAACCTTTCTTCCTGCTGCTTCCCCAAATAACCCCCGTTTTCAAGATTGATATGAGGTTATCAAAAGCTGAATAGTCATCATCTTTATTCGTGTTCTTGGTTAAGTGTAGTAAATACGGCGTAAGATCTGGTCTTGAGTTAAATGGAAGTTCATCAAATTGCGGCAATGGCATCTGGACCTCATTTACATTAAATAACTTACTTTTTACCATGGGGGGGCGCGCACGGACGGAATTCGTGAGTGAGTAAGAAAGGCACCATTGCATAGAATATGTAGATTCCCATTAGCCTTAAAGTCCCAGATTAGCTCACAAGTTTTGCAGTTTCTGGCGAAACTATTGACCACACCAGGCTTCTATGATCCTCAAATACCTATTGGTTTCGGATTGCCGGATATGGGGCAGGGGGCTTGACAACGCCCTTTCAAACCCATGCCGCAACATCGCGCCTTTTTCGACTTTACCCTCAACAAACACCAGTGCGTCTGACAAGGCCTGACTACGCGGGTCCTCTTGAGTACAAATTTTTGCTGCATGTCGGAGTGTAACCAAGACCGCATGTATCTCATGTTCATCAATGAGAGCCTCTGCCCAGTCTCCACCGAATGCGACGTTGCCAAGTTGCGTTTTTCGATCTACCATAAGAACAAAGTAGGAACATTAATTTTTGATTGCAATAGGCAAAACGACAATGGCTCCGATTAGAACCATGTACATCGACATGGATGCATTTTTCAGTAGCGTTGAACAACATTTAGACCCACTCTTGAGAGGAAAGCCGGTAGCTATCACCGCAGTGGAGGCTGAAAGCGGCTGTGTTGTTGCAGCTTCCTATGAGGCAAAGGCCCATTAGAAAGCATCTATAATCTGCAAAATTCTTATACTTAGTATGCTGTTATATAATACCAATTAATATCATGAATTTAAAATAAGTCTTTGAATTACTATGATGTCTGAAAGGTAATTCGAAGGTTATTGATTTCGTGATGAAGCGTTTTAATCTTAATGCCTATATTGGAACCTTCCCAACACAACGGGTAGATAAAGACTTCGTCATTCCTTCTTTTCAGCTTGTTCGGTCTGGCTGTTTGCTGGATAGTCCGCGAGATTTTTTGGTAGCCTTACAGGCGGGATATTTGGCCCGCTTTTATCTCTCCCACCAAGCAACAAAAGACTTTTATTGTTTACCTCACAAAGGCCAGGTCCCAAGAATCGGGCTGATTGGAAAAAGACGGCATTTGAGTGCGCGAACGCTTTCTACCTATCGGGACCATCTGCTCAAATTTTTAGTCTGGTGCGAAGTCCGCGGCAAAGAATGCGGTGATTATCAAAAATATGATCCGATCAACCTAGCTTCGACTCGGGATCCTTTAGGCAAACGTGGAAGTCTTGAGGACTTCGAAGACGATATGCTGAATCGCCAAGAGTTCACGTCAAAGAACCGGGAGATCCTTAAAGCCATTGGGATGGTGGTAAACAGTTATATTCTGTTCCTTGTTGCATATGATGTAAGAACAAGGCCTTTCATTCCCTATGAGTTTTCAATTCCGAAAACTTGGACTGCGGTTTCTGCTGCTCCCCCAAAGCAACCAGACATGCCGCTGTTGAGTGAACTCAAGGCATGGGTACGTGGCACACACGATCTGCGCTTTCGGGTGGTTAGAAGCATCATATGCTTTGGCGGGTTACGTCATCAGGAAGTCCTTTCTTTGACCCGAAGCCATATCCTTCCCCCAACTCAAGTCGAAATGGATCCATCGAACCTCAGAGTTAAACTCCACCTCCTTGGGAAAGGGAATAAGTGGCGCACAACAACGCTTCCGAGGTTTGTCTATGACGACATTAGAGCGTGGATGACAACGGGGCGCCAAGAACTCGAACGTAAGTTATGGGAACGGCAGAAGATAAAGCTGGGCCGTGCGCAACCAGAGGAACCTATATTCATATCGATACGAAGGGATAGATTCAAAAAAGCAATGACAGCAGGTTTTGTTGACCGTGCCTTCTTGAATGTACCGTTCAAACACTGGAGCCCGCATACAGGGCGCCATGCTTTTGCAGTGAACCGTCTTACCGAATTGGTCCTACAGCAGATGAAGGGCCTGTCAAGGACCAGACTGTCTCCGAAAGAGGCTTTTGAGCGTGCAATCCTAACGCAAGGCCCTTTGGAGGTCTTGCGCTTGGAGATGGGCCACTCAAGCGCTGAAACCACGGGACAATACATTCGCTACATGCGAGCAAGAGCGTTTGGTGACCAAGCCATTATAGGTCTTAAGGAAGACATCGAGGAGTTTTATTCATGACCTTCGGTACAACCCCCTCAGACTATGTGATTTATAACTGTGACAAAACGCAGAAGTTGCACTTACGCCCGTTTTATAAAGGCAAACCCAAAGCGACTAGAAGTAACGACATCTATTATCCATTTGCTGGGCAACCTGAGTTGATGCGCGACATTCGTATTGCTCTTGAGGCGCGCGCGAGCAAACTCACAAAACTCAGTAGTATGGGTGTATTTTTTTCAAGTTTTTTCACATTTTGCCATGAGAAAGGCTTAACCGACCTAGGTTTATCGGACCTCACGCAACATCTCATTAATGGGCACTCAGTCTGGCTCAATGAACGCGGCGTTTCCTATGGTCATCGCTCCATAATACATTCACAAGGCAATGCTCTGTTCGCTTATATTCAAGCGCGCATGAATGAACATGCTCCAGGTAAATACCCCAACCTTTCGACTAAAAAAGGAGCAGGTGTTCTTCCAATACAATATCCACGCAACAAAAAACCTAAAATTAGTCGAGCTGCTAAAGACATTAGCACCGACATGATGCCGCAAATCAAACAATATTGCTTGGCCATGCTGGACAAAATTGATTCAGGAAACCCACTGATCTCTATCACCCCCGAATATGGCACAGACAAGTTCAATAAAGCACACGTTATGTTTGATTGCCTTAAATTTGAGGAGGTCGCCATTATCACCGGGAAAAGAAAAGGTTCCTGGTCCAAACAAAAGACAGACTGCTATCCTTGGAAAGGCAAGCCCAGTGTCTATCGAAACACAAATAAATTATGCCATGGGGGCTTTCAAGGCGATATTGTGGAGGCCTTATTTCCAACCTGCGAAGAAGCCACCGCCACACTCTTGCTGATCACTTTGGATACAGGGTTTACCGATGCTGCCAAGCAAATCAGTATCGATCCGATTATTGCAGCTGCAAAGAACAGGAAGGCACCGACTTCAGGTGAGTTTATTACCCTAGCAGCAGGTCAGTCGGGCGCTCGCCCGAAAACAGGAAACGATTATGTTTCCAGAGCCGTTAGCACTACAAAAGGTGGCGCTTATTGGGCTATCAGGCGTATGCAAGGACGCTCTGAACGACTGCGTGCATTGGTTGCACAACATGTGGAGGCTCTTCGAGAAGAGGTATCAGGAAGGAGTGATCATACCATTCCTTCCTTCAAGAAACTCACAAGTCAGCTTGCCATAATGACTAACATCTTGAACCGATGCCTGATCTATCGCAGTGGCGACGGCATACCTAGAAGTGCAACTGAGATCCCTGCTCCGACAATAGCCAGTTTTTTAAATCGAGCTGTGCCTGATAGCGGGCTGACATACTACGACACGCGCCACTTGTTTGCCCAAAAAGTCTTGGAGGAAACAAATAGTCTTTTCACTGTTCAAGAGGCTCTAGGGCACACAAACTTAATGACTACTATGGAGTATCTTCGATCCCGCGGGTTACGGGATCAGGCATATGAAACATATTCTCGTGCCACCGGAATAACCTACGACGAAATCTCTCAGAAATATATGATCAATGTGGCGGCAATCCGGGAACGGTTCAAACATGGCGGTTCTAATCTTTCGGTGAGTTCCCGGGCCAAGTTCAACATGACGTGTGTGGGGGCTCGCTGTACCTCTCCTTTTGAGCCACCCGACTTCGCAGATCCTAATAACTCCTGCAGGAATGGGGAACGGCAGTGTAATTCCAATAGGTGTATCCTGTGTCCACACTCCCTTTGGAACCCGCGTGAAGATGGCTTTGCAACTTTAGCTGCTTGGGAACAGATGCGGCTCAAGCAGGAACATGCCCAGCAGCGGGATCCGGAATTACGCTATTGGCTGGAGCTTCAACTGGAAGCCTGGAACGGCCTGCTTACAGAATGCCCAGAAGACATAAGAAGGGCCGTTAAGGAGCTCGTTGCAAAAGAGGGTGGTGATGCACGCTGACGCTTTCCAGACTGCTGTTGAGTTAACACCGGCAGATCTTATGGCCGCGAAATCCAGCCAAATTGAATGGTCCGCGCCGTGGAATGAGATAAAGAATAAAATTTCCCTGTGTCACGGATTTCGCCTTGAAGATGATGTCTGGGTGTTTCCAGAAACACAAATCAGCCGTAACTTAGCCAAACGCAAAATTGATTTTACCAGAATTGAACCGTCACCAAAAAATCCAGACCTAATTGGCTTAAAACGACGTGTGAAGCGTATGGTGTGGCTGTACTTGCATGATCAGTCTACAATTGCATTAACGCCTGTAACTAAGCAAATCTATAGCCATTGCTTCATTTTGATGGTCAATATTCTATCTCAAAAGAAAGTACATATTCCCGATGCCAATGATGGGTGCCCCGATGGTAATCCGTTATTCGCCTCCATCAATGAAAGCGATTTCGACCTTTGGGTACCCGTCACCAAGCAGATGCGCAATGGTATCAGTTTGGTGCATGTGGTTTTCGAAGACACTCAGGATGGCTTTTGTTTTTCTCCTCAGTCATACACTCAGTATATCCAGGCAAAGAAATGCAGGACGAATGAACACAAGGGTTTAAACACAAGAGCTGTCGTTTTTGGAGCGCTTGAGGACCACGATCTATCGCAGCTTTTGCACCTCTGTACGACCTATATTGGATACATCGAAATTGCAGAAACACTTTGGGAGTGGCGGGAGGATCACAGAGAACGCCTGGATCGAACCGGTGAGGCAACAGAGCTGTTTAGCGTCAGGAAGCGTAACGGCAAATATGCTTTCAAACATGGCCCTCAATGTTCCAAAATAATCGCAGCTGATTTTGAAGCTAAGGTCATGGCACCCAATCATCAAGCCTGGGCCAAGAAAGGGCTAATTGACAGCCAAGGGTGCTTCATTGCCCCTATTCTGGGTCAATCCAATATTCTTTACACGAAACCCTTTGATTTTCGATATGAGCAGGCGCTTCTAACCTTTGTCAGATCAATCAGAACTGCTGCATTAATTTATGTCTTGTTTCTTACTGGTATGCGCGTGCAAGAAGCATTTGCACTGAAAGAGGACCTTTATGTCCCAACACAGCAAGACTTTGACCTGATCAAGGGACGTGTGTTCAAAAACACTGGTTCAACTCATGGAGAACTACGTGATTGGTCATACCCCAAAATTGCATCCCCTGTGCTAGAGGTTGCCAAGCGTTCTAAAGCACTTCATGAAACAATTGCAGCAACTAATCCGGATGACAAATTGTTTTTGAAACATGCGGGAGAAGTAAGGCAAATCGGGAAGTTACTAAAAGAGCAGTATAGGTGTGAAGGGGCACTCGATAGCTTATTGAAGCGCCTGCGCCCCAGCTCAATCTCTTTGGTTGTGCGCACTGGGCGAGATCTGCTGGCGGTTAAAATCCAAGCTGGGCATGATTTGATCGAACAAACCTCAGCCTACGCACAATCCAACCCCAATCATTCTTATATAGAAGCACTCGAAGTTGAACATCGCAAGTTAGACCGCCAGTTTGGTTACAACATACTCAAAGCACTGACGAACTTTAAAGGGCACAGAACGCAGAACGACTTGCTTGTTGGCAACACGGTCGAGTTTCTCATAAAAATAGATGCGGTCTCAGAAGAAGATAAGCATCGCAGGGCACGTTTGCAAAGTGCGATTGATACCGCAAACACATCTGATTTTTTGGAAATCTTGAGAGATCTTGGCGATACGTTAGATGATGTTGCTGTATTTTTAGGCGAAGGAGTACGCCGCAACGGCCATGGTCGATATTGTATGGCAAAACGCGGTGGCGCTAACTTCAAAGGTGCCTGCAGTAAAGTGAGCGGCAAGTTGGATGATACGGGCTGCGTCCCGTGGTGCCAATATAACTTTGAAGACTGGATCGGGCTGGATAAGCGCGCTGAAGATACTGAACGACTCCTCAAACGCTTTGAGCAACAATTTGATGGGAAAGTTGCTCTGTTCAGAAACCAATTTGTGAACCTCCTCAATGAAGTTCTAAAGACCGTCTGGTCTTTTTCCGGGCCTCTTAAGCGTTACAAAACGGATGTTCGAATTGCAAACATGGTTGAGCAAGTGCGCGCTTATGATGAAACTTTTTTTTCGTATCTGGATCCCTATGCGCGCCGCACGTTAAAGGAGTATGAAAATGCCTAACAGACACGGCCTACCCACTAAATCTGAGCAAAAATATGCCAGTGTACTAGCGGTCGTTGAGGCATTTGAACTTGAGAAAAAGGAAACTGAAAGCATGGGGTGTCAGTTCAAGGCGCCTACAAAATCCAAAATCCAACGCTTGGCTAAGGTGAGTAAAAACTATCTCGATCTTTTGGCAAAAAATGATGATTTATATGTGCGTGTAGAAGCCTTACGAAGTCGGCCTGTTGCCACTCGAAAACGAGTGAGCATTGAAGAGGCCCGTCTTGCTCAAATTAGGAAACTTGAAGATCAACTGCAAAAAACAAACACAGATAATACCAGACTGCGGGATGAGAAACTTCGCTTGATATTGGAGCTTCGCCAGGCAACCGCCCAAGTTGAGCAATTATTGAATTACTGCTTATCAATTGGAAAAGAGCTACCTAAACTTGAGAAGGTCTTTTCCAATAACGAGGTTCTCGAGTTTCCTAGGCACGACTGAACATCCTCGAACGCCGCTTTCTTTTTGGGCTATTGAAACGCGTAGAGGTAGCTCGGGAAATTTGGATTAGTAGTTTTAAGTAGAGTTTGTTCGTGGATTCGGCATGATGCCAAGAACATGAGCTAGCTGCCATGCCGGATGTGTTTGCGTAGCCAAACAGGCTAAGGCCGAGCCAGAACTGGGCATCAAGCACCTGTACGCCAAGATCGGCGAGTGGGCACAAAATCGATCTGTGCCTGCTGCACAACTTAAGGCGGTAAAGCCCAATCAGATCTGGGCCTCAGACTGACCTACATTCCCATGTACAAGGTTTTAGTTTATCTGGTCGCGACCCTCTACCGGTACACCCGTAAGGTGCAGCCTGGGAACTATCTGTGACAGATTGCATTAGATGCAAACGGCTGCGGCACAGATAGAAATAGACATATTTTGTCGTTATCTAAGCATAGATAATCAGCTAGTCAGGGGTAGTTTGCGGGAGAGGGCAAAATACTACCTTAAAGATGGGATAGCAGATCAGATATTTTTTCGTACCCATGTCCCTGTAGAACCTTTAGTGCAATATCACGACTTTTCCTGTCTGCTATGGGGTCTTCTTGATAGGTGACTGCCTGCAACTGATCTATATATTCTGCGCCTAGATCATGCTCCATTGCGCCAGCTATAACTAAAGCAAGGTACCAATCATAAGGATATAAACTACCAGTCATTTCTGTCGCCAAATAAGTAGTAACGCTTTGCGGACCGCTTTCGGTAATAACTTTAAACTTATCTATTCGCCTATATCCTTTTCCAGCTCCTTCTAAACGGTCAAGCAAAGGTAACTCATCAGCCGCTATCTTGAATAAGACACCACGCGCATCAAAGGAATCAGAAGTCTCAATAAGAGTAGCTTTACCCGAGCCATCTTTGCTCTTTTTGGAGAACTCTAGTTTATAGTTTTTGGCGACTGCTTTGCCAATTATCCTTGCGCTGGGGCAACGTCTTCTAAGTCGACTACTTAACATGTTGGAACCGTATGCGAAGTAGATAAAATGTGTCACTAGAACAACTCCGTTTTTAAGTACTTTTGGAAGTTGTATCTGTGGCAACGGCGAAATACGATGTCAACGTACGTATGTATACCTGTTGAGACTGGCAATCATCAGACTAAACTCTGATTAAATGCGAGCAAAAGGAAGGCGGGATTTCTTTTGCTTCTCGGGCTGCATTCGAGTTCACTAATTTGGGTTCTAGCATTGGCATTGTTTTTGCTGAGTACTCGCCATGACCAAGCATTACATAAGTCTTTGGATTAAACGGCCTCTAACAAATGGCAACCGCATCGCACTAACAATAAATCTATGAGGGTGAAGATGATTTCAGAGCGGTTCGAAGATTTCGCACAGTCTCTACGCGTGTTTATCGAGCAGAAATATAAGTATCAAGACCTTTTTCTTGTTGATGCCAACGAAGCTATTGGCAACGTGGAACTTGCATGCAAAGGCATTTTGGATACGTTTGCCAGCTTGTATGATGCAACTCGCTCGATACCAAGGATAAAATTCGACTTTTATAGTAGCCCATTATGTAGCTGTGTACTCGCATATAGGAATGCAAAACATCACAACAAGGCACACGGGATACGGAGTGTGCACCGACATGCGCAGCAAAATGAACGCCGAGACTATCTCTTAGTGAATTATCCAGCAGGAAAAGGTGAGGAAGGAGGTGGTTTCATTGAGCACTATGTGTCTTGGGGCGACTTCCGCGAGTTGTTTGAAATGCCTCGTCAGGAAAATAGATTACGTGCAGATGCAGGCGATCTCATCCGGGGTAAATTATCAGCTGAAGAATTTGAGCTTTTTGCGGAACGCGGTAGAGTCTCAATAAACAGGATCTTCATCAACATGATACCTGTGATTATCGGTGCTGGATCAGAGTTTGTACCTCACCTTCAATCTTATATCCAACCGCAGAGTACTGAGGCAGAGCACTTCCTCCTGCACTTCCAACACGTTGAGCAGGCCAACTTTCAAAAACCTGAGTATATTGAGCTTTCTAGCGCAATTTTTGGCTAGCTAGCACAATCTATGCGCAAATCTAAGCTATTAGCTGGATATGAACTCAAGGGGTTTAGGCGACGATTGCTTGGCATATTATATCAACAGTTGAGACAGGCACTAAAAGCCACCAATTTTTGTCTTAGGTTCTCGCTGATAAACTCACTTAGATGGTTACGGTTAAGAGTTGTCAATCATCAGGGCTCAACCCACAGATGGCAGACTAAAGGACTTAATCCTACAACTTAGGCAACTGCAATCAAACGTCTATAAGGCGTTTGATATACGCCAAGTGTAAGCGTTTGATAGTAAAACGAAAAGCTATCAAAATAAAATAGATGCTCGTCGCCATTATCGTCTATCAGGACTACATCAGCGCTTCCAAGCGGGCCACCTTTATTAGCCCGACAATATTCTACGATTTTATCAAATACCAATGTTTCCTGCAATTTAGAAAACCGAGCGGCAAACGCTGAAGACTGTATGAAGTGTCGGCAAGGGCTATTCGGATCAAAATCCTCACCACGATGTACTGGGTGGGGATGATCTGTAATCAGACCAATGATTGGTAACTCCTTACCCCAGGTTTCAACGCCTCGCCAAAAAGTAGTCGTGTGGGTATTACCGTAAGTTTCCTTGAGCTGCTTCAATGCATCGAAGGAAGGTTTCTGGGAAAGACATTCTTCAGCAAATCTATCGCGTAAAAACAGCAACCTTCCCGCCGCAAAGTTTGCTTCTGCTTCTAGTGTCGCATGACAAGAAGGGATAAGTGTCTTAGCGTTGTCTCCCAACATCGCACCAGCATGCCAAGGTAAGAGACTATGGCCGATTTCATGGGCTTCGTGCCATCGATGTTTCAGCTTTGGCTGATCCTTATCTAACAAGATTCGCTTGCGATCTGGTATATATAGAGCTCGCAAATCCCATTTGCGAACTGCATCAAGAATACGCGAAGGACGGGCAAGCACTTGCCTACCTGCCATTGACATTTTAGATACAACTTCTTGTAGAATGCTAGGGTCTTCAGCTGAGTAGTAAGCGAGATCAAGTTTGAGAAGCTCTCGAACAGTGTCGAGATCTAGAGGCGGTTCCGGATTGCCTAAATCTCTTAATACTCTATCGATCTTTCGATCAATATCTGCGGCTGTTTTCGCTTTTAAGATTTCATTTTTCGCCAACTACTTGCCCGCCTCTTAACTATTGATCCTTAGTATCTTCGCTCAAAACTGAGATAAGTCCATTTAATATTGCATGCTCTTCATCTGACAAAACGTCTATAGATGCAGATTTCGCGGCATACCGGACTGCTTCTTCGACATATTGATCATCTTTAGAATATGTAAGTCCAGATAAAGTCATCAGTTTTTCTTGAGAAACACCAAAGGCTTCAGATAACTGATAAAGTGTACGGGCATCGGGTAAATAGGCAGTGTTGTTCTCGAGGCTGAGCAGGTCACCAATCTCAACATCCGCTTTTAACGCTAGATCTTCGATCGACAAACCTCGATCACGACGCATGAGGTTAATGAAGCGTCCAAGTGCAAACCGTGACGCATCAGGATTCTCTTCTATGGTATCTTCTTTAATGGATACAGGATTGACAGCAATCATACCTGCCGCAACATCAAGACCGTCTTCTCGTTTACTAGCAGCGCGGCACCATGCTTTGGTGATATTGAATGTCATTCTCCTCTTCCTTTCTCAAGGAACCTTTGTGCACTATCAGGATCAAACTCGAAATAGCGCAGGTTATGATAACTCGCATCTTGTCCTAAGTCAGTCATACCACATGCATTTGCATAGAAAACATTCGATTGTGGCAATGAATGCAGACCAACTTTACCTTTGAAGCCCTCTAGTATACTTTGTTGGATAGCTGCGTTTATAAGTATTGAGCCACAGCCGCCAAACTTTGCAGCTTCATCCCTGACATCATTTCTATTCCATGGGGCAGCTTCTAGAAAATCGACATAAACAATGTGTTGACTTTTTTGGCTGGGCAGTTGGGCTCGCTTGGTCAGATCAATTATCATCATAGCCTGCGTCATGTTTTCCGCTACAATTGCGAATGATAAATTAGATAACTGTGTTGCAATTGCGTTTTGCTTATCACGCCAGTTCCAATGTCGACTCTGAGGCCAAAAATTGCGACTTATGTTTTGCTGATTTAGCCTTTTTAATTGACTCTGCAGGTGTGGAACCCATTCGGCTTCCCAATCGGCAAGATTTTTATCTGTAATGCCGTTCCATAGTTCCGCATCAACATCTTTATCTAAATGTTTATCTCGTAACCAAATCGGCGTTATATCAGAAGGCCTCTTCGCGATCATAGCATCATGATCTCCGCTTTTTCTTTTGAAGCCTCATCCTCAAAGAACAGCTTATCACCTCTCTCGAGGCGCTCTTCAACACGCTGATAAAGGCGAAGAGCTTGCCGAAGCAAGACAGTTTTACTCAAATCTTTTTTCTCGCATAGCTCCTCCAGGACAACCATTTCGGCTTCGGTGAGATTCAGTGTCATGGTCTTTTTTGACATTTTTTATGCTCCCTTTCTCTCCGTATACTATTTTTCCTGGAAAAAAGCAATAAAAAATATCTTACAATTGGCTATTGCATAGCTAAAAAATAGCTATTATATATTGAATGGTGAGCATTGGCATTGTGCCATGCAAAAGAAAATGGATTTAAGTAATGCGAGACGAAATTGACATCGAGAGCTGGGTTAGCAGCCAGGGTGATACCGAGATCCCACAAAGCAAAAACTACCTTTTACGTCTTTGGGGAAATGATGGGTTTGATGAGAAACGGAGAATTTCTGACGGGGAGCCAACTGGCCGCCAGATCCTTGAGACATTTGATCGTTTGCCAGCTGATGAACATGTACTCCTTTACCTCCCACGTCATGGCAAAGTTGAAACAGTTGAGTTGGATGAAACGGTTAACTTGAGGGAGCGTGGCCCAGAGCGCTTCTTTGCGTTCAAATCAGACAGATTGCACTATTTTGTAGTCAATGGTCGACGTTTTGCATGGGGGGCTTCGAGTATTTCAGTATCACTCATTAAATTAATTGCTCGGGTACCAGCAAATGACACCTTGATTTTAGAACGTTCTAACGAACCAGATATCGAGTTATCAGATGAAGATTATGTCGAGTTGATTGGACTAGAACTTGAGCGTTTAGTCTCACGTGAACAAAGCTGGAAGCTTAATGTTCAAGGCGTAGTTCTGTCCTTCACGAAGCCATTTGTAATCGTGAAAGAAGCATTAGCCGAAGCAGGCTTTGACCCAAATTCTGGCTGGATTGCCATACTTAAACGAAAAGGTGAACCAAAGCTACAAGTTGCTATGAATGATCAAATTGACTTGAGTTTGCCGGGAATAGAAAAACTTCGTCTTACACCAGCAGAAATCAACAATGGCGAGGCGCAACCTGCTGCCCGTCGCGAGTTTGCATTGTTGGATAAAGATGAGGCTTACCTCAATGAACGAGGTTTTTCCTGGGAAACCTTCCAAGAAAATGGGCGTCGTTGGCTGATCCTCAAGAACTTTGTTTTGCCGAGAGGCTACAATCATGACGTCGTCAATATTGCAATTGATGTACCGCCAACCTACCCGCATTCTGAAATTGATATGTTTCATTGCCTTCCGCACCTAATGCTAGGCTCAGGCTTAGGAATTGGTGAAACAAATGGAAGAACACAAATTGAAGGTCAGCAATTTCAGCAATGGTCCCGCCATCTTTACGGTCAAACACGCTGGAACCCTGCCACAGACAGTGTGATGACGCATTTAGCTGTGATTGAAGCAGCTTTGCTGAAGGAGGTTGGGGAATGACCCGAAGTTTTACGCTTACAAAAGCACAACACTCAGCACTGAGAAGCATGCTATATCCCGGTGACAACCTTGAATCCGCTGCCATCTTGATCTGTCGCTTCACTGGTCCTCAAAAAGAACGTCTCATTGTTCGAGATATCTTGAATGTGCCGGATGGTTTATGCGTCCATCGTTCTCAGGACTTTATCAAGTGGCCCGGACAGTGTGTTGAAGAAGCCATTGATCGAGCTGAACCGTGTGGTGATGCAATCATATTGATTCATAGTCATCCAGGTGGGATGTTTGAGTTTTCCAAGCATGATAATAAAAGTGATAGGCAGACAATGCCGTCATTATTCGAGGCAATCAATGCCGACGGTTTCCATCATGGGTCAGCAATAATGACGCCTAATGGCGCAATTAAAGTTCGGCTTTATCGGAAAGACGGAGCGATTAAAGGTATTGCTCGAGTTCTTAGTGTTGGAACTGATCTCAGAGAGCTATCAGCAAACTCCAATATACCAATGGCCTTCGGAGCGCAAATGACTAAAGCTCTGAAAGAGCAAACAGCTTGCGTCGTAGGCGTATCAGGGACAGGATCACTTGTTGCCGAACTTCTCGCTCGCATGGGTGTAGGTCGCCTTATATTGATAGACTTCGACATTATGGAACCCAAAAACCTAAATCGAATTGTCAACTCAACTCTTCAGGATGCAATCAGCAATCGCTCAAAAGTAGAGATGATGGCAGTAGCTATCCGGCAATATTCGCCGAAGGTAAAAGTGATAACAATCCAGGGCTCAATCGAAGAGGTTGACGCAATAATTGCAGCTTCAGCTGCAGATATTATCTTTTCATGTGTTGATAGGATGACAGGTCGTAGCTTTGCTGAGTTGCTGGCACAATCATGCCTCATCCCACTCATTGATCTTGGAGTTACAATACCGACAAGAAAAGATCCGGCAGGGATCTCTCATATTGCAGATGTGTGCGGTCGAATTGACTATGTTTGGCCAGGTGGCCCAAATCTTACAGATCGAAATGTCGTAACTCCAGAAGGTCTTCGCAGGGAGTATCTAGAGACAAATGCCCCAGAGACTGCACAGAGAGAGTTGGACGCAGGGTATTTGAAAGGAGTACACGAGGAAGCCCCGTCTGTGATGGCGCTCAACATGAGAGTAGCCGGAGATGCAGTGCTAGAATGGACAACACGTTTGTTCAACTTTCGTCATGATGGCAATGAAGGGTTTGCTAGAACCTTGTTTTCTTTAGCAGGCGGCGAAATCGATTACATTGGTGAGGCTGATTTTACGTTAAGTGAAAAAATAGACCTTGGCCGAGGCTTAGCCCAACCTCTTTTGGGTCTACCATGTATGACAACGTCTACCGAAAAGGATGCCGCATGAAAGTCCTAGCTTGGATACGACGATTGTGGCAACGATACGGGCCGCGCCGCAAGTTGCTAATTATTGAATACGATGATTTACCGAACCTAATATCATCACGGCATCTTTATCTTTGTCGTGATGACGGGGATGACTGGTCAGTAGCAATGCGCTGCCCTTGTGGCTGTGGTGACACGTTAGAGATGATGCTTCTTGAAGAAGCTAGTCCTAACTGGAAGCTCAGATCTTCAGAAAATCAAGCTCCAACTCTTCACCCCTCGGTATGGAGAAAATCGGGGTGCGGTGCGCATTTCTGGTTACGGGACGGTCATATTTATTGGTGTGATTAATGAACAGTGATTTCCCCGATTAAAGGTTGCGATAGCAATCAATGACCTTGTTGATGTCGCTTCACAACATCCATCACAGTGTTCTTGCTGATACCAAGCTCTCGAGCAATCCAACGGTAACTTCGGCCTGCAGAAACAAACTCCAAAACTTTGGGTGCCAGCCGGTCAGATTTCGGGCGTTGGCCTGGCTGTCGACCAAGCTTCTTGCCCCTTGCCTTTGCAGCCGCCAAACCAGACTTGACCCGTTCACTGATCAGATCTCGTTCAAACTCTGCAATCCCGGAAAGGAATGTGGCCATCATCCGTCCATGGGGTGTTGAGAGATCAAAAGTCATACCATTTAAGGCAACAACAGAAACCTTCCGGCTGTTGAGTTCACCAAGGGTACTTAGCAGGTCAGTCGTAGACCTACCCCAGCGTGAAAGCTCAGTCACCAAAACGGCATCAACCTGTCTTGCCTGTGCAAGTGCCATCACCTTCTTCCGCTCTGATCGGTCAACCTTTGCTCCGGACTCCGTTTCTTTGAAGATGCCGACGATTTCGTAACCAGCTCGATATGCAAAGGCGAGCAAATCTTGTTCTTGTCGCTCACAAGACTGATCTGCAGTTGAAACACGGCAATAGATGACTGCTTGCTGTCCCAATTAAACCCTCCTGGAAATTGATGCCTGAAGGCCTTGATTTTACTGGACCGAATAGTGTCCAAAACAGACAATACTCCAACTGGGACATAAAGTGTATGCCGCGCCGCACCATCCTGACAGAAAGCCAACGTGAAAAACTATTCGCATTGCCATCTGATGAGATCACATTCCGGAAGCATTACATTTTGAGCAATAATGGCCTCTACCATATTCGCCAGCGACGACAACAACAAGTTTCGCTCTTCAGCTTTGCGCACGAAAGCTGCCGCTGTCAGTCGTAACAAAGGGATACACTTTCCTCAGTATTTTTCGTAGAGGTGGCTTTGATCGAAATCGACCTCACCAGCACCGCAGTTCAAACATCGCTCACCACAGTAACTTTCATTGTAGGACCATCCCCCTGCCCACCCACAGCAAGGGCAAAAATCCCATACCTCAACATCCCCCCAAGCCCATGGACTCGCAAATTCAGGAATCGCATCGCGATCATAAGAGACAATTTCAAACGGGTCCGATCCAACAGTAATGTAAGCCATCGATGAATGGTATTTCAGCGCATCGATCACATCGCTTGCACCCAATGAGAACCATTCTCGCGTCAGATGCTTTGATGCATACCGTTTATGCAAAGTGCGCTCAACGACCGCGTCTTGTGTGATCCCTTGTGTGCGGATTTCACCCATCAATGCCAGTTCATCTGGGTTGCCAGTTTGAAGGTTTGACATACGCCGCTTCACGTTGACAGAACGTCCGATTTTGATCCGCAACGGATCCACCGCATCATCTGAAAGTTCAGTGATAAAATAGACCGTCATAATGTGCGTCTTACCTCTTACGTAAAGCGCGAAGCCGCAGGCACGAAGAACTACCAGGCAGGCAACGGCTGCAAGGTACTCGGTATGAAAGTTTATGTAATGAAAAACGACAGGCCATAAGCCTGCCGCTCTCAACGCTCGCGGCCATCGGCATCCCTGCCTGTACCGCCCAGTAAGGATACGCCCTAAAAAGGGGGCCGATCAATTAGATACAAATGATAGAGGTAAATCTCACTTTACCAATAACCTATCTATAAAACAGGGAAAAACCGAACTCTCAATGCTCATTAAATATCCTGGGGGAGCCGCGCGAGCGGCGGGGGCAAAGCCCCAACATGAGATGCCTAATGGTGATTACTCATAGATAGACAAGCATTTCGGTCTTTACTTTTGTAATGCATTTTCACCTTCCAAATTGAGATACGATTTTGTGACAAACTTTTCCAAAATTACCGAATTAGTTCATATGATATTGAATTAGCTAATGATGTTGAAGTTTTTGGGAAAATTACACTATCTAAGGCCCACGGTGTTAAAACAGGAACACGT
>NZ_JARRCW010000003.1 GCF_031501865.1 Pseudovibrio sp. M1P-2-3
TTGACAGCTGTTGGGGATGCAGCGGTTATTACAGACACCCAAATTCCATCGGTCACCGAGGACCGCGGTTACATCAACACCCACTATGAACTGCAGGTCTATGGACACCTGGACATCAGTGACCCAGATCCGGGGGAAGCGAAATTTGATATCAATAAAGGCCCCCAAACCTATCAGGGTATAGGATACGACACCTCGATGGGTGGTCACGTATTACTTCAACAAGATGGAGACTTCATTTACTACATTGATAATCGAAAACCTGCAATCCAACAATTGGGTGCATCGCAAACGGCCACGGATACTGTTACAATAAAATCGGTTGACGGTACAACACACCAGATCCAGATCACAATCCATGGGACCAATGATGCGCCGGTTCTAAAGGCCGCAACCGCTTCTACAACAGAGGGGGGCACGCGCTTAACTGGTCAGATGTCAGCCACAGATGTAGACCATGGTGATAGCCAAACCTATTCTCTGACTCAAACCGCGCCTGCAGGTTTTGTATTGAATGCAGACGGCAGTTGGAACTTTGACCCAACAAACTCGGCCTATGAACACTTGGCGGCAGGTGCTACACAGCATCTATCAATCCCGGTGACCGTCACTGACAAATCTGGTGCAACAGATACCCAGAACCTCGTAATTTCTGTTACTGGCACAAGTAATGCAGCGGTGATCGGCGGTGTAGATACTGGCAGTGTTACAGAGAATACTGCTGGTGTTGACATGTCCCCCGATTATGCCCAGCCCGGTATGGCGAAACTGGGTAAAACTACTCTTAGTGTAGATGGGCAACTAACGATTACAGACCCTGATGCAGGAGAAGCAGAATTTGATAGCAAGGGGTATGGATTTAATTATCACGGGCAGTATGGAGATTTACTATTAAACCCGAATGGCACATGGCACTACCATGCGGACGCTGGAAGCAACCGTTTCGTGGGGGGGCTTGCAACATCACACGGGACTGCTATCGACCAGCTGGGCGCCGGTCAATCTGTAACAGATACAATTACAGTTTATTCCAAGGATGGAACTTCTCATGACATCACTATTACTATTCACGGCAGTAATGACCGGCCCTACTGTTCTTCTACGGTTACACTCAACAGTGGAACCGAGGATATTTCCCAGACACTAACCAAGGCGCAGCTTCTCGCCAATACGGTTGATGTTGACGCGAATGATGTGGGTAAATTAAGTATCGAACTCCTACGTGTGGATCATGGCTCGGTTCGCGACAACAAAGATGGAACTTATACATTTACACCTGAGAAAGATTACAACGGGCAAGTGCACTTTGGCTTCGACGTCCATGATGCTCATGGGGGGGTAACACACACGGGTGCAACAACAACGTTGGCTGCCGCCTCGGACAAAGCGGTAATCTCCGGAACGGATACTGGCTCAGCAATAGAAGACAAAGTATCTGGACGTATCGTCATCAGCGGGAATCTTAATATCACCGATCCTGATGGGCCTACACAAGAACACTTCCAGTTCAGCCAGTTTGGGGAGCACGCGATTTCCGACCCATTTGGGGGGAACCTACACATCGATGCCGCTGGGAACTGGAGTTATGTGGTAGATAACAGTAACCAACAAGTTCAGCAACTTGCCGCAGGGCAAGTAGAGCATGCGACGTACCGGGTATCTTCTGCAGATGGTACAACACACAATATTGTTGTTGAACTGCGCGGCACCAATGATGCTCCAGTTTTAAGTGCTGCGACAACTGCAGCAACGGAGGGCGGAAGAGTTGTCACAGGGCACATGACAGCGACGGATATAGACAGTCCTAAGAGTAGCTTGCATTATACCAGCACAGCCCAGATAGATGGGTTTCAAATTGACGCAAATGGGCACTATCGATTTGATCCCTCAAATGCGGCTTATAACAGCTTGGCTGAGGGCGCTCACAAGGCATTAACTATACCCATTACCGTGACCGATGGAGATGGAGGGCAAGCGCAGCAGAACCTTACAATAAACCTCACGGGTACCAATGACCGACCGGTTGTGACAGCAACATCCGCCGCACCAGTAGATATGGGCGAGGTAACAGACGGTTTAACAAAAACATTTAGTCCGGGCGATCTGCTGAAGTTGGCCGGTGCGACTGATCCTGACAATGATAACTTGTCAGTTACTCAAGTGGATGTGGACGCTCAATATGGCTCATTTGCTCAAAACAGCAATGGCGAGTGGGTGTTTACGCCCGTTCACGGCAAAACAATAACCGATATCCCAGTGACAATGACAATTGGAGATGGTCATGAAACAATACTCTCCCACGGATTGCTGGATATCAACCACATTCCTCTAGCAGTTTCGTCCATCAGTCAGGATACAGGACTTAGTCATTCTGATTTTATTACAACGGATAATACACTAGTTTATCATGGTACAGGCACACCTGGGCATGAAATCGTCTTACTTTATGGGAGTAATGCTTCTGCCATAGTAGATGCCAGTGGTCATTGGTCGATTGATGGTAGCAACTTCAATCTATTGACTGGCGATCACAATTTCAGATTCTATGATATGCAGGCAGGGAATTTTATCACTCAGAAAGTCTATATCGCTCACGATAGGCCAGTACTTGTGATCAACAGTGTTGGCGGGGATGACCTGATTGACAGCGGAGAGCATGGGAAACCTCTCCTCATCAACGGGGAGACAGCTAATGCTCTTGACGGAAGTAAAGTTGATCTTGAAATAGCCGGAATCCATTATTCGGCAACTGTACAAGGCAATAAATGGCAGGTGACTGTTCCAGGGCAAGATATTGCCGCCATTGCAGACCAAAACCTTCTGGTACAGGGCACACTCAATACACTGGCAGGAATGAAGGCTACTGCGCAACACCATTTCGTAGTAGCTGCCAACCCACTCACGATGCATACGACAGCCAGTTTGAAAGAAGATTCTTCAATCACAGCAATGGGGCAGGTCATCCCGGGACAGCAAGTCGGGCATATTGACCACCCTGGAGCCTATGTTGGAAATTACGGTACTTTAAATGTAAATGCAGACGGCTCCTATAGTTATCAGCTGAACAACGGCGACAAGGCTATACAAGGTCTCAAGACCGGGGAAGGGTTACAAGAAAACTTCCTGTTACCTGTAACGGAAACTTCCGGTCAAAAACACTCTGCTGTAGTAGCAATCAAGATAGCCGGAACGGATGACAATCCAATCATCAGCGGCACTTTGGAGTCAGAACGGGCAATAAAGCAAGGAAACTGGACTCATCTTCATGCGGAAGGAGAGTTGTTTGTTACCGATGCAGATAACAAAGATCCGCTGACTGTAACAGTGAATGGCCAAAGTTGGGTGCCGGGAGAAGCTGCAAATATTGATACGGACATTGGCAGGTTACTCATTGAGCCGAATGGCCATTGGACCTATGAGCTCATTCATAGTGGCCCTAAACAAGACGCCTTCATAGCAGCAGCACGAGCGGGAGGACACCCGCAGGAAACTTTTAAAATTGTTGCAACAGATAGTGATGGGCATCAAACACGTCAACATATTGTTGTTACTATGGCTGCCAATGGGCCTGACTACACGTTGCGCGGCGTGCTAAGAGCAGCGGTCACAGAAGATAAAGTGACGAGTGTAAGTGGCCATTTGGATCCAGTAAGTGGTGATGGCGTTCTCGATGAAACCCATCACTACACGTGGTCCGTTGATCCCAATGCAAATGGTTCTCACGGCACCTTTACTGTCGATGCCCATGGAAACTGGCACTACGCTCTAAATAATGGGGAGGCCGCAATTCAGTCTCTCAAGCACGGAGATGTCATACAAGATCATGCGACGATCCAGGCAACGGATTCCCACGGGAAATTAATATCGAGAGATGTAGCCGTTGATATAATGGGCAGCAATGATACTGCTGTTATATCGGGTCATCACACCGGGTCCATAAAGGAAGATGCTATACAAGCAGTCACAGGGCAGCTTGTCGGGCATGATGCTGACAGTGGGGAGACTGTAGCCTTCCAGAGCCAGCATGCTGTCTCAGGCACTTATGGGCACTTTGAAATAGATGCCAGCGGTGCGTGGTCCTACCGGTTGGATAATCACAATCCCGATACTCAGCATCTCAGTGGTGGGCAGGTTGAAACTGATACATTCCTTGTTACAGCGCATGCGACCGATGGCACTATATTGCATCAACAAATCACTGTTAATGTAAGTGGTCATGAAGATCATCCCGTCATATCTGGAGCGGATACTGGGTCAGTTACAGAAGATGCGTTGAGAGATACAATCTCCGGCCAGCTAACGGCTACGGATACTGACACTGGCGATAAGCCCACCTTTCTAGAACAAACACAGGTCTCAGGAAACTATGGAAATTTTTCCATTAATGAGCACGGCGCTTGGCATTACCAACTTGATAACTCTCTAACTACTACTCAGGGCTTGATCCATGGAGATACAGCTCATGAGAGTTTTCAAAGTCGCGGTGCACACAGCACATGGCAATGGTGAAACCAGACCCATACTGTTCAAATTGAGGTGCATGGGACGGATGAGGGCCTTACATTTACCACCGCCATCTCCTCCAATAGCCAGTGATGAACCCATAACGGAAGATTATCCAACAGGTTGAAGAGGACAGTCTACTTCCCGTACCTGACAGCCGTTGGCGCGATGCAAAGTCAAACTGGAACACAATTGGATCTTGAAGGAAGCACCTATCTTAATGCCGTCGGAGTTGAATATGCCATGCCTCTACACCCTTTGATGTGCCGGACGAGGTCTTAACCGAGTATGGATGGAGGGCCTGCATCTCAGGCGATCCCCAACCCGATATTCATACACAGCTGGACCCATCAGATACATTCGAAGATATACAGCCGACGGACCCCCCATGGATGAAAGCGGTTCGAATTAGATCTACAGTGTCCTAAACTCAGCGTGTATTTAGAGCACATTGTATTCAGGCTTTATACCAACGGCACTTATAATTGACCTGTATGCGCCCAATTTCGTCTACCGATTGATGTGATTGTGTGGGGTTGTTGAATAAGCTTATTCCAAGCGGAACAGGCGGCATCGACAATTTCCTGGTAGTCTTGAAAGGTTCGGTTAGAGAGCCAGTTTTGCCGTAAGTACTGCCAAACATTTTCAACCGGGTTGAGCTCCGGAGAACGGGGTGGGAGCAGCAAGATGGTTATATTATCAGGCAACTTCAGTTTTGCCGTTGTATGCCAACCCGCTTGATCCATCAGGACCACTGCGTGCGCCCCTTTGGCGACGGTTCGGCTGATTTCTTTAAGGTGAAGCTGCATGGAATTGGTATTGGCTTTGGGCAAAACAAGTGCTGCCCCTTTGCCGTGGGCGGGGCAGATGGCCCCGAATACATAAGTTGATTGATAGCGCCCGTCGCTGGGAGCCCGTGGTCTCGTTCCTTTTTTTGCCCACCTTCTGGTGAGCCCATTTTTTTGACCAATGCGGGCTTCGTCCTGCCACCAGATTTCCATGGATGTTTGTGAGGCAAGGGCGCGCTTTTATTTCTTTAAGCCGGGCATGGAAGTTTTTTTATATGTCTCCATAACTTGCTCGTCCTGTGCCGGGTGCTGTGGCCGAACGCTGACCCGAGAAAATCCCAGAACTCTGAGGAGGCTTGAAATAGCCCTTTCGCTATAGCTGACCCCAAACTTCTGCTCGATCACACCTTGCAGATCCCGCCGACGCCAGCGAATTACGCCGTGTTGTTGTAAATCAGGCCCAGCCTCAACCAGATCTGCAAATTCAGCCATTTGCTCTTTATTTAACCACCGGACACGGCCCGGGATCTTACGATTGTACAGGCCGTGCGGCCCTTCTGCGTTAAACCGATGCACCCAGTCTCGCAGTGTTTGGCGGTCCATGCCGCCCATGCGTGCCGCCTCCAAGCGCGACAACCCATCATAAACAGCAGCAAGAGCAAGAAGGCGGCGGCTCTGCCTGACATCCTTACTTTGACAAGCAAGAGTTCGTAACGAAGAAGCATCATAGTCTCGGCGCAATGGGATCGCTGACATTGGGAATCTCCTTTCCCAATGTTGAATCACAATTCAAGTGATTTGGGAATCCTCATCCCGAGTCAAAAACAGGTGCCGTTGGTATTAGTAGCTGTAGCCGATCAAACGGAACGCGCTTTAATGATGCGAGAAAGTAAAAAGGGAGCCGAGGCTCCCCTTTTCCAATATTTGGGGTGCAACGCTTAAATTAGCGGCGCTGTCGATTGGCATATAGTCGCGGGAAGGAGCGCCAGTATAGAGCTGACGTGGGCGACCGATGCGCTGGGATGGATCCTCAACCATTTCTTTCCACTGTGCAATCCAGCCGACAGTACGTGCCAGAGCGAACAGAACGGTAAACATTGTCGTCGGAAGCCGAGCGCACGCAGTGTGATACCGGAATAGAAGTCAATGTTTGGATAGAGCTTTTTCTCCACGAAATATGGATCGGAAAGAGCGATGCGCTCAGCTCCATTGCAACGTGAAGAAGTGGATCATCTGGATGACCAAGTTCTGCAAGAACTTCATGCGTTGTTTTTTGCATGATACGAGCGCGTGGATCGTAGTTCTTGTAGACGCGGTGACCAAAGCCCATGAGGCGGAAAGGGTCGTTCTTGTCTTTTGCGCGGGCAATGAACTCTGGAATGCGATCAACAGTGCCGATCTCTGCCAGCATGTTCAGTGCAGCTTCATTGGCACCGCCGTGGGCAGGGCCCCAAAGACATGCAATACCAGCAGCAATACATGCAAATGGATTTGCACCTGAAGAACCAGCCAAACGCACTGTGGATGTAGATGCATTCTGCTCGTGGTCGGCATGCAGAATGAAAATACGATCCATTGCGCGGGCCAGAACCGGATTCACTTTGTACTCTTCAAGGCACTGCAAAACACATGTGCAGGAAGTTGGAAGCGTAATCCAAGTCGTTGCGCGGTAAACGAATGGCTGACCAACGTGGTACTTGTAGGCCATCGCAGCGATTGTCGGCATTTTTGCGATCATGCGCAAGGATGCAACCATACGCTGGTGTGGATCGGAAATATCCGTGGAATCGTGATAGAATGCAGAAAGAGCACCTACTGTTCCAGTCATAACCGCCATTGGGTGGGCGTCACGACGGAAGCCTTTGAAGAAGCTGGCCATCTGTTCGTGGATCATAGTGTGGTATGTCACACGATGGACAAAATCGTCCTTTTGGGCACGTGTTGGAAGCTCTCCATAAAGAAGCAGGTAGCAGCTTTCAAGGAAATCACCCCTGTTCAGCAAGCTGTTCAATTGGGTACCCGCGATACAAAAGCGTACCTTGGTCCCCGTCAATATAAGTAATTTTAGATTCACAGGATGCGGTGGATGTGAAACCCGGGTCATAAGTAAAGCAACCCGTTTCCTTGTAAAGCGCGGCAATGTCAATAACGTCTGGACCGACGGATCCTGAGCGGACGTTCAGGTCGATTGTATCACTTCCAATCGTCAGTTTTGATTTTTTTTCGCTCATAAAGGCAACCCCCTAGTTGTAGGTCCCAGACCAGGTGAAAGAACTAAATCGTATACCAGTGGATACACAGAAAGTTGATAGGCCACCCTTGGGGGAGTGGTGTCGTGAGAGTGCGTACCTTATTTGTCGCAGTACCGCAAGCGTAAGGAACCTATCAATTTTGGCTATTGGGAGAATACCGCAGCGTCGGGAAGACCTCAACCGCGGTATTTGGTTAACTTTTTGTGTTTATTTTGCGCAATCGCCAATGCGGGCGAGAGATTCTTGCTTACCAAGAACTTCCAGAACATCAAAGATACCCGGGGATGGGCCGCGCCCTGTGAGAGCAGCACGCAAAGGTTGGGCAACTTTTCCAAGCTTTAGTCTTCTTGCTCGGCAAACGCGCGTACGGCGGCTTCGGTGTTTTCCCCGCTCCAGTCGGTTACCGCTTCAAAATGGGGAAGAAGACGTGCCAGAACAGCGCGGGCATCTTCTGACAGAAGCTTCTCGGCCTTTTCGTCAAAGTCCAAAGGACGCTCTACCCACAGATACCTTGCAGATTCTTGCAGCTCTACGAGTGTCTTTGCACGTTCTTTGAGACCGGGAAGGGCTGCAAGGAATTTTGCTTCGTTTTGTGCATTTGAGAGCCATTCCAGTACCTGAACACCGCCCTCAACATCTGGCAGGTAAACCTTGAAGGCTTCAAGCAGCTCAGAATCTGGGGTGGAGCGCATGTAATGGGCGTTCAGGTTTTCCAGTTTCTTGAAATCAAAACGAGAAGGTGATTTGCCAATTGCGTCAAATCGAACCACTCGATCATCTGGTCAGTGGAGAAAATTTCATCATCTCCGTGGGACCATCCCAAGCGTGCAAGGTAGTTGCGCATGGCTGCTGGCAAGTAGCCCATTGCCCGGTAAGCTTCTGCGCCAATGGCCCCGTGACGTTTGGAGAGCTTTGCGCCATCTGTCCATAAATCAAAGGAATATGGGAGACAACCGAAGATCCCAGCCAAGGGCTTTGTAGATGAGGGCTTGACGAGCGGCGTTTGTCAGGTGGTCATCACCGCGCACAATGTGGGTTACACCCATGTCATGATCATCACAACTACAGCAAGCATATAGGTTGGGTTGCCGTCTGAGCGGACCAGAACCAGATCGTCCAGATCTTTGTTCGGGAACTTTACAGTGCCCTGAACTTTGTCTTCAATAATGGTATCGCCTTAAGGGCGCCTTCAGGCGAATAGCGGGAGAAATACCTTCGGGGGCTTCAGAGGGGGCCCGGTCACGCATGTGCCGTCGTAGCGCGGTGGGCGGGTTTTCAGCACGCGCTTTCTCGCGCATGGCGTTCACTTCTTCCGGCGTGCAATAGCAATAGTAGGCCGTGCCGTCTTCACCATCTGTTCTGCCACAGCTCTGTGACGCTCGGCATTGCCGTATTGGGAAACAGGCTCTCCATCCCATTGAATGCCAAGCCATGAAAGACCGTCTTTCAGGGCAAGAACAGCGTCATCTGTTGAACGGGGCGCGATCAGTGTCCTCAATACGAAGAAGCATTTTACCGCCCGTCCTTTGGCATATAGCCAGTTGAACAGAGCTGTGCGAGCCCCGCCAATGTGCAGGTAGCCAGTGGGTGAGGGGGAAAGCGCGTAACAACACTCTCAGTCATGGTGCTCTTAAATCTCTTAGGTTAGTCCCATCATTTACGGCGGTCGCCGAAGTCTTGTGCGCTGTGTACCATAGTGTTTCCCACCACCCAAGGGGAGAAAACAAGGTAAGTGCGTTGACAGTTATATCATCCTCAAACAACACGGAAAAACTTGAGGGAGTAGCCAAATCTTCGCGTAGGTGGCCCCTGTCGTTTTTTCGGGATAAGAGGGAGAGGGAGGCTCCGCACAGTGTTGTGAGAGAGGACTTTAGCTCTCAAAGTCCTTGTTCTCAAAATTTTCAGCTCGCAACCAGGACAGTTCGTGGCGCAACAAGCTCCCAAGGCGCCCATTGCAGTTTTACCGTGGCAGCCCGATGGCTCGTGGAGCTACAGCCTCAACAACCAGCAGCCGGCTGTGCAGGGCCTGGCCCATGGCGACAAGCTCACCGACAGCCTCACCGTACCTCCATCGAGGGCACCGCCCACCAACTCACCGTCACCATCAACGGCACCGACGACAAGGCGCAGATCGGCGGTACCGCCACCGGTGTGGTCACCGAGGAGACGGCGCTTCACACCGGCGGCCAGCTCACCATCACCGATCCCGATGCCGGTCAGGACCAGTTCGTGGCGCAACCAAACGCCCAAGGTGCCCATGGCAGTTTTACCGTGCAGCCCGACGGATCATGGAGCTACAGCCTCAACAACCAACAACCGGCGGTGCAGGGCCTGGCCCATGGTGACCAGCTCACCGACAGTCTCACCGTCACCTCCATCGACGGCACCGCCCACCAACTCACCGTCACCATCAACGGCACCGACGACAAGGCCCAGATCGGCGGCACCGCCACCGGGCGGTCACCGAGGAGACGGCGCTTCACACCGGCGGTCAGCTCACCATCACCGATCCCGACGCCGGTCAGGATCAGTTCGTGGCGCAGTCTCATGTGAGTGCCGCCCATGGCAGCTTCTCCATCCAGCCCGACGGCGCGTGGAGCTACAGCCTCAACAACCAGCAGCCGGCGGTGCAGGGCCTGGCTCATGGCGACCAGCTCACCGACCACCTCACCGTCACCTCCAAAGACGGCACCGCCCACCAACTCACCGTCACCATCAACGGCACCGACGACAAGGCTGTAATTTCGGGTGTAGACACAGGCAGTGTTACGGAGAATGCTGCTGGGGAAGATAAATCCCCTGATTATGCTCAACCGCATATATCTATGCTTGGCAAGGCTCCTCTTTATGTCAGTGGAAAATTGACCATTATTGATCCGGATGTTGGCGAAGCCAGCTTTGACAAAAAATCTGGCGCCTATGATTACCATGGTAAGTATGGTGACCTATTGCTGCATGAAAATGGAGAGTGGCACTATCATGCCAACGCAGGCAACATAAAAGTTGTGGGTGGGCGACCGACATCTCAAGGCACGGCTATTGACCAACTGGGTGAAAACCAGACCCTCACGGATACAATCACCGTCCACTCAAAAGACGGAACTGCGCACGATATAGTCATCACCATTCATGGCAGTAATGACCGGCCCTACTGTTCTTCTGAAGTCTCCTTGCATCCAGGAACCGAAGATACAAGTCAGACCATCACCGCGGCCCAATTGCTCCAGAATACGGTTGATGTTGATGCAAATGACGCTGGAAAGCTGAGTATTGCCAACCTTCATTCAGACCATGGCTCCATTCAGGACAACAAGGATGGAACCTACACGTTCACACCCGAGAAGGATTACAATGGCACTGTTCATTTCACTTATGATGTAAAAGATGATCATGGAGGTCTGACACACAGGCGCAACAACGACA
>NZ_JARRCW010000004.1 GCF_031501865.1 Pseudovibrio sp. M1P-2-3
GTGTTGGAGCGCTATGAGGTGCTGCGCACCCGGCTGGTCAGCCGCGATACCCGCCTGTGGCAGGAGATTGATCCGCCCGAAAGTCTGCAGAACGTGTTTGAGGATTGGTCACAAGAGGGGCAGCCATTGGAGGCGTTGCAAGAACGGGTTGCCCGGCTGCTCGCCGCCGCCTATGATCTGAGTACTGATCACCCCTGTCGCTCGCTGGTGCTCAAGCTCTCGCCAACCGTTCATGTGTGGTGTCTGGCCACCCATCACAGTGTGGGGGACAATTGGTCGCTCAGTCATGTGCTGCCCCGATTTTGCCGCGCTGTATCAGGCCGCCAAAGAGGGACGACCAGCTACCTTGCCCCCCTTACCGCTACACTATGCAGACTATGCCGCCTGGCAGCGGTCCGAGGCGATGGCGCCGGTATTGGCTGAAGAGCTGCAGTGGTGGCAACAGACCCTGTCTGGCATACCACAAGCGTTGGACTTGCCGTTTGATCGGCCGCGGCCGCACGCGCAGCTTTGCCGGACGCCGGATTATCACACCGGGACTGGACCCGGACCAGTGGCGGCAAGTGGAGGCGTTTGCCGCCCGTCATGAGCCACGCCATTTATGGTGTTTGTGGCAGCGCTTTCCAGCTTCCTTGCCGGGTCTGTGGTAATCAGGACATTGTTCTGGGCACGCCGCATGTGATGAAGCCCGATGCGGCCTTGTGGCCCGAGTTTGGCTACTTTGGTAATACATTAGCCCTGCGCCTGCCGGTTGATGGGCAAGAGAGTTTTGAGAGTTGGTGACACAGCCCGTACCTGTGCAGGATGCCTTCGCCATCAGTATGTTCCGTTTGAACAGGTTGTTTCCGCTTTGGAGGACACAGCTGCCACATCACCCCGGTGTTTCAGGTGCTGTTGGTGATGCATGCGTTTCGCGATGAAGGAGCAGTGCTGCTGGACGGGGTTGAGGCGGAGTACCTTGAGGGCTCACATCCGCCGATCTCGAAATATGATCTGACGGTGGATATCAACCCCTGCACCTCAGGTGTGATCCTCTCCATGGAGTATGCCACAGATGTCTTTGACGAGGATACAGTCCATCGCCTCGGGGCCATGCTGCAGCGGTTCTTCTTTGCGTTGCAAACACCTGACACACCCGTTGCGTTGCTTCAGCTTTTGGATGGGGCAGAGCGTGAGCAGCTGCTGCACGGCTTTAACGACACACACGTGAGTTACCCAGAGATCAAACGGTTGTGGAGTTGTTTGAAGCGCAAGCCCGCCTACGGCCTGACGCTGTTGCGGTGGTGGATGGGGAACACCAGCTGAGTATGGCGAATTGGATGCGGCCTCCAACCGTCTGGCCCGTATCTGATCCAAGGGGTGGGATTAGAGCAGGTAGTCGGCGTGTGTCTGGAACGCTCCGTGAGCTGATCATCACCTTGCTGGCCATCTGGAAGGCGGCGGCGCCTACTGCCGCTGGATCCAGACTATCCGCCAGAGCGCCTCGCTTTCATGCTGGAGACGCTGGGGTGAGGGTGGTTCTCACCCACCGTAATATGAGGGAAGCTGCTGCCCTGAATGCGAAAGCAGGCGAGATACGTCTGGTTGTTCTGGATGATATCGATATTCGACAATCGTTAACGGCGTTCAGCGGCACAGCACTAGCGCAAGATGACACAGAGAGTTCACTGAGACCCCGTTCCTTGCCTATGTGATCTATACCTCTGGTTCCACTGGCACCCCAAAAGGGGTGATGATCAGCATAAAGGGCTTAGTAACCGCCTGGCATGGATGCAGGAGGTGCTGCCTTTGGGCCTGAGGATGTCCTGTTACAAAAGACACCTTACACCTTTGATGTATCAGTCTGGGAGTGTTCTGGTGGGCCTGCCATGGTGCACAAGTGGTGATGCTCCCCCCAGGGGGGCACCGGGACATTGATTTGGTGTGGCAGGCAATGCGTTTGCACAAGGTGAGTGTCTTGTATTTTGTACCCAGCATGTTTGCTAGTTATTTGGATGATTTGAAGGTTGGCAAAGATCGTGAGAGCCTTGCTACGCTGCGGGCGGTGGTGACTAGTGGCGAAGCGCTGCCACTTTCTTTTGTAAGGAGTTTTTATGAATTTTAGTTCAAGAGCAATGCTCCACCGCACTGGTCAACCTTTACGGTCCCACCGAGACCACCATTGATGTGACGGCGTATCAGACCACAGGCACTGAGGAAGTGGTGCCCATTGGTTTTCCTATGTCTAATACGCAGGCCTATGTGTGGACGCAAGGGTCCAGCCTGTCCCGATTGGAGTTTCTGGTGAACTGTTGATGGCGGGGTTCAGGTGAGCCGCGGCTATTAAGGCGTTCCGGGTTAACTGCGGAGAAGTTCATTGCCGATCCGTTTTCCGGCCAGCAAGCGGGCGCGCGCTGTTCGCACCGGGGATCTGGCCCGCTGGCGATCTGATGGCACGCTGGAATTCCTTGGCCGTATGGATACTCAGGTCAAAATCCGCGGCATGCGGGTAGAGCTGGGGGAGATAGAAGCGGTATTGCAAGCTCAAGAAGGGATTTCGTCAAGCGGTTGTCGTCGCTACCTGCTCAGAGGCTTCACAGGCAGCCCAAACACAGCTGGTGGCCTATGTGGTGCCCAGTACTTTACAAGATAGGGAAGATCCTTCTTCGTCACCAACACCAGACGTACAGGAAAGGGGAGCGAATGCACCGGCCTCTGTCCAGCTGCAATTGGATGGCTTGATTGATCTGGTAGCCTTGCGTACGTCTCTCAAACGAAGCCTTCCCGATTATATGGTGCCAAGCCAGTTTGTCGGGTTGTCCTGTCTGCCACTTATGCTGTCAGGCAAAGTCGACCGCAAGGCCTTGCCGGATGTGAGTGGAGAGGTGGTGCAAAGCCGGTTTATAGCGCCAGCCAACGCGACAGAACAACTGGTTGCCTCAATCTTCAGTGAGCTGCTTGGGGTGGAGCAGGTGGGACGAGAGGATAACTTCTTCGCCCTTGGCGGCCACTCGCTTCGGGCTGTTCAGCTGGTGACACGGCTACAGGCGGCAACCGGTAAGGCGGTCACAGTACGTGATGTGTTTGAAGCGCCCACGGTTATTGATCTGTCTGCCTATCTCGATCACACCCTGTTGGCCACAGAGCAGGTGTTTTGGTACAAGCGGACCGGTCTCAGCCGCTGCCACTGTCGTTCCAACAGGAACGCCTGTGGTTTTTGGACCCGACTGGATTCGCGGGCCGGTGCCGCCCTACCACATTGAAGGGGCATTTCTTCTAAACGGCAGATTGGAGCTGGAAGCTTTGGATCAGGCGCTTTGCACCTTGGTCTGCCGTCATGAAGCGTTGCGAACGGTCTTTGAGGCGGGTGAGAAACGATCTGCCCTATCAAGTGATCAAGAGGTTCGGGAAACTGGCATCTTGGTGCTGGAGGATGGCCATGATGTCAGCGGAGCGTGTACTGGCCTCTCTGTTCGAGATTACTGGCGCCGTCCTTTTGATCTGGCGGCAGGTCCTTTGTTCCGGGTGACCCTCATCCGTGTCGCCTCCCCACACATGTGTTGGTGGTGGGCGGCCATCACAGTGTGGTGGATGGTTGGTCTTTGGGCGCGAACTCTCTGCGCTTTACCGAGAAGCGATGACAGGGGAGGTGGCCCTTTTGCGCTCCCTTACGGTACAATACCCCGACTATGCCGGAGTGGCAACGGCAGGTTTTAAGTCAGGGGCGATTGGAGAAGGAGCTCTCGTGGTGGCGTGAAGAGCTGTCTGGAGTACGGAAGCCATCACACTGCCTTTTGACCATCCGCGGCCAAAGACCATGGACTATCAAGGGAGCGTGGTAACATTTACTGTGCCAGAAGAGCTGAACTCGAAGCTCAAGCAAATGGGACAGTCCCATTCCGCTACCTTGTTCATGGTGCTGGAAACAGTGTTTGCAGTGTTGCTGGCCCGCCTTGGGGCGGGCAGGGATGTGGTGGTGGCCATCCAGAGGCCGGACGTTCCGGCCTGAGCTCGAAGGCTTGATCGGGTTCTTTGTTAACACCTTGACGCTGCGCAACCGTGTGGACTTAACCAGTTCCTTTGAAGAGCATCTGCAGCGGACACGGGAAGTGGTGTTTATCTGCCTTTGCTCATGCCCAAATTCCGTTTGAAGCGGTGGTACAGGCTCTGGAACCAGTGCGTTCCATGCAGCATGCGCCGGTGGCACAGGTGGCTTTTATTTTACAAAATACTCCTGAGGTGGAGTTTGAACCCCATTTAGGAGAAGTCGAGATCTCTGGTTTTACGCAGGCCCCGCCCCCGGCAGCAAAGTTTGAACTGGCCTTTGAGTGTGTGGAAACCGATGGTGGTCTTGAGGGCAATGTATTTTATGCCACACAAGTGTTTGACCAGCAACGGTGGAGCGTATTGCTGCTCAATACTGCCGATTACTACAGCAGGTCGTGCAGGCCCACAAGCTTGTCTTTATGATCACTCGCTTTTGGGTGAGGATGAGTTTGAGCATCTTCTGCACGGCTTTAACGACACACACGTGAGTTACCCAGAGGATCAAACGGTTGTGGAGTTGTTCGAAGCGCAAGCCCGCCTACGGCCTGACGCTGTTGCGGTGTGGTGGATGGGAACACCAGCTGAGCTATGGCGATTGGAGCGGCCCTCCACCGTCTGGCCCGGTATCTGATCTGTCAAGGGGTGGGACCGGAACAGGTGTGGGGGTGTGTCTGGAACGCTCCGCCCAGCTGATCATCACCTTGCTGGCCATTTGGAAAGCAGGCGGCGCCTACCTGCCGCTGGATCCAGACTATCCGCCAGAGCGCCTCGCCTTTATGCTGAAAGATGCAGGGTAAGGGTAGTCTTCACACAATGTAGCGTGATGAAGGTTAGTGCCCTGGGTGAGAAAGCAGGTGGGGGACATCTGGTCGTTCTGGATGATGTCGATGTTAGGCAAGAGTTATTGGCGTTCAACGGTAAAACGCCTACGCTGGATGGCCAACTCAACGCAAGTAGCTTCAGCTCTTTTGCCTATGTGATCTACACTTCCGGTTCCACTGGCACCCCAAAAGGGGTGATGGTCTGTCATAAAGGGCTTAGTAACCGCTTGGCATGGATGCAAGAAATGGTGCCGTTGGGGCCTGAGGATGTGCTTTTACAAAAGACACCTTACACCTTGATGTCTCGGTCTGGGAGCTGTTCTGGGGAGTAACCTGCGGTGCGCGGGTGGTAATATTGGCGCCAAATGCTCACCGGCAGGTTGACCTAGTATGTCAGGCCATAGTGGACAACGGAGTGAGTGTAATTCACTTCGTGCCAAGCCTGTTTGAGCCCTACGTGGCGTCTTTAGAAGCCGGAGAGGAGCTTGAGAGCCTAACCTCATTACAGACGATATTTACAAGCGGAGAGGCCCTCAGTGCAACGTGCGTGAGACGGTTCCATGCGGTCGTTGCTAAAGCGGGGAAAGAGGCCGAGCTGATCAACCTATATGGGCCAACAGAGGCTACCATTTGAGGTTTTATGTTATCCAACAACTGGCAGCGAAACGGTGATCCCTATTGGTGCTCCTGTAGCCAACACGCAGGCTTATGTGGTGGACCCATGGGGCAGCCGGTCCCGATCGGAGTTTCTGGCGAACTGCTGATTGGCGGGGTTCAGGTGAGCCGCGGCTACCTAAGGCGTTCCGGTTTAACTGCTGAGAAGATTCATCGCAGATCCGTTTTCCGGCAAAGCGGGGGCGCGGCTGTATCGCACCGGGGATCTGGCCCGCTGGCGATCTGATGGCACGCTGGAATTCCTTGGCCGTATGATACTCAGGTCAAAATCCGCGGCATGCGGTGGAGCTGGGGGAGATTGAGGCGGCGCTGCAAGCGCAAGCGGGCATTGTTCAGGCTGTTGTTGTGGCACGCAGTTTTGAAGGGACCTCAAGAGAGGATGTTTCTCTCGTGGCCTATGTGGTGCCGCAAGGTAGGACGGAAGATCTGGTGGCCTGTGCGCTTGACCATTCGGTTGAGAGTGATGGAGAGACGGACCATCAGGCCATGTAATTTGAGACTGGAGAGCGTGCTGGATGCGGCGCAGGTGCGCTCGGGTCTGGCCTCTACTCTTGCCCGGCCATATGATACCTTCCCAGTTTGTCGGGTTGTCGTGCCTGCCACTCACGCCGTCAGGAAAAGTGGACCGCAAAGGCCTGCCGGATGTAGCAGGAACAACCGTGCAAGTGGGCTTTGTGGCGCCGCGAACCCAGCATGAAGAGCTGATCTGCCAATCATGCGCGATGTGGTTGCCCATGATCGCCGTTCTCTGGAGCGGGTGGGACTTGATGATAACTTCTTCGAGATCGGGGGCCATTCTATTTTTGCCGCCCAGTTGGCGCTGCGGCTGGAAAAAGCCCTTGGTATGCACGTGCCGGTGCGCCTTGTGTTTGAAAGCCCCAGTGCCCGCCAGCTGGCTACACGGCTTGAGGAGCGTTTTGACAAGCCGTTGCCAGCTGTGGAGCCGGTGGATCGCAAGGCGCCCATTCCGCCTCGTTCGAGCAAGAGCGCATGTGGCTGGCCAATGCCCGCTTTGAAGGGGCAGCCGGTCTACAATGAGGGCCTGCCGTTGATCTGCGCGGGGCTGTGGACACACAGGCCCTTCGTCAGGCGGTACAGGG
>NZ_JARRCW010000005.1 GCF_031501865.1 Pseudovibrio sp. M1P-2-3
ATGCTCACACTTGGACAGGCAGCTAAAGAAGCTGGAGTTGTCAAATCAACAATTAGTAAAGCGATTAAAGATGGAAGGATTTCTGCGCAAAAATTATCAAATGGTAGCTACAGCATAGATCCTGCCGAGTTGTTTAGAGTGTTCCCTAAAAAACAGTCCGGAAACACCCGTAATGGACCATTGGAAACCCCTGAAACTAACATAGATTTATTAGTTGAAAACAGAGTATTAAAGGAGCGTGTTGAAGCATTAAATGAGAGAGTAAATGAAAAAGACCAAGCACTTTCCGATCTCAGGTCAGATCGTGATCATTGGCGGTCTCAAGCAACAGGTTTCCTTGAAGACCGAAGAGCAAGACCCTCTGTTCTTCAGACGATAATATCGTCTTTTAGACGAACTAAGTAGAAAGTATTATCAAAGTAAGAGGAATCAGAAGTTCCTGCCTATTAGATGCAAAGAGCTGTATTAAATAACAGAGTTATTAGAAGAACATCTAAAGAACAATTTATGATTCATTTTAATTATTCCCATTTACAATGTAAAATAGAAAGATAATTGAATTTAAACTTAAATTATATACGTGCATATAAATATAAACCATAAAATATGGATTTAATACTTAAATACACAAATACACTTCAATTCTAGACAGAAAATAATCATGAAAATTCTACGAACAAAGAAAGTAAACCCTCATAACTGTGGATAACTTTTATTAATTTACATAAATAATATTGCACCCTGTGGAAAAATCAACTTCAATAAAACTCGGTTGTTACTTACAATCTTTTTTGAAGATTGTAAGTAACAACCGAGTTTTATTGACTATTGTAATCTACTTGATAGAATAGGTCAGGCTGTTTTTCTGCACTATTTACAGTTTAGAAATATTTGAATACAAAAAAAGCGGACCGTTTCATTTAAGAATCGATCCGCTTTTTTTGTAAACACACAAGCAAGAACTCAGTGCAAACAGTTTAGCAACTCCCTTGTCCTCCGAGTTCTTGCTTGTGTCAAGACTGGAGCATGTAATTAATGCAACGACATAGTCGTTCAGGTCCACGCCTGACCTCTCAGAAAGCCTCTATAATCAAAGGGCTTTGGGTTCACACTAATCTCAATCAAGCACAAATTGCATCAAAGCTCGGTGGCATCAATCAGGGACGAGTCTCTGAAGTCGTAAGGGGCCTACGCTTTGAAGATATTTCACCCGCTTCAGAGGAGGTGATCAATGGCTTACAATGAGAGAACATCGAAAAAAGTCGCATCAAAAGCTGGAAAGCTTTTAGCGAACAAAAAAACACCGAAAACGGTCAAGAGTGTTGCTGCATCAGCTCTAACACAAGCACCAGACCGAAAAAGTACAAAGAAGAAAAAGTAACGCAGAGGGGCTCTTTAGAGCCCCTTTTATTTCTTCGTGATGTAGGATTTAGCAGAACGAAACGTTTTAACGCTCCAAAGCTGGTCCGCGGCTATGCCCTGAAGTTCGTTGCTGCTCCTTTTGCTGCCGCAGCTCTCGTCGCTTCTCCAGTTCGCGCTGAAGTTTTCGCTCGTTCCAAAGCTTATCAAGATCTCCAGTTCCCGCCAAAGCCTCACGGTATTGCTCCCGCTTTGCGAAGCGGGCTTGTTCTATCTGGCGTAGGGCGTTTGTCGTTTTCTCAGCGGCAGCTCTTTTGATCTCCTCGCCATGCTTTGCCGCTTCTTTTTTCACGTATTCCGCCCGTTCCTGAGCCATCTGGACAATATCGACCAAATAGGTTTTTGCCGCCCCCAAATGGCGGTTTAGGCCGGTGACAAGCCGGTTGAGATTACCGCGCTCGCTCTGTTCGCCGCGCCGCTCCATGCCTGTTGCTTCCGGCCCAAGGTGAACACTTGGGACTTCCTCGCGGCCCTGCCGTTCAAAGCTGCGATGGTCAACCCGTTCCTGGGACTGAGACCGTTCCAGGCTGTCGTTGACCATATCGGCCCATTTCTCGCGAACTTCCTCAATCGCGCCGCTTTTTTTCTGATCTAATTCGCGGGTCTTATTGGTGAGTTGATCCCCTTCAATTGTGCGCGTCGTCGTCAGAATGTGGGCATGATGGTTACGCTGATCGCCTTCCGTGTTCGGAGCGTGCACACACACATCCACCCCGACACCGTGGCGTTCAGCGAGCCATTGCCCATAGGTGCGGGCAAGCTCTTTGCGCTCTTCTGGCGAAAGTTCCGAAGGAAGCGCAACTTCATATTCCCGCGCTACCGTGGAGTTCTTGCGCTTCTCGCTTTTCTCCGCTTCATTCCAAAGAACCTCACGGTTCTCAAACTTCGGATCAGCACCTTCTGGTAAAATGATCTCGCAGTGTTCGACGCCCTGTTTCTTGGAATAATCGTGCACCTCTCCCGTTCGCTCGTCAGCTATTTCTGTACCGGAGCGATACGCAGCCGCAGCCGTGGCGCTTCGACCTTTCGAGCGCGACACGGTTTTGACGGAGAGATGATAAATTGCCAAACGCCTTTTTCCTTGTCGTCGTCCAATTTCGGCACCTACCGAAACCACGGGGTTAAGCCATCGGCTTAGGGGCTGGCCCCTAGTGAGATCGCACGCAAACGATAGTTTGCATAAGTGCGCCCTTCAAAACTCCACTTCGTTTCATTTTAGGGATTTCACCGCCAGTTTGCAATCATAAATAGCAGCACCTATTCTCACACCTCAACTGTAAATTTATTCGGGTATTTTTAACGCTATGACTACAGCACTAGAAGCCGCTCAAAAGAACTACGAGCAAGCCAAAGCCAAACTGCAAAAGGCCAAGAGCCGAGAAACTGAAAAACGACGCAAAAAAGAAACCCGCGCGAAAATCCTGCTCGGCGGCTGGATGATCGCGCAAGCCAAGAAAGACCCCAAAGCGGCAGAAAGAATGCAAAACATTATCGCCCAGTTCTCTGAGCGCGACCGCGCCACCTTTGACGGACTCGACCTGTTGAACGAACAGGAGACAGGTCATGAGTAATCAAATTCTAATCGATATGCTTGAGAAAGCCGAGTTCGCTGTTGAACGTTCAGAGCAAAGCAACGCTGAAATCATGAAGCGAACAGACCAGTTATTTGCAAAGATCGAAAACCGGCTCAGTCAACCCACCCCAAGGATCGATACGTACGAACTAAATCAGCTCGGGCGGACTGCTTTTGGAGCCATCCAGAAAACAGCCGTCCAGATTGATACTCAATTATCCATTTTAAAGCCCTCTAAGAGACTAAAAGTACTTAATCGATGGAAGACTGCGGGAATAGCTCTTATCGGACTCTTGTGTCTTCTGATCGCGTTTGTGAGTGGTATTTTCATCACCACAGCCAACCCCATTTTTTCAAAAGCCTTATTACCATATGCTCACGATATAAGTACTTGTGAAGGGCTTGGTGGCTGGGTTCAACCAGCAACGAAAACACAAGGTCGTTTATGCGTGATTACAATTGATTAAAAAATCAAAATATAAACAATAAAAACGCTCTGCGTATTTTTGTTCTAATGTTCTATAAGTTCATGAGCTAAATAGATGAATTATATCAATAGCTTACGTAACTACAGGCAACAAATTAGGAGCATAAGGCAACAAATTAGGAGCATAAGGCAACAAATTAGGAGAAAGTGAAACGTTGACAGGCAACAAATTGAAGTAAATTGTGTTGCCTTATGGGGAAAACGATTCAGGTTGCGTCTGACCGAGAATATGACGACACAAAAACAGTGCTGCCAGCAGAGTATGTACGTGGCCTCTACATTAAAAATGCTCCAAGTTTACGAGCTATCAAACTAATGCACCTGATGATTGCCACCGCAGGCGGACGGATGGCTGATGATGTGCGTCATGACATACGAGTAGCTGATATCAATGCTATTGAAGGTATGGCTCACCACACAAAAGAGACTTTGAAGCCTTTATTTGAGGAATTAAGAGCGGCAGTTCTTACTTATGATGATCCGGAGGCTATGAAGTATACTATTGGTGGGTTTCTCGATCAGGCTGTTGTTGATTATCGACAAGAAGAAACCGGAGATATTCTTGTGTCATGGTTCTTTGGTCGGATGTTTCGCGATATGGCTTCTAAGTCCGACCATTGGGCAATCCTAGACCGACAAACCGTATTTCATTTAGGCAGTAAATATTCTGTTCTCTTGTTTCAACATATCGCCAGTTTGACGGGATTAGAGCATATCAAAAGTAAGAGTTTTACCATTCCTGAGTTGAGAGCTGTTTTAGGTATTCCCGAAGGGAAATTATCTCGCTTTTCAAACCTCAATCAGCGTACGCTGCAGCCAGCTATTGAGGAGATTAATCAACTCTCCCGATTTAATTTGAAAGTAGTTCCAAAGAAAATAGGGCGTTCTGTTGTCACCGTTGAAATTGCATGGAGTTTGAAGCAAAACAAGGAAGCTACAAAGAAGGAGCTGAGCAACCATTCGACTGGACGCAAAGCTCGGCGCACCGGAACTGTTGAACAGGCTGTAGAACAGCGCACACCCTTCCCTGAAACGGGCACCATCAGCTTTTCAGAACCTTGGAAGACCATCGCGAGAGCACACGGTAATGGAAAAGATATTGATCTTATAGCAACAGATTTTCGCAATTGGTGTGCAAGCGGCGGTATCCCTTTGGACAAGAAAGGCATTGAGAAAACATTTATGGGGTTTTGCAAGAAAGTTAGAATTAATTAAAGAAACTATTTGGATAGGTTCGGAAACCATTTCAAGGAAACGCT
>NZ_JARRCW010000006.1 GCF_031501865.1 Pseudovibrio sp. M1P-2-3
ATGATCGGCGGGGTTGTCAGGCACGCAGAAACCGACAGGGACGCCCGTAATCTGGCCAGCCATTTGCTGAAGCAGGAAGACCATCCGCGCGTGCAGATCTGGGGAGACACATTGGCTGATACTCTGCCCGATGCGCTTGCCGACATGCAGCGGCTCAGGGACGGTACCAGAGGCCAGAGCGCGGCGCTGCATATCCACCTGTCGCCAAGCCGTGAAATGACTCCAGAGGAGTTGCGGCAGGCGGCGGAAATGGTCATTGAGCACTTTGGCGCGCAGAACCATCCGGCCGCTCTGGTGGTGCACGATAAGGATCGGGCCGAAGGTGGAGGCAACACGCATGGACACCTTGTGATCGGCCGCTACGGCGCGGCAGGAACGTCGGTGCGCGCCGGCTATGAAAAGATGAAGCTTGAGACCTGTTGCCGGCTCATTGAGTATGAGATGGGCGAACAACCGACCCTCGGGCGGCATCACCAAAACAGCATCAAGCAGCTTCAAAAGGAGGGTCGTGATGACGTGGCGACGTGGCTGGAGCGGGCATATGGAGGTGATCCGGAGAAGCCGCGGGCGGCAATGTCTCCAGCCAAGCGTCAGGAGCTTAAAAGGCACGGCGTTGAGTTGAGCCAGGTGCGCGAGCAGATCAAAACAGCCTGGGCTGTATCGGATAGCCGCAAGGCTTTTGAAAAGGCTCTGGAAGAGCATGGCCTGAGCGTCAGCGCGGGCGACAAAAAGGGCGTCTGGATTGTCTCCAAAGACGCGGTCGACGTCGGCGCTCTGGACCGGCTGACCGGACAAAAGAGAGCGGCCGTCAAGGCCAAAATGGAGGTTAAGAATGAGCAATCAGCAAGCGGCACGGCCGTCCATCGGCGAGCTGATCAAACACGACACGGAGCAGATCCGCACGCTGCTGCAAGAGCCCGCAGCGAAAGAGGGGAATCCGTTCGACGCGCTGAAGGACGCGATTCAGGATCTGATCACGGCCGAGCTGGAGACGCAGACGCAGCTCGATCTTCAAAACCAGCGGCTGCAGCGCAACAACCAGTTACTCGAGACACTGCTGGTCAGCGCGGGGATCGCGGTGCCAGACTAGACGTCACAACGCTGCTGGAAGCTCGCCGAAGCAGTTTGACACGGGTTGAGGCCCCGGCCCCGCCCGTGCTGCGAGCAGCACAGAAATCGCCGCTTTCCGTGCGTCTGTTGCTGCTGGCGCGCAAACTGAAGGCCGGTCTGGCCAAAGCCATGCCATCACGGCTGGAAATGATGCGGATCCAGAAGCACCAGCGGGTGGTGACAGAGCCAAAGCCGAGGAGAAGCGCGCAAGCGCTGATGGATCATCTGGCGAAAAAAAGTTCTGAGCGCACGACCAAGATCAAAGAAATATATAAAAAGAATCCGTCTCCGGATCTACCTGCCCAACCCCCGAGAGGTCCACGCAGGCGTTGACCACAGGACGCCGCTCTCTACAGCACTTGCTTGCGAGCGCGTTCGCGTCGGTCTATGGACAACGTAAATCTTGCGGTGATTATCTGAGATACAAGAAGCCTCACCCTTTAGGTGGGGAGTAGTCACTCCTGATATTCTAGTACTGCACGTCGGAAAGCTTTAGGCTCTCTATCCATGACGTGGAGTAGGGTTGCGGCAGGGCCACTCATGCACCGTTTACCCTGTTCCCATTTACGATAACCAGAAAGGCTCATACCCATGAGCGGAGCCATTTGCTTCTGTGTTAGCTGGGCTTTTTTGCGGACTTGTTTAGCTTCCAAAGGGGCATGCACGATTGCTTGTCCCTCTCCTTTAGCATGGGCAAGCGCTTCGTTAAGAGATTGCAATAGTTCCTCACCAAACGAACTCATTTCATCACCTTTCTCGCTTTCTTGAGAGCGGTTACGAGTGTCTTTGCCGCTTTCTTTTCATCGCTAGTCAAATCAGTTTTTGCATTCTTCGGGTAAGCTAGTAGCGCGTAAATTGGAAATGTGTCATCCATGTAGTAGTAGATGATACGGGCACCACCACGCTTACCACGGCCTTGCAGAGGAACTCGAATCTTCCGAACACCACCGGTGCCTTGGATTTCATCTCCAGCAGTTGGGTTCTCGGCTAGGTAGTCAATCGCCATATTTCTCTCTTCTTCTGAAAAGAGTTTATCCGCTTGTTTAGTGAAAGTCGGGGTCTCTGCGACCGTATGCAATTTCATTATTTATATACCCCATTGGGTTAGTTTTCAATGTATCTTTTTAAAAAATAGCCTTGTATTACTCAACTGCGCGGGGAAAAGATCTTGATAAGGCGCTCAAAGCTGCTCGCTCGGGAGGAGGGTGCTTCTGGGCGTTTGTCTTCCAAAAGAGCGGTGGCTTGCTGGCGCCAGTGATCGCGGTCGGTACGGGCATCGTCCAAGGCAGTTTCGCTCATGAGGCGCTGCTCTTGCAGCTGCTGGTCTTTTTCTGCAAGCCGTTCACGCAAGACATCAAGTTCACGCTGCATCACCTTGTTTTCAATCAGCAAATTGACGGTATTTTCAGGGGTTGCAAAAGGTCCAATCGTGGGTTGCGCAACCGGTTCGGACTGTTTCGCAGGAAAAGCCCGAAAAAGTTCGGCCGGATCTATTTTATAAGATCCATTTTGCAATTTTTCCGCAGAAACCTTGCCCTCTTTAATCGCTCGACTGAGCGTTGATTTGGCAATTCCGGCTTCTTTTGCCGCCTGTCCAAGTGATAGCACCGCTTCCCCCTGCAACCCGTTCGCAACCTTTTTTGCAACCCTTTGTATTATGTAACAGCTTCCCCGTTCACTGTCGCTTTTGAAAGGTCTTCCATCAGATGATTAATCCGCCGCACGGCTTCGATCCAGGCGTCGTGTCTCCAGATGGGGACTATTTCGGAATTTGACCTTGTGCCGACTGGATTGCGGATGATCTTTGCCTGCTTCCAAGACTTGGTCGAGAGCTCCAGAAACCCATCTTTTATGTGAAAGGATGGCAAAGGTTTGGGTTCCCCCTTCCTCTTGCCATGTGGCTCAACGGGCTTTAACTCTTCCCAAACAGCTTGAACTGTGGTGTTCAGTTCATGCACGAACCGCTCAGGCATGGTTTTTACGAGGTGTTCAGTTACTGCGTTTAGGTTTTGAAACTGTTTTTCTCGTTGCTCGTTTTGTTGTTTCCGCTCTTGGCTCTCGCGCCGTATAATTTCTAACCGTTCTTGGCGTAATGCTTCTTGTTCAGCTGCCTGACGTGCGGCTTCCTTTATCGCTTCCTGCCGTATTTGCACGGCTTCAGCTGTCAGGGCAGGCTTAACTAGTTCCCCAGGCTTCGCAGGAAGGTCTATGATAAATTTGTCGCCGCTATCATCCACTAAACCGAACGGAAGGCCGTAAGGATCATAGAGATTGAGATAAAGGTTTGCGCCGTAGATTTTGGATCCAGGGCGAACGTTTTCGAGTTCTTGTAAAGCTGCCTGCAACGCTTCTGACAGCCGCTCTACAGTGATTTCCCCTTGGAGTTTCACTCTCATATTTTTGCCCTTTTACAAAATCCTTCGAAAATCTTTTCAATTCCAGCTTTATCCAGCGGTATGCCTTGCTGCTTACACCAAGCTCGGAAATCGTTAGCGATCAGGTCAATATCCTTGCCGTTGCCGTGGGTGCGGGCAATGGCCTTCCACGGCTCTGAGTAGCTGATGGAGTGGCTGGCTGGGAACGACGGTGCCGGTGTCTCCGCCGTGCCGTTGCGGCGTGCCTTACGCCCTGTAGAGTGAGTGTTCAGCTCTTTTTTTAACGCCTTGGCGTCCTGTTTGACCTGCCAGCTTATTTCGACCGCAGCAACTGAGCGCCCTATCTTCTTTGGGGTGGCGATTAGTGTAAAGCGGGACAGTTGGCTGATTTCCTCAATCGCAGGCTTAATGACCCGCTGATTTAGCGTTGAAAATCTTGTTATTTTTCCAGCAGGTATCCCTAACAGGGCTCTGAGCTCATCAACCGTAAAGGTCTTAGAATGAATATGTTTTAGGCCCTGAAGTGATGCAAAATGCTGAAACAACAGGATGCTGTATTTGCTCGAAAGCGCAAAAAGGGTCTGGCGATCCAGTATCGCCCAGTGGTCCGACTTTGCGGCGAGCTCCCGGAAGGCCCCACCGAACCACCAAGAGACGGTCGTGTTGCCCATTATCTCATGGCGGTAGTCGAATGTGGCCGTGTCGAGAAACCCGCCGATGGTGTAGCGCATGGCTTCAGGGTCATCGATCGACAGGACGCAAGCCCGCAATTCTTCGAAGAGCAGCGTTAGGCTCTTGCGGTCGTGATTGCGCATTCCCTTGATGGCGCGAATATCCGCAAGGCTCATTTTGTGCTGGACCGCATCGGCCATCCGGCCGCCTGCTGAAGCGATCATGAGATGCATCAGCTTGAGCGCTTCAGCGCTTGGCGCGTTTTTGACATACAGCCCCTGTGCGTACTCGGTCGGCAGTACGGTTTTTGTGTCGTCGTATTCACGGTCCGACGCGACCTGAATCGTTTCTCCCATAGGTAGCAAATATAAGCCACATTATTGCTACAGTTCAATAGTGCAACTCCGGCCCCATCTGCTACTTTTCCGGCCCCATCTGCTACTTTTCCGGCCCCATCTGCTACCGATAGAGCTTTAAGCTTTTGAATTAATTGGTTAATTTTTCCCTGAACTAATAGAACTAATAGAACAAAAAGGGCGCGATGCGCTTTTTTGATATTTAGGGTTGTGGAAAAAGGGGGTAGGGCAAATTTCTGGGTTCCTAACTAGCAGCTTTCAAGTAGAGGGCAGAGAGAAAGAGTTCAGAGAGCCTCTCAGGAGCCGTTTGTCTTCTGAATGGGAAACTCTACCTATATGCTTCTGGATGCGTCCTGATGAGCTTTTGAGAGGGTTATAGAGGCATCGAGGAGCGTTGCGACGGGTTGACCGTCCTCAGGTGGGCCTATGCTGGCATCAGGGCAGGGTGAAGCCTGCCCGTGGCCATCAGGCCGATCCAGTCCGCCTGGGGGCTGTCACGGCTCGAAGGCTCCCGCGCCGCTGGCGTGTCTGCTCTGCCGTCAGGCGAAGAGAGCAGATAGGTCAGATGCCCGCTTGCGGGCGGCCGGGATAAGAGGCGGTACCCGAGCGCTTGGTAGGTCGTTAAGGTCCAGTCCCCTCGATAAGATGGGCGAAGGCTTTCTTGAAATGTTTGGATTTCAAGCCCGGAGGCTTTGGGGCGTCGTACAATTCACGGTGTTGTACCCATTCGGCTTTGTTGATGAGCTGGGCTAGTCCGGTTGAGATGAGCTGGTTAATGAGCTCCTCTTTTGACACTCCGCACTTGGCAGCAAGTTTGTCGGCATCATAGGTATCTGTGATCATATCCACTCCTGTTTGCAACTTGCAGTACTATAGCCTATGTCTGGTAATAAGATAGAAATAGCTTGATAGCCAGCAGCGCACGGTTACACCGCGCGATCTGGCCAAGGGGGGAAGCCCCCCTGTGGAACCCCCCGCGGAGCGGACCCAATGAGCGAAAGACGGCAGACAACAAAACAGACAAATCTCAGGTGGACGCCTGAGCAATTTGCCGTTTTGAGCGAGCATGCGGCGGCTGCCGGAATGACACCGGGGGAGTTTGCCAAGCGGGACATTTTGCAGCGTCTGGATCAGCCAATTCCACCACGCCGCACGGCTCGATCAGCCGTAGCCAAGGCCGTTGCTGCCTGGACCGGTGCGGTGGGCAAGATTGGCAATAACCTCAATCAATTGGCGGCAATCGCGAATGGTGGCGGCGCGGTCGACGGCCGAGCCGTCGCTGAGTTGCGGGCGGATGTTCGGCAGCTTCACGCCGATGTCATCTCATCAGCCAATGGTGAACTTGAGGATGTCGG
>NZ_JARRCW010000007.1 GCF_031501865.1 Pseudovibrio sp. M1P-2-3
ATGAATGACGTGAAAAAGCTGACCAAAACAACTCAGGTGGCAGCTGATCGGGCCTACGATCAGACCAAGACCGTATTACCAGTCGAGTATGCCCAAGGTATCTACCTTCAGCATGCCCCTTCTGCCGAGGCACTGAAGGTAATGCACTTTCTGATTGCCAAGGCTGGCGGGGCAATGGCATCAGATATTGACCACGAATTCTACCTCTCCGAGATGACGGGTACCAAAGGGATGCGGCGTCACACTCGGGCAACACTCCAACCGCTGTTCGAAGAATTAGCGGCATCGGTGCTAACCATTGACGACCCAGACAAGAAGGTGCTGAGGATCGGCGGCTTCCTCGATGAGGCAGAAGTGAGCTACGCCGAGGAAGAGGAAAGTGGAGAACTACGGGTTAAATGGAACTTCCGCAAAACATTCCGAAGGATGGCAGCTGAGAGCCATCACTGGGCGGTCATTGATCGCCAGACTTTATTCGCGCTTTCAAGCAAATACAGCATTTTGCTATTCCAGTATTTCGCGTCATTGCAGGGCTTGCAGTATCAAACGTCTAAACGCTTTTCCGTTGATGAGTTACGCGCAATTCTGGGTGTCCCGTCTGGCAAGCTAAAACGGTTTGCAGACCTCAATAGGTGGGCGCTTAGATTAGCGATTGAAGAGATCAACCAACTCGCTAGATTCACGCTGGAAGCGGTGCCGCACAAGCGGGGACGGACAGTTACCCATGTCGAAATTATCTGGAAACCAAAGGCTAATCCGGCAAAGGTGAAGAAAGAACTAGGCAGTTCCAAGGTGGGCAGAAAGGTCCGCCGTAATGGCACGGCAGAAACGCCTATTGTCGCCTTCCCAGCCAGTGGGTCTCTCGATTTCTCATCAGACAATCGTTGGCAAAAAATCGCTCGCTCCTACGGCAATGGCAAGGATATTGATCGGATTGCCGAAGACTTCCGTAATTGGTGCGAGGACAAGGGTATGAAGCTGGATCAACCCAACATCGAAGCATCGTTTATTGGCTTTTGCAAAAGCGCTGGTAAGACCTTTAAGGCCTGAGCCGATAAGGCAACTCACAGAATAGGAGATGGGGCTCTGCCCCCTCTCCCAAAAGCAAAATAGTTGATCACCGTGTTGGCCTACCTAACCACAGCCTTAAAAGGCTATGGATAGCTAACGGCCCGCCCGCACCAGACCAACGATTTTACTTTCCCCACGCCCCCGCTCCTCGCCGGAGGGGCAAGGTTGCAGGAAGACCTGCACCCCTGCCGGTCATTAGAGAATTAGTGGATTAAGTGATGGGTAAATTTAATTTATCTCTGTTTATTGAGCAGTTAAAATCGGCTGAAATATCGACAGAGGCTGAACTCGTAGAGGCGGCCTGTAACAGCGATCCAGCTAAAACAGATTACGTGTCAGGCTGGATTTCCAATCAACTGAAAATCGATCAGGTTACAATCACCTATCAAAATACTTTCGGCCACCCTGTAGGCAACTTATCGAGTATTGAAACTTTTGAAGAAGGCGAAGATGAGACTTGGATCATAGATAATAATCTTGTCGTGGTAGATGATAAAGCCATGCTCACTACGGATGATATTAAAGAAATTATTGCACTCTACACTTCTATAAAATCTTTCGATTACAGCGTGTTATCTACCGAGACTTTTCGTAGGAGATACACTCAGTGAGGGCTTTTGCGATTGTTCAAGGCGCTTTTGTTCCTCAAGCAGTTTTAAGCGCTCTAGCTCTTGTTTTTGAGCCTCTAAGCGTGCTTGCTGTTCAGCTTCGCGACTGGCCTGTGCCTCAGCCAGTCGCTTCTGATCTGCTTTCTGCTGGTCTTCCCGCTGAAGGGTCTGCGTTAATTCCTCAAGTGACTTATCGCGGGCCGTAGGATCGCTCCTCCACCTTGCCTCCACTCGATCTAACACTCCCAGCATATACTTGGCTTTATCTGAAGCTCTGGCCTTTTCAGCATGGGCAGAAAGCTCATCATGCTCCCGCTCACCTAGCTGTGCTTGGCTCTCCTTCAGTTGTGTTCGGCGTGCATTGAGTGCCTTCAGAGGCTGCTCCAAACGTTCGGCCTTTTCATCCCATGCCTTGCGCCCCAAAATCCACGGCCTACGTGTTTGCAAATGACTATCCAGCTTGTCCTGCCAGTCCTGCTCTTTCCAGAGCTGGTCTTTGATGATTGCAGTCTCAAGTTTTTTGAGGGCCTGTGTATCCCTCTGCAATTCGGGTGAGGGTTCGAAGTCTCCTACCAGCTGTGCTTGCAGGCGTTCCCGCGCAACTTTCAGTTCTTCATCACGCTGCCGCCGCCGCTTTTCCTTGTGGCTCTTGGCCTCTGCATCATCGTGAACAGCCTTTGAAGCCTCTTTGGTCAAGGCAAGGTTCGCTTGCTGCACCTCACGGTTATAGTTCCCTAAATCGGTCTTAATCCCTCGCCGTTCCATTTCGCTCGCTATGGGGCCTAAATGGACCGTAGGCGCGCGTTTTTCATTTTGCGCTTCCAGAGACCTATGGTCGACTGTTTGCGCGTGTCCGGCCATTTCTAGGGATTTATTCGCTTTCTGCTCCCAAACCTGTCTAGCTTCTTTCAGATCTGCCGCGCGCCCACCTAGTCCATGCTTCTTGCGCCTGGTGTCTGACCACTCACGGGAAACCTTCTCCCCCAGATCATTGCCTAACGTCTGTCGGGTTGAAGTCAGTAAGTGACCGTGAGGATTATTGCTATCCAGTCCATGCAAGCAGACATCAACGGCAACACCATGTCGCTCGTGTAACCACTGCGCATAGTCACGTGCCAGCTCAATTTTCTGGCCATGATCCAGTTCTTGAGGCAACGCGATTTCGTATTCCCGCGCTGTCGTTCCATCTTTTCGACGCTCAGCAGATTCCGCAGAATCCCACAATTCTTGCCTAGACATTGTCCAACCAACCAGCTCGGTGTGATCAACTTTTTTGTCGGTATAGTCGTGGGTTAATCCGGTTCGATCATCGGTCAATCTCATCCCAGCTCGATAAGCAGCTGCCGCTACGGAACTTCTTCCGCTTGATCGCTGTATCGGTTTCACGTTGAGATGATAAATCGCCATTAGTTCAGCTGTTCTCCTTGGGGTTTGGGGCATGCCCCAACGCATGACTTGCCTGCAAGTCCTAAGTGCGCACTTACGTATTACATCCGCAAGTGTTACACCAGATATAGTTGCAAGGGTAAAGGCAAAAATGACAGCGTTAGAGCAAGCAGAAATCCAGTTGCAGAATGCAGAGAAGAAGCTGCGCCAAAAGCAGGCCAGACTGGATGACTTGAAGGCAAGAAGAGCCAAACAGAAGCGGAAGAACGATACGAGGCGGAAGATTTTGCTCGGGGCAGCTCTGCAAGCAGTCGCCAAGAAGGGCCCACAGGGCCAGAAAATCATTGATTACCTTATCCGCACCATGGATGAAAAAGACCGAAAGCTTTTTCAAAATGGGAGCGACTAACGTCGCTACTTTGTTTGCAGAAGGGGTTAGGGTCGTGACAAGCACGACCCTGTAAACTCAGGCCTCTTTTTCTTGCTCGGCCCCAACTTTCACGCTGACGTGCAACAGGAAGAGCTGTTTGATTTCAAGTCTCAGAGACAACTGAGAGTTCTTGCAGATGGCTTGGATGAGGGAAAAAAAGAAAGTTTTCATTGGTATCTCCTTTGTTTGTCGCGGCGAAAAAAAGGAGAGCTAATTTTCAAAACTCAAGGGGTTGGTGCGGGCTGTCCGCGAACTAATTTTTGGGGCGTAGCCGCGAAAATTAGTGGTTTTCCATAGGCCGAATGGCCTGTGGTAAACGCGGCAACTCGGCCCCTTGAGTTTTGAAAATTAGCTCGGAAATTTCGTAAGCAGACAAACAAAGGAGATACCAATGAAAGCTGCCGCATCCCTCATCCAAGCCATCTGCAAGAACGGTTGCCGCAGGGAATGCTCAAGTGAGTACTGCACGTCAGCGTGAAAGTTGGGGCAAAGAACGCCGTGAATGGGTGGCACAGACTAGGTCGTGCTTGTCACGGCCCTAACCCCGTCATGTATGGCACGGCGGTTGCGGCAGGCACAAAAAAGGGAAGCCGAAGCTTCCCTTTCCGCTCGATGAAAACCTTAATTTTGCTACAAACAAAGGAACCGAGCGGGGCTCTTCGAAAACTTTATTTTGCGACAAACAAGGAGACGAAGAGCTCTCGCTTTATAGAGCAGCTCTCAAAAGTTGCCTAGCTTCTTTTTCAAAAGCCAAACAACATCTCTGCCAGCACAGCGTTCCAGCTTGACCACAATCGATCGTTATCGCCTGCTATTTGAGAATCTCTTCGTCCGTCTCATATGGTCAAGTTGGAACAGTCCCCAGAGAGGCATTTTTCAACTCAAAGGCCTCAAAATGTCATTATCCACAACCATAAAATTTACTAAAAAAGCGCTCTGCGCTCTTTTGTTCTAATGTTCTAATAGTTCATGCCTTTAATTGTTTATATATATCAATGCTTTACGCGTTTATAAGTGAGAAATGGGGACTCTTAAGTGAGAAATGGGGACTCTTAAGTTAGATATGGGGACTCTTTTACGAGTTTACATGTGAGAATATATCTTCATATATTCTCACTT
>NZ_JARRCW010000008.1 GCF_031501865.1 Pseudovibrio sp. M1P-2-3
ATGGAATTTATAGAGGAAGCAGTGCGCTATGGGCGTGCGACCTTACTGCATGGTGATTGTCTGGAGCGTATGGCAGAGTTGCCGGATCAATCTATAGATCTAATTCTCACGGACCCCCCTTATTTTCGCGCCATTAAGGAAGATTGGGATCGGCAGTGGCAGGACGCTTCCGCTTTTTTGGCATGGCTGGATAAGGTGGCAGCTGAGTGGCAACGGCTTTTGAAGCCCAACGGTTCCCTTTACTGTTTTGCTTCTCCGCAAATGGCAACAAAAGTGGAAACTCTTCTTTCAAAACGGTTTTTTATTCTGAACTCTATTCGTTGGGTGAAGGAAGCGGGGAACTTTAACAAAGTAAGCGCGGCTACACAGCGGCGTTACGTGACCAATTGGGAGGCGTGTATCTTTGCCGAACCGCTGGCCGGGGACGCAGTGGCCAAGAACTCCAGCAGTTACTCCGCCAAATGCGACAGTTTGCGCGGTGAGGTCTTCGCGCCGCTGAGGGAGTATATTTGCGGCGAGTTTGAACGGGCTGGAATGCTTAACAGTGCAGGGAAAAGGGCCGCAGATAAAGTATGCGGGGTTAAGGCGATGGCCAGTCGCCATTATTTTGGAAAAGCACAGTGGGCACTTCCGACGAAAGAACACTATGAGGCTATGCGTGGCTTGTTAAATGACAATGACAATGGCGATGGGCCATATCTCACCAAAGACCCCGATTTTTTGCAGGAGAATTATACCTATTTAAAAAAAGAATATGAAACTTTGCGGCAAGAGTTTGAAGAGTTGCGCCGCCCTTTCACACCGACGCAAGGCTTGTTGCAACGGGATACGTGGAGTTTCAAACCCGTTCAAGGCTATCCCGGCAGACACCCGTGCGAAAAGCCACAGGCTATGCTTGCCCACATTTTGGAGGTCTCCAGCCGCCCCGGTGCTGTGGTTCTGGACAGTTTTATGGGCGGCGGTTCGGCGGGTGTTGCCTGCCAACGGTTGGGACGTACGTTTATCGGCATTGAGCGGGATGCCGGGTATTTTGTCGGGGCTTGTCAACGTTTGGATCTTGTCGCGGCGGAGCTGCCGCTGGTGGGGTAATACTAAGGAAATACCAAAGGCTGCCGAAAACTCTGTTAGGTTCAACAACAGGGGCCGCCCCTTGTTGTTGAACTACTTCTCAGCTTTGCTTATCGCCAATCAGGCGGAAATAGTCAGCAACAATTGACACAATGGCAGAGGGTCGTTTCTGCCCGTCGCCCTTGTCGTCCCGGTAGGCATCGACTTTTTCAGCAAGCGCCGTTGGCATCGAGAGTAATATCTTGACTTTCGGATCTTCCTTGGGCCGACCCCGGCCTTTTGGCGCGAGGTCGGCCCGCTTGCCTTCCTCTGCTTTTTCCATAAACGCTCGTTCCTGGTCTGAATAGCCTTCTGGTATTGGGGGGGTGGGGCGCTTGCGGAGGCCGGGCTTGACGGTGTTGACCATTAGCTTAGTCCTTCAAGAATGGCGCTTAAAAATGCGTTGTGTTCGTGGCTGGCTTTGGGGTTGTACGGTTTGGCTTCGGTGACGCTGAGCCCGTGGCCGGCGGCCTCGGCCCAGACTTCCCGTTTGACGATCACCGGATCAATTATATTAAACTGCGGGTAGGTCTCCTTAATGTGGTCAATTGATTTTTGATTGTCCGGCCCCCGGTCGCGGCCAAAATTAATCACTGCTTGGGTTTGGAGCCCTTCATTGACTTCCCGTGCCTCAAGCAGCATTTCTGAAAGCCCGTCCAGCGCCCATAAATCAAAGGAGCGCGGCGGAGTAGGCACCACCATCTTGTCAGCCTCTAACAGCGCGGCGCGCAGCGGGCCGTTGTCCTGCCCGCCGACATCGATGACAATGTGCTGATAGTTTTTGCGGTTGGAGCGCACTTGACGGCGCATGTCGCCCTTGCCCACCTTGATGCAGTCAAATTTGGCAGCGTCTGGAAGCTCCGGGTTCTCATAGCGAATGGTGGTGAAATCGTTGGCGGTGCCTTGTTTATCTGCATCCATGACCAGCACTTTGTCGCCGCCATGGGTTTTGGCGAGGTGCGCGGCAAGGTTGCAAGCAAGCGTCGTTTTACCCACCCCGCCCTTGATTGATGCAATAGCCCACACGTAACAAACAGTTTCCTGATCCCCGTTCGTATGTACTTTGGTCATAGAACTCCCCTTTATGAATATATCTTTATGCAAATATATATGAAAAAATATACAATGCAAATAAATGTATATTTAAGGATATATAAAAATATATAAAAAGCCCGTTATAGTAGCAGAGTCTATAAAATGCCTCGTGACAAACGCCGTTCAAAATGGGATGTAATTAGGGCGTACATCAAGCTTTAGTTTTGACTAAGCAGGGGCGGACCGTCTGTCCGCCCCTGCTTAGTCAAGGCCTTTCAACCCACGTAAAACCGCCCACAAGGAACTGAAGCCTCAATTCAAGGTGGTGATAATCAAAGACGTATTGCAATTTTTTAAATGGGAGTGTTGGGAATGGACCAACTCGCAAAAGATATGAAACAAATAATAACCATTGCGGAAGGTCTTCCGATTGTCGAGCGTATGGACCTACTTTTGGCCGTCGGCAAAGCCTCGGGCCACCTTCAGCAAGATCGCCCGGTTGTCAGCGTTGAGCCCAGCAAAGACCTTCATGAAGTCTCCGAACCCCTCGGGGGTGCCCTCGCCAGTCATGATGTAGACCGGGTCAACTCCGAGTAGCTCGCACAGCTCAAACAGCTTGGGGGCTGCAGGTGTTTTACCTTGAGTGATCTGGTAAATATATTGCGACCCCATATCCAGCTCGGCGGCCAACTCCCGTTTTGAGCGTGGGTCATTTTCCACCGCTTCTTTCAAACGCTCTTGCCATGTGCTCATGGTTCTCACCCCATTTTTACGAATTAATATATTTGTGTGTCTTTATCACCCTAAAGGCAACATATTAAGAGTATATGGCTTGACTATGTACTCTATAGAGTATTTTATGAGCGCTATGGAGCAAGACCTTTTAAGCGCGATTTTGGAGCATTTAGAATTTAGAGCCGAGATCGGCCAGCCATTGTGTGAGCAAAATGCAGGGTTTTATGCTGTCAAAAATAAGCAACTCGTCTCGCGATTAAAAAACGGAAAAACCGTTACACTCCAGACATATAATCGGGCGCTGGCTTGGATTGACACAGACAAAAAGAAGCTGCGAAATGCTAGAAAATAATTTTCAAAATACAATTAAAGCAGTGGGTCCAAAGAGGACGCACAATTCTGGGTTGAAGTCGATACCAATAAATTATGGCGGTGAAGTAATTTCTTTGCCTGCCGTGGGGATTATTGAGGATCATTTGCTAAATGAGTCGGCTCTCCCGTTAAAACCGGGGCGGTTTATCCCCCGTGGAGCGGCCCCCGCTGATCAGATCCATTTGATTAACCTGAAGAGCGCGTGCATTATGGGCGGCGTGGGGAATCAATAAAAAAATCCGAGTAGCTGCAAACTACTCGGATTTCACCGATTTCTCGGAATTCACTGGACTAAGGTTAAGGGCCTTAGTTACCAATTGGCCTTATCGTCGCTGATGTAGGTCAAAACTGGTGAGATATTGACATGTAAACTCCCTTGTTGTCAAGATCCACCCGGATAAATGAGCATCATTTATGACCGTAAATTTTGACGGTACAACACCTCCCCCCCGGCCCGTTGCCGGCTTTCGTAAAATGACCCCGGCGATGATCCAAAGCCAACATTTGGCCACCGATGGCGTGCGTGCGACCACCTCCAAACGCCAAGTGGCGATGGCGGTTAAAACGGCAGCCCCGGCCCTTGGCGTTGATGGGGTCGCCTTTCATATTTTTGATATGCTGCTGGGCATGGCCCGCAGCGATGACTTTTCCAAAGGCCGTCGCCCGGTGGTCTCCATTTCCAATGAAAAGCTGTGTGGCTATGTTCAGCGCTCAACACGCACCGTCTCCCGTGCCTTGCGGCGGCTGTGTGAAGCTGGGGTACTGTCCTATCATGACAGTCCGTCCGGCAAGCGCTTCGCACAAGCCAAGTCGGGCGAAGCGTACGGGTTGGACCTGTCGCCCGCTGCCAACCGGGTTGCGGAACTGGAACGGCTGGCGGCTGACTTTAAGCAGGCGTTGGCGGCGCAAAAGCAGGCACAAAGGGCTGTAACCCGGTATACGCGCCAGATTATCGACCTCGAACCGGTCTTTGTTGAGGTTGGCTGCGATTACTGCGAGATTAAAACCCAACTGGATAAGGTGCTAGCGAGTGCCACTAGCTGCGCCGACAAAGCTGAAAGCCTCGCGATCATCTATGCGCACGGCTGCGCGGTGATTGCGTTGGACCTGTCGCCCGCTGCCAACCGGGTTGCGGAACTGGAACGGCTGGCGGCTGACTTTAAGCAGGCGTTGGCGGCGCAAAAGCAGGCACAAAGGGCTGTAACCCGGTATACGCGCCAGATTATCGACCTCGAACCGGTCTTTGTTGAGGTTGGCTGCGATTACTGCGAGATTAAAACCCAACTGGATAAGGTGCTAGCGAGTGCCACTAGCTGCGCCGACAAAGCTGAAAGCCTCGCGATCATCTATGCGCACGGCTGCGCGGTGATTGCGTTGGACAATGCCGACCCGCACCCCGCCCCTGCCACCGACAAAGCACTAGATATGTCACCCGTGGGTGACAAAATTGACCCCCACTTACATATTACAATCCCTCAAACATTTATAAATAGTAATGAAACGCGGCCTCTTTCTGACGAAAGAGACTTTAATTTATCTGATAAGATCAAGCGGCCAGCCCCTGACGGGACTGACATCAGTTTACTCCCCCCCCCGGCACAAAGCCGGAGGGTAAAAAAAGGCTTTGAAGACCAGCCTGTGGGCGAGGCTTCGGCCCGTCAAGCTCCTGCCGGGGATATTTTGCACGCCCTTTCCATTGGCCTGTTGGCTACCGCCACCCGCACTTGCCAGACCGATTTCGGATTTTGTTTGCAAAGTTGGGCCGATCTTGCCGACAATGCCGAAACTTTGCGACTGGCGGCACAACTCTCCCAGTCCAATTGGAAACGCGCCGTGGCCGCCATAGGGCTTAACGCCGCCGCCTCTGTGCTGTTGGTCGCCGTTGAAAAGACCCTGCGCGGCCACAGCCAGATTAAAAACACCGCCGGGTATTTTTGCGCCTGTATTGAGCGGGCCAAAGATGGCAAGTTGGCCTTGTCGCGCTCGGTGTGGGGGTTGTCAAACGCTTAAAAACCCTAAAAACAACAAAATCAAAGGGGATTAAATGGCAAAAGGAAACCGAACCCGCCGCCTTCAAGGAGCCGCGCGCACCAAAAGCGGCCAACTGTCCCGCTCCAAAGCGGCGCTGGCAGCGCGGGCCTCTGGGCAGGCCGCTGACACCATGTCCACCGCCACCGCGCAGCGCCGTAAGCACTTTGGCCTTAAAGGCACGCAGGCGTCGTCGCCGCTGGCGGGCAGCGTCTTGGGCCGGTTGTTGTTAAACGGACGCTCAGGCGCAGCTGCGGGCCTAAACACCTGCCAATATCAGGCCGGCCTGTGGCTGGCCGACGCCTATAACGAGTTGGCCGGTGCCCTTGACAGTCCGGGCTGGCACCAGATGAAGGCACCAACCGGCGGCCTCCCGCCCGCAGATCCCGTCCTTGCCCGCCGCGCCGTGCGGGCCAAATTGAAATGGGACTGCATATGCGCGGCTTTGGATCAGGCTGGTGCCGCGCACGGGGACGCGCGGTTGAAACAGCTGGTCCTGAACTGCGTCTTTGCGGACAGCGCCCCGACAAACGCGGCAGCACTCCAGCTCCTCAAACTTGGGCTTAACACGCTGGATCATCTAAAAGCCGCGCGGTTTTAATATTAAAATATATATAATTATATTTATAGAAATAAACTAATAGAGATAAATATAAAGAACTGTAAAATGCCAGTGCCCCTGCCCCGTCCCCCCATGGACGGGGCAGGTTTTTTTGTGCCTTGTTATGTAAAAAAATTGACATCTTATAAAAATTATTTGACAGAACTCTACCCCGCCCGCTGCCCGGTCGTGTGCTTTCTTGAGGCGCAGTGCCGGCAAGTCTACTCTAGTCTCTTACAACCGCTGCGGGCCGTAAACAGGGCGTTAATCGCGAACAAAGCGAATTCTTCTCCTGTTTTCCCTCTGCCCGCGAAACCTTAATCAAACCAACGGCCACAAGCCGCCGCGTGGGACAGCTTTGTCACGGTGCGGGACGTCGGGCGGATGCACAAAAAAAAGACCGCAGCGCGTAGCGACGGTCTTGGGCAGCGGCGGCCCTGTGGGCCTTGGTTGACAAAAACGACTAGCTTTCCGATTTGGTTGCCCACCCCGGCGCTGCTGCGCTGTGTGGGCAGACCCCGCGCCTTATGCCTCTGTATACTCGGTAATCCCGACTTGAAGCGCCGCACAAGCCAGCTCGATGGATTTAGGGATCTCGACCGTTTTTGACGGGTTGTCCCGGCGGACCCCGTTTTCATAGTTTACAATCGTATCCCGTGAGACACCTAGCGCTTTTGCGGCCTCTGCTTGAGATTTAAAGCCGTTTATTCTGCGCCACTTCTTGAACTGTTTAGGGGTCATGTGGTATCCTTTTTTTCAGAAAAAGGAAGGTGTCGCGCCTTGTTGCTCCGGGAGGGGCTAGGGCTTTCGCCCCAACCCCAAGAGGGTTTTATTTTAAGAACACAGTTATTTCGACTGTCAGACCGAGTAATTTGATCTTAAAACCGACTTTCCGGACTTTCATCAGCGCTTCACCTTCCTTTCTAGTTTGCTAAGGAATCCCCCCCCTTAGGGGGGGTATGTATCATTATAGCGTACTAAGTACACAAAGTCAACTAAAAAGTGTACTATGTACAAAAAATTGACCGGGTTTCGGTCGCACTGCTGTTATCTATTGCGAGCGTCTAAATGCGTTCAAGGTAGCCAGACGACTCAAGCCCGATTTTTTCACGGTCGGCCTTCTGGGTGTAAAGTTCCGCCATCTTGCTTGTTTTCCAACCAAACAGCGCCATCAGCCGCATGGTTGAGGCCCCTTGTTCGGCGGCGCGTGTGGCCAGTCCTTTGCGGATGCCGTGTGCGGAGCCGTCCACGCCGGCCTGCGCACAGCGCTTTTTGAACCATTGATAAAACGCCTTTGAATTGTGAAAGGGCTCACCGGTTGTTGGCAGCGTTAAGAACGTGTCCCCGCTGGCTTGCGAGGCGGTGAGGGCGTCTTCCAGCCCTTGAGTTGCGCGGATTGAGACGGGCGTTTTACTTTTGCGGCTGGTGTAGCGGATGATCCCGGCCTTGAGGTCTTCCGGTCCCAGCTGGATCACATCGCCCACCCGCGCACCGGTGCTGGCGAGCAGTTCAAACGCAAGCCGTTCCTGTGTGCCCAATGCAAAGGCTGCGGTGAAGCGCTCAAAATCCTTGTCTGCCCAGCTATAAAAGCCGTCTGTGTTGTGCTTGTAATAGGAAACACCGGTTGTCGGGTCACGGTCAATCAGTTCCACATACAGTGCCCACTTGACCAGCGCCCGGAAGGTTTTTAGCAGCTGGTTGGCCGCTTCGGGGGTGTGCTGCAGGTCGTTCATTTTGCGCTTGATATCTTTGGAGGTTACTCGGTCAAAGCGGGCGGTTTCCCATTTCTCCCGGATCTTCTTAAACCCGCACAGTTGGTATTTCTGGGTAGAGGGTTGGTTTTTGTTGTAAGCCGCGCTGGTTAAATACTCATTGATCAGCCAGCCGATTAAGTGGCGGTTTTTCGCTTTGCGGGGCCGTGGGTCTGCTTGGCTGGAAAGTTCGGCTATGGCCTTTGCGTAACTGGTGAGAAATAGTGGGGTGTTTGGGGTATCTGGTAGCCTGATCCTGCGGCCCCGTGCATAGCGGCGGGCGTAATATACAACCTTGCCAGAGGGCCGGGTTGCCTTGTCGATGTAGGGCAGTTTAGGCGCTGTTTGGGTGGTCATTGTTGAGACTTCTTTTTTCTGGGAAGTCTCAACATATTGGGGTGTGATGTCAACTTAGCACAACTAAAGCCTCTTTTTATATATTTTAAGATATAAATAAATATGTAAATATATCTCTTTATTTGGCGGTGCTATTCTCTATTTTCAGCTCTTTCTTAATTCGAATAATGCTGCTGCGATGCTTGCCAAGCTTCCGGGCTATCTGGCTGTTGTTAAATCCGGCCTCGACCAGCGCTTGCACTTTTTCGCGGTTGATGGTGGGCACTCCCCCCTTGTACACTCCGCGCTGCTTGGCTGCGCTGATGCCTTCTGCTTGGCGCTCATTGATCAAGCTACGCTCAAACTGCGCAAAGCTTCCCATGATGTTGAGAATTAGAGTACCCATTGCATCCGCGCCTTGTGCGGCACAGGTTAGGTTTTCTTTGACGAAGTGAACCGCCGCGCCTTTATCGTTGATGCTGCCAACAATCTCATGAAGATCTGTCAGAGATCGCGCTAGGCGGTCCATTGACGCGACGGTGACGCAATCGCCGCGCCGGATTTTGATCAGCAATTCAGTTAGTCCAGGGCGGCTTTTATCAGCCCCGCTTATTTCGTCCGTAACAATGTTTTCCAGATCCACCCCAGCCCCTTGCAGCGCGGTGAGCTGGCGGGCGGTGTTTTGTTGGCCCGTTGAAACGCGGGCATAACCTAGTTTCATGGGTGCTCCTTAGTTGGACTGTGGCCATTCTGGTGGGCGGTAGCCTGCAAGCATCCATTCCAGCACACGGCAGGCGATGGGGTTAGGTGGGCGGGCAGATCCGCCGTGTTCTGCTTCCCATTTGCGGATAGTGCGCGGGTCAGTGTTTAAGATGGCACCAAGTTGGGATGCGGAAAGCCCTAGGGCTTCCCGCGCTGCCTTAAATTCTTGTGGCGTCATGTGTTGGCCCTTGGCTAGTTAAAGAATGCCGCTATTTGTGGCAGGTAGAAAACGACTAAAAAGGCCACAAAGAGTGCTGCAAGTGTTATGGCTAATTTTCGTTGTTTGGTCATATAAAACCCTTTATAGTCTCTCTTAGGAGCAGTGGGAGGGCTAGACCCCCTCCCACTCTTCAAGTTACCAGTGTCTTACGACGTTCGCGATAATAACAACCGCGATGATGACTTGAAGGACGAAGCTAAGTACTTCAAAAGACATTAGCTTTTCTCCTGAATTGAGGGCGGGGCCATTCCCGCCCTTTCAACACCCTCAACATAGGCCCGTTGGGCCTATCTGTCAATCTTAAATTGCGGAAAATACAAGACAAAACCCCGCTTTTACGGGGCTGCATGCTTGGCCGCTGTTGTTTCTGGGTGTAGGTGAGGCGTTATTGTTGCCCCGGTGAATATTCAACCCAGAAGCAACACCCCCGCCCGCTAATTTCAAAATGCCAAGCCCCGCCGCTTCTGGGTGTACCCAGAAACAACACTACTATGTGTAAATAAAATAAAATAAAATATATTAATTATTTTACAATGGCGTGATATGTAAATTAAATATATAAAATACATTTAATTAATTTACAGGCGGTTGGTGATGGTAGTTCACGGTTATATTAGAACGGATGAATACGAAGACAGCGCAGATAAACAGGCGCGTGAGCTGGAAGAGTTCGGCTGCACTTCTCTTCATTGGGACGAGGGAGTTAAGCGCCGAACATTTATCAAGCCCGCATTTAAGAAGATGATGCAGGCGACAACGCCGGGGGACGCGCTGGTATTTTGTTCCTTGGACCGGGTTGCTGAATATCAAAATGATATTGCCGAATTTTTTACCGTATGCGAAACGTTGCGGCTGCATGTGGTTGTGTTGCGTGAGGATCTGGATACAAGAGAAGACCCGTCCATTTTTCGCACTATGGCCGCATTAAACGCATTTGCTGCGGATTTACGTCAAGAGCGCAGGGCCGCTAAGATTTCCAGCAGGGCAGGCAGGCCCGCCAAGTTGAGTGCAGAAGACCGCAATAAGGCCCGAAAGCTGATGGGTGCAGGCTCTAGTATAGCAGCTACAGCGCGGGATCTGGGGTGTTCGCGGCCCACTCTTTACGCAATGATTAGAGAAGACGAGGCCACAGAGACGAATAAACACGGCGCTCAGGTGGATATTGAAGACCTACTTAAATTAGTAAATGAAAAAGCCCGCTAATTGCGGGCTGGACCTTTCAGGTAGCGCTCTAACAGAGTAGGGCCGTGAAGTGCTGACGTTCTAGGCGGGTGCTATTACCTGCCTCTTTAATATGTGGCCATAGCGAGCGTTGGTTGCTTGTGCAAACACGGCCCATTCCTGACGGCGTACCCCGCGCCCTGTTATCTGGGGGTCTGTCACCGCGTGGTCACATATTATTACCCCGTCGAAGCCGTTTAGCATGTGTGTCGCTGTGTGGGTCGAAATAAACTTAATCGGTACACCTGAAACAATGGCCTTGGACTGGCTGAGTACGGCCCTTTCTTGAATGCCAAAACTAGTCAAGATGCTGAAAGAGAGTCTAAGGTCATTCGGATTTAAGCAGACATAAACGACAGCAACCCCATGCTGCGCAATCTTGATGACTTCCTTTAGTTGCGCTGTTGTCCTGCCTGATTGTCTACACATAGCGGGCCTCTATAGCGCTTGTGTCGGCGTGGTGGGTTTCGCAGCGCTTGAGTAGACGCTCAGGATTTTTTTCCACCCCTATATGCTCTTTAAACCCATGCTTATAAATGCAGGTGGCAAAATGTTGAGATCCGATCAGAGGCTGGATTTGGTAAGCCCGATTGCTGGTTGTTCGAGCTATTGCCCCGTGCTTGCTGTGGGCGTTGCCATGCCATTTGAGAACTGTCATTGTTGTTTTCCTTTAATCTCTTAAAAGTATCCTATAGGGTTCATTAAAGGTTATCCAGTGCTAAAAAATCAAGGATATTGACTCCTAAAGAGTACAATGGTTATTGTGCAGTCATAAATAGCGTGGAATTTTCTCACCCTCCCACGCAATAATAAGAGCGGGGCCTACCCGCCTTATTCTGGCGAGTTAAGTTAAACTTACTGCCCCGGCTCTGTTCCTCCCTAGAGCCGGGGCTTTTTATTTGGAGTGCTGGTCGATCTTTAAAAAAGACAGGCGCAGTGCTGAGGCCCAGTCCTATCGTAAACTATACAAAACTGCCCGGTGGAAACGTGAGCGCCTTGCCCACTTAGCCGAGCAGCCGCTGTGTGTGTTCTGTCTTGCGCGTGGGATTTTAAACGATGGGTCCAAGGACATGTTTGGTAGCCCTCAGGAAAACCTGAAACGGCGCTATCTGGTTGTTGACCATATCACGCCGCATAGAGGCGACGTTGCTTTGTTCTTTGATCAGCCGAAGCAAACGCTATGCCCGGATGATCATGACATTGTTAAGCAGGGTCTAGAAGTGCGCGGCTATTCGTTAGAGATTGGCGAAGACGGTTGGTTCATCGATCCGCGCCACCCTGCCAACCAATAGATACAACTTATCGCAAGGTCAGAGTGAATTATTCCGCAACGTAAGAATGCGGCGTACACCCTCCCTGAAGCCCCAGAAGGGAGGGGGGGTGCAAAAGTTTGGGGTAGGGCAGCCGGGGACCGGTGGGGATAGTCAAGTAAAAGCAATCGCGAAATTGAAAGGGGGGGTCAGATTTGAAAACCTACCCGGAAAATCTGGCGCAATTTCTACCCCTGAAAATTTACCCTTGTCAATCCTTAAATGAAATTAAAAACAATAAGTTAGAGGCGGTCCCTAAAGTTCTTTTAGGTGTTGCATCTGAAAGGGTTTTTCATGGCGCGTGCAGGACGAAAACCAAAACCAAACGCCGTGAAAGAGCTGGAAAATAACCCCGGCAAGCGGCCTCTTAATAAAACCGCCCCGGAGCCCCCAGAAGAGGTCGCCGAGCCCCCACTAGTTTTGACCGGCCCCGCACTGGAAGAATGGAAGCGGATTACGCCCGCCTTGCAGGCCATGGGCATGGCGTCAAGCGTAGACCAAGCGGCGCTGGCGGCATACTGCCAAGCGGTCGGAATCTGGGAAATAGCCAGTCAGCTGATGAAAGAGGCCGCCGAAAAAGACCCAATCGGGCGCGGCCTGACCGTAACAACCTCAAACGGGAACATCATTCAAAACCCTATCCTTGGCACTTTGAACCGGGCAGCCAAAGACGTGATTACCTATTCAGCTGAATTCGGCCTTACCCCGTCGGCGCGCTCGCGCCTGAACGTTGGCACGACAGGCAAGAAGAAAAACAAGTTTGCGGGGTTACGTGGCCGAGGTGGAGAAGGTTAAAAAATCACGCCGCCGCTTTGGCCGTGCCGAGCGGGTGATTGAATATATTGAAAATCTGACAATTCCAAGCGGTGAGGGGCAGGGCAGTTTTTTTGTACTGGAAGACTTTCAGCGGGATTTCATCAAGGATATTTACGCCGAACACAACATTTTGGGCCGGGGCTGGACCCGGCGCGTGCGGCGCGGGATTTTGTCTATTGCGCGCAAAAACGGAAAAACGGCGCTCATTGCCGCGCTGGTTCTGGTTCACTTGCACGGGCCAGAAGCGATTTATAACGGCGAGATTTACAGCGCAGCCAACAACAAGGATCAGGCAGCACAGGTCTATAAATTCATTTTTCAAATGATAGATCTTGATGAGGATTTAGCCGAAGATCTCGTGGTGGTGGACAGTAAAAAAACCATTACCTGCCCGCAATTTGCATCAAGCTTTACGGTTCTATCCAAGGACGCCAAAACCAAACACGGGTCCAGCCCGTCTGTTTGGATCTATGACGAGCTGGCGCAAAGCAAAGACCGCGAGCTTTTTGATACGCTCGATACGTCGCAGGGCGGGCGCTATGAGCCGCTTGGCTTGGTGATATCTACCCAGTCCAATGACCCTTTGCACCCGCTGTCTGAAATGATTGATGATGCGTTAACCGGCGTTGATCCTGATATTGTGGCGCACATCTACACGGTGCCGGAAGATCAGAAAAATATCTTTGACCCTAAATGCTGGAAGTTGGCCAACCCGGCGCTTGGCGTTTTTAGAAGCTTGGTGGATTTTGAAAGCATGGCACGCAAGGCTAAGCGCCTCAAATCGTTTGAGGCGGCGTTTCGGAACTTGTACCTCAACCAGCGTGTGAGCACCTTTACCACGCTGTTTGCAAAATCGGTGTGGATGGAGCGCAAAGGCGCGGCGGATCTTTATGAAGGGGAGGACGTACTTTTAAGCCTCGACCTGTCCGGGCGGCATGATTTGACCGCACTGGGAATTATCTCACTGGACGAGGGGGCAAGGTATCAAACGTACTTTTGGAAGCCGGAAGCGTATCTTGATGACCATTCAAAACGCGATAAGGTGCCCTATCGGACGTGGCATGACCAAGGGCTGCTAAACGTGTCACCGGGCGAGATTGTCGACCCGGCCTCTGTGGCGCTGTTTATTGGTGAAATTATGCAGGTCTTTAATGTGCGCGGGCTGGTGTATGACCGCTGGAACATTGACTACCTGATTAAAGATCTGGACCGGGCAGATATTGCCGCCAAGGTTTACAAGGACACTGAAAAAGACGAGCCGTATAATGGGCTTCTTTTATATCCGTGGGGGCAGGGATTTGTCTCTATGGGGCCTGCCATCACCGCACTAGAAAACCTTGTGCTCACCAACCAGCTGGAACATGACGGTCATCCCATTTTGACATGGAACGTCGCTAATGCGGTGATTGATACCGACCCGGCTGGCAACCGTAAATTTGATAAATCAAAAACACACTTAAGGATTGACGGGGCGCAAGCCTTGGCGATGGCTGCGGGAATGCGCGAGAAATTGGCCCCGGTAGATCCGTCAACCTCAGTCTATGAAGAACGCGGGGTTTTGTTGGCTTAAAATGGGATTATTCAGCAGTATTTTTAATAGATCAGACCCGCAAGCCGCACTAGAGGAACCGGCGGAAGGGTTTTCCGAATATGTCTATCTAGCAATCTACGAGGCGTTATCAAAAGGCGGTGTTAGGACTGAAGCGGGGATCGCGGTCAGCGTGGACACGGCGCTTAAAAACACAACCGTTTTACGCTGTGTGTCGCTGATTTCGTTTGCAATTGCTACGCTGCCCTTGTTCTTGCGCGAGCAGGGGACCAATAAGCGGGTTAAGGGGCATTCACTCTATAAAATCTTGAGCCTCAAGCCGAATGGATATCAGACCTCGTTTGAATTTAAAGCCCTTATGCAGCAATGGGCGCTGACATACGGCAACGCCTACGCCTTGATCATCAGACGCGGCCAGAAAGTGTTGCAGCTGACCCCGATACACCCTGATTATATCACGCCAAAACTGCGCACTGATTATCGGTTGGAGTATCACTACAAGCCGCCAAACGGCCCAAACCGGGTATTTCGTCAGGATGAAATATTTCAGCTGCGCTACGGTCTGTCCCGCGATGGGGTGACAGGGCTAAGCCTTGTTAAGCAAGCCGCCGAAACGATCGGTCTTGGACTTCAAGCCGATATTGCTGCGGCCAAGCTGTTTAGTAATGGCAATATTGGTAATGGTGCCTTGACGACTGAGGGCAAGTTAAGCCCTGAAGCCTATGAGCGCCTCAAGCAAAATATTGATGAATACAAAGGCGCAAAAAACGCTAACAGGACGATGATCTTAGAGGAAGGTCTGAAATTTTCGTCTTCAAAACAGACCGGCAAGGAAAGCCAGCACTTGGAAACCCGCCAGCACCAGATTGAAGAAATCGCCCGTGTTTTTGGTGTGCCGCGCCCGTTGGTTGGGGTTGCCGAAACGGCGTGGGGGTCTGGCATTGATGTGCTGGGACAATTGTTTGTTAGATACGGCTTGATGCCATGGTTTGAAAGTTGGGAACAGGCAATTTCAAGGGCGCTGCTCACAGATGAGGAAGCCGAAACCCTCGCGGCCTCGTTTGACCCGCAAGCGCTGTTGAAGGGGTCGCCAAAAGATCAGGCCGAGATTTGGGCCAAAGCGCTTGGCAGTGGGGGGCATCAAGGATGGATGAACCCACAAGAAATCCGGCAAAGCTCAGGCCTTGAGCCTACCGACGACCTCCCCCCGCCGCCCGGACAGCAAAAAAAAGAAGGCAGCAATGACCCTTAAAACACTTCCAGAAATTACCACCAAAGGCCTGCAAAATCCGCAGGCTTTAACTTTTGAGCCTGACGCAGATGCGTTAAGCCGCTGGGTTGATGTGAAGGCGGCTAAGACGGATACCTCTACAATTTCAATCTTGACCCGCATTGGTCCGAACTACGACAACGGGATCACCCCAAGCCGGATTGCAGCGGCTTTGCGGACAATCGGCAAAAAACCCGTAACTGTTGATATCAATTCACCGGGCGGCTCGTTCTTTGATGGGGTGGCCATTTACAACCAGTTGCGCGCGCATCCAGAAAAAGTAACCGTGAGAGTGCTGGGAGTTGCCGCTTCTGCGGCGTCAATTATTGCGATGGCCGGTGATGAAATCTTAGTGGGTAAACAGGCCTCTATGATGATCCATTGCGCGACCGGCGTTGCCGTTGGCAATAAGCGAGACATGCGAAAATCCGCTGAAACCCTAGATGTTTTTGATAAAAATATGGTTTCGGTTTACCGCGATAAGACCGGCAAGTCCTCAAACGAAATTAGCGAATTGCTCGATGCGGAAACATGGTTCAACGGTGAAGAAGCTGTAGAATTTGGACTTGCTGACGCGCTGTTGCCTGCCTCGGCACTTACCAAAGATCCCGCCCAACCAAACGCTAAAATGAAAGCGGTGGAAGAGATTGAAGCCGCTTTGATGGAGCGGGGGCTGTCTCAGGCCGAGGCCCGCGACGTTCTCGGATTGGCACAGGGGGCGGCCCCCGTGTCAAACGTAAGTTCAAACCAAGACGACGAACTAACTGAAGGCCTGCAAGACCTTCTCGCGTCCCTAAAATAAGGAATAATAAGAATGCAGAACGTGACACCAGCGCCCTCAGTCACCAAAAAGCGCGGCCTTGTGACAGTCAAAGCAGATGCGAGCACTCAAGATGCAAAGACGCTTTTGATAAGTGTGCAGGCCGCTGTGAAAGAACTGCGCGAAACCTCAGAGCAGCAGCAGGCAGAAATCAAGGCGCAGGTTAAAGATTGCGTGACCACTGAAAAACTTGATCGCGTCAATACCACTATTTCAGAGTTGCAAGGGGCCTTGGACAAACTTGCAACGCAGCAGGCCCATGCGTCCTTAGGCACTCCTGAAACTGCCCCAGTTGATGCAGAATATACGGCGGCCTTTAACGACATGATGGTCAGCGGCGTTGAAGCGTCAGGGCTTAACCGGTCTACAGGTGAACAAGGCGGCTTCCTCGCACCGTCTGAGTGGGATCGCACAATTGTAAGTCAGCTGCAGGAAGTCTCCCCCATGCGCCAGCATGCAACGGTGATTAATACGGATCGGGGAGAATTTAAGAAACTGTTCAATGTGGGCGGGACTGCGGCGGGCTGGGTTGGTGAAACTGACGTGAGAGAACCAACCGAAAACGCAAAATTCAAAGAGTTGCTTTTTACGGCCCATGAGCTTTATGCAATGCCCGCAGTCACCCAAAGCTTGCTCGACGATTCCGCAATTGATCTTGAAAAATTCATTGCCGATGAAGTTGAAATGGCCTTTGCCGAACAAGAAGGATTTGCATTTATCGGCGGCGACGGGGCTAAAAAACCGAATGGCTTCCTTTCCTATGCGTCCGGGGCCACCAATGCAACCTTGCATCCTGCTGGCGCTTTGAAGACCGTCGAGACGGCGGCAAGCGATGCTTTGACCTATGATGAGCTTCTTACTTTGGTTTACGACCTGCCGGCGCGGTATCGGATGAATGCAAAATTCATGATGAACAGCAACGCTTTGAGCAAGGTACGCACGCTCAAAGATAACGAAGGGCGCTATATCTGGCAGCCGTCTGGAGCTGAAGGCCAACCGCAAAAGCTTGCAGGTTACGGGGTGGCAGAAGCTGCCGAAATGCCAGATGTTGAAGCGGGGACAACACCGCTGGCATTTGGTGATTTTAAGCGCGGCTATTTGATTGTTGACCGCAAGGGCATTTCCGTCTTGAGAGACCCGTTTTCCAAGAAACCGTATGTTCTGTTTTATATCACCAAGCGCGTTGGCGGCGGCGTGATTGACCCCAAGGCCATCAACGTTATGAAAATGAAACCGTAGGCTTGCTGGTGTTCGGAAGGTCTAGGGGTCTCCCTCGGCCTTTTTTTATGTTTTACCTCTGAAGGGATACCCATGACAATCAGGAAAGCATCAACCCTGCGCCCGCCTGCTATAAAAAAAGCCGCCGCCAAGACAAAAGGTGAGGCGGTTCATCTGCGACAACCCAAGGTAAAAACGCCAGAAGCTGTCACAGCAGGCACGCCCACCCCCGCCCCACCGCCAGTCGTGAAAGAGCCTGCTAATCAGCAACCCAGCGGGGCAGATGCGGAGCAGCTGGCGAGTGCGGCACTTGAGCGAGCGGTTATAGAGCTGGGACTTGATAACATCCTTGAAGCCGCAAGGCTTATCAAACAGCAGGCCGCCACGGGGACGTCCCTAAGCCCGCCTTCTCCGGGTGGAATTGAAACGGAGGCGGATAAAGTCAAACGGTATGGACTTTGTCCCACGGCTTATGGAGTGGAGAATGAATAAACCCTTCCTGAAAACCCCGCCGCAAGAAGCGCTTATTCCGTTGCAGCTGGCCCGGCACCACTTGCGGATTGAAGGCGAGGACGAAGACAGCTTAATTGAAACCTATGTGGTAGCGGTCGAGAGTTATCTGGACGGGTGGAGCGGGTATCTCGGGCGGTGCCTGCTTGTGCAGGAGTGGTCACAGACTTTTGACAGGTTTACGCCTGAAATCCGCTTGCCGTTTCCAGACGTGCAAACTGTGACGGTTCGTTATCTGGACGGACACGGGGATTTTCAAACCCTCGCTCCAGAACGGGTGCAGCTGCGCGAAGATGCGCGGGGCTGTTTTCTGATTCCTGCCAAAGGCAGCTGTTGGCCGAGCCTGCCCGCCACGCCGGAATGCGTGCAGGTGGACATGATCGTCGGCTATGGCAGCCCGGACGATGTGCCCGCTTTTGTTAAACTGGCGGCGTTGCTCTTGTTGGGCCATTACTATGAAAACCGTGAAGCTGTGACGGTTGGTGTAACGTCGGCCCCGATGCCCATATCCGTAAATGCGCTTTTAAACGGGTACAGAGTGAGGCGGCTTTAAATGGCGCGTATTGGATTGATGCGGGATCGGGTAACCTTTCAACGGCGGGAAACCGTAGAGGACGGCGGCGGCGGCGTCTCTGTTATATGGGAAACAATTTCTAGAGTATCTGCGCACTACAAGCCCATGCGCGGCTCTGAAAAAGTGGAAGCCGGGGCAATCAGTAATCGCGGCTTGGGGATCTTGCGCGTGAGGGCGCTCGGTGCTGTTTTAAACCTCACTGTAGCGGACCGGGTTTTGATCAATACCCAGATCTATAATATTCGCGATATTATCCAGCCTGACCGCCGCCGCCGGTTTTTAGAGCTAACGATTGAAAGAGGGGCCGCTGTTTAAGCGGTTCCTGGTTCGGGCCTTGCATAGTCAGCAGGCGTGATTTCATGAAATGTAAGATGAGAAGAGGGTCGCCCGGTGAGGGCGATTTTTTTATGGCTAAGTTCGCACAAGTTAAATCCCCCGGTCTGTCCAAAAGCTTAAAAAAGCTGGCGAAGGTTGCCCCTAACCTTGACGGTTACATTGACACAGCCGAGACAAAATCGGCAGAGGAATATGTTTCTTTAGCTGCGGTTTCAGTTCCAGATCGGACCGGTAAACTTTCCAAAAGCCTCAAACACGAAAAGACCGAGACGGGCCGGGTTATCTCCGGCTGGTTTACATGGATCTTTTTGGAATTTGGCACCATCAAGCAAGCCGCAACCCCTATTTTTTTCCCGCTGATGCGCCTGACCCGCAAGCGGTTCAAGCGGCGACTGAAACGCGCAATTAACAAAGCGGTAAAGGATGCGTTGAAATGAGCGCGAGCTATGATTGGGAGCTGCAAAAAGAGCTTTATGTATATCTTACAAGTTTAGCTTTGCCCGATGTGAAAAAGATTGCCGACTATAAACTCCAAGCCCCCGGCCCGGAAGAGTATCCGTTTCTTGAGATAGGCGAGACGAGCGGCCTCCCAGACAACGCGCAAGGCGTTGAGGGGAGCGAGGAAACGATCGTTCTGCATGTGTTCGACCGGGATGCCGCCAGCCCCGGCAAGCGGCGGGTAAAGCAGATTATCAGCGCTTTAAGAGAGGCATTGGAAGACCATATTTTATTCGTAGCAGGCCTATCCCTCTGCCTCCTTAACACTGGGTCCATCCGTGTCTTTACAGATCCGGACGGCGTGACGGTTCACGGCGTCCTTAACCTCAAATGCTTTTGCTATAAATAAAGGAACAACAACATGACGCAGCAAAAAGGCCGGGAACTTCTGCTTAAGCTTCAAGATCCAGACGATCCCGATCAATATACCAATCTCGCCGGGGTCAAAACCAGTAAGTTTAATATGTCTACGTCCCCAGTAGACACCACCACTTCAGACAAAGCCAACCCCGGCGGCGTGGTGCAAAAAACTTCGGTGGCGGGCATTCGCTCGCAAACATTCAGCGGCGAAGGAAAATATGTCAAAGACGCGGAAACCAAACAATTTGTGGAAGCCGCTTTAAATGGCGAGCCGATGAATTGTCAGGTCTGCGTTCCGGGTTTGGGGATTTTTACCGGCCCTTGGATCGCGTCTGAATTTGAAGTTTCCGGCGAGCTAGAAGGAACTATGGATTTTTCCATTTCTCTGGAGGCATCAGACAAACAAGATTTTGAGGCGGAGGCTTAAGACATGTACGCGAACAAATCTCGCGGTGAAGTGTTGATCACCGTGCGCGGCCACTCGGTCATTGTTGTGGCAGGAATGGAGGGGATGGCAAAGCTTGAAACGGCTTTGAATGGTCAGGCGCTTTTGCCCATGCTCAGCGATGTGATGAACATGAAGGTTTCCACCTTAAAAGCCGCTGTTGAATGCATGGCGGTGGCTGGTAATCCTGAGTCTGTTTACCCGCAAGGTTTTTTGGACTTTGACGCACTCAAAGAAATTAAGGCGGGAATTTTGGCGGCTGTTGATCTGGCGGGCAAGCTTTCACGGGAACAGGCAACGGAGGTCGAGCCGGGAAAGTGAACGGGGAAGAATGGGAGGCGCTTGACCGCTTCCCGTTTGAACTTTGGCTAAGTTGGTGCCCTCTTCTTGGCTGGACGCCACAAGACTTTTGGCACTCAAGCATAGTTGAATTTTTGCGCACTGTTAAAGGCTATCAGGTCGCAAACACTTCCCCAGACCAAGCCCCACGAACCTTCACAGAAAACGGCTTAAATAGATTGGTTGAGCAGTATGCCTGATAATGTAGAAAAGCTTATTTTTGCTATTGAGGGGCAAAATAAGGATGTTTTGCGCGCGCTCAAACAGGTTGAGAGAAAAGCAGACCAAAGCTTTAAAAGAGCAGCCAAATCAACAACGGCTTTGAACAGCGGCGTCGTTAAATCAACTAAATCAATGGAGGCACTGACCGCGAGTTTTGCCAAAGGGTTTGCGGTTATTGCCGGAGGTGCGGCCTTAACGCAGTTGCCGGGGCAATTAGCAAGCATCACCGCGCAAACGGCTGAAATAGGCGATGCGGCGCGGCGGGCGGGGCTGTCATTTGAGAGTTTTCAAGAACTGTCCTATGTCGCGCAGAAAAACCGCATTTCGATTGATGCGCTCACAGATGGCGTCAAAGAACTGCAATTGCGTACGGATGAATATGTATCCACCGGTGCCGGTCCTGCCGCCGAAGCTTTTGCGCGCATGGGCTATTCGGCAGAAGAGCTAAAAAGCAAGATCCAGCAGCCTAAAGAACTGCTTTTAGAACTGATTGCAAACATGGAGCGGTTCGACACTGCCGCGCAAATCCGTCTTTCTGACGAACTCTTTGGAGGCACGGGAGGCGAGCGCTTTGTTGAATTGGTTCAATTGAGCGCGGGGCAAATCCGGCGAACAGCTCAGGAAGCCCACAGTCTCGGCGTTATCTTAAGCGATGAAGTTATCGCAGAAGCTATGAAGCTTGACGCTGAGTTTTCAAAGATCAAGGCAACCATAGATACAGGTTTAAAAACGGCTGTTGTTGGGCTGGGCGGGTTTATCAGTGATACGCTGGACAGTATCAAGCAAGAAGGTCAAGCCTTTGCAAAAGAATATCCTGAAATTTTCCGGGGCCTCGGCGGGACGATTGAGGGCGAAGAAAACCAAGGAAATTTTGCGCAAAGCTTAGAGGAAGCAGCAAACCGTAGGCGGTCAAGCCGGGAGGCGATTGCACAGGCACGCTCAGATCTACAGCAGGCAGAAGCAGACGCTAAAGCGGCTAAACAAACGCTTGACGAACAGCTTAGCCTCTATACTGAAGAATACGGGCCAAAGGTGGCCGCAGGTGTCGCCAAAGGGCTAGATCTTGCCTATGAAAACGCAAAGAAGGTTGCAGAAGAGGCCGCGCAGCATCTAGCGAACTTGCAAACCCTGTCAAATGAAGTTCTACAAACCTCTGCGCCCCGCCGCATTGGTGCGGCGTTTGATATGGTGCAGGATGCCCCAACACTGACCTTGCCGGGGGCTTCAAAGGTTCTGCAACCGCCTGCCGCGTCCATTACAACACCCCCCCGGACAAAGCCGCCACGAATTTCAAACTATGGTGTTGGATCTGGCGGTAGCGGCGGCGGCGAAAGTGAAGCAGAGCGCCAAGCTGAATCCATCAAAAAACTTATTGAAGCTTTAGATCTTGAAAAGGCCGCGATTGGGCAAACCGCCGTTGAACAGCGGATTATGAACGAGTTGCAACGGGCCGGAGCGTCTGCGACCACTGCACAAAAAGACACGATTACTGAGCTTGTTAAAGAGATTGATGCAGCCAAGCAAAAGCAGCAGCAATTTAACGACCTTGCCAACTTTGGCGGCACCAGTCTGATCAGCCTTTTTAAGGGCGCAACGCAGGGCGCAGAAGGTTTAAAAGGGGCCTTGTCCGGGGTTTTAGATAGCCTTGCCGATATGGTCCTCCAAGGTGCAATCTTGGGCCAAGGCCCGCTTGGCGGGTTCTTTGGCAGTGGTCCGGGCGGTCTTGCTGGCTCCTTTTTAAGCGCCTTCTTGGGCGGGTTTGCGTCCGGTGGGTACACCGGCAACGGTGGCAAATATCAGCCTGCGGGCATTGTGCATCGCGGCGAGTACGTTTTTTCAAAAGACGCCACCAGAGCGCTTGGGGTTGGCAATCTGGAAAGCCTCCACCAGAAGGCGAAAGGTTATTCTAGCGGTGGGTTTGTTGGCCCGCAAAGCATTTTGCCAGATAGCAGTATTTTGGGGCCGCGCTCCATACCGTCTCCGGCAACTGCCAACGCCAAACAAGAGTTGCCCGTTGTTCGCGTTATTGTTGATGCCGGACCTGAATTTGAGCCGCGTATTCAACAAGTGGCTGGCAAACTGGTGGCCGGGGTTGCTCCCGCAATTGTCAGCGAAGCTGTGCAAGCTTCAAAGGGGCAAGTTGTTGGTGAAATGCAGAGATTTGAACAACAGCAGGGCGGTGATTACAGGTGATTGATTTTACAATCTGGCCGAGAACGCTATTTCCGTCAAAATCGGATACAGCGTTTCATTTGGTGCCGTGGACGAGAACCGGGGGGCGCAGCTTAACAGGCTTTGAGCGCGTCACCCGAACAGATAGCGGGTTTTGGAAAGCGGATATTACCGAGATCGTGCTGAATGGCCGCGACCCGCACCAGTGGCGCACATGGCATGCCTTGCGGCAAAAAATAGGCGGGCGGGCTGGTGTGGTTGGTGTTTCGCATTCTGGATGGAATGCCATAGGGCCGAATTATAGACCGTCTCAAAAAACAACCCATAGTGACGGGGCCACGTTTTCAGATGGGACCAAATATCGCGGGCGTACCATGTGTGCGCTCATGCATGAGGCTGCCGAAATTGGGCAAACGGTTGTAAAAATAGAAGTTGTCTACGGACTGGAACATGTCTCAGGGCTTAGGTTTTCCCATGAATGGGCGCTTTATGAAACCGGACCGTACCTGTCCAACTCCCAAACCGTTTTCGAGGTGCCAATCTCTCCGGCTATTCGGCGGCGTATTCCTGCCGGGGCTGAGTTGGAACTGGATGAACCGGGATGCCTGATGCGCCTGATCACCGATAGCGCAATGGATATCAGTTTACCTTTAAACCGGGTTGCAACCGCTAATCTTGCCTTTACTGAAGCGCTGGAAGTGTGGGAAGAGTTGGTTGAGAACGATGCGAGCTAAGACAATCAAGATTTTAGTACTGATCGACTTTCCCGATGAACCAGTACGTTTATGGTCGGGGTCCGGTCCATATATTGATGCTGATGGAGCACATTGGCGCGGCGCGGGTGAACTGCCCCAGCAAGCCTTGCAACAGCTTGAATATGCATTTGCAGGGGAAGCGGTGCAAATGGATTTTGCAATGAGCGGTATCCCGCAAGATATTGCACAAATTGGCTTTGAGGAAACCAAAAAAAAAGACTTGATAGGTTCAAAGTTTCAAGTGTTGTTACAGGACTGTGACGGCTATCATCAGCCGCTGGAGACCTCCCCTAAGGTTGTGTTTACGGGCCGTGTTGCAGATTTTCGTTTCAAAGATAAGGTGGGGGACGTTGGCCCTATTTATGAATTGATTATGAGTGTTGCTAACCGAAATTTACGGCGGCGGATGACAGACGGATCTGTCCTTTCAGATATCAATCAAAGATCACGGGCTTCCCTTCTTAATCCACATGCACCGTCAGATAAATTTTGCGAACGGGTGCCATTGCTGGCTGATCAAACAATCGTCTGGCCCCGGTTTTAACATTCCTTTGAAAACTACGGGTTGATCTTCCATGAACCTTGAAAACTGGCTGCGGCAGCAGGGAGCAGCCCCTTGCGTGCTCGGGGTCTCTGACTGTTCGCTTACGCTTGCCGATTGGGCGGTCCATTGCGGATATCCCGATGGGGCTGCGCACTTGCGCGGCACCTATGCGACAGAGGCTGAAATGTACAAAAAAATCAACAGTTATGGAGATCTGGTTGGAGTGGTTGAGGTCTGCGCGAACCATGCAGGCTGTGCTCCAACCAACCAGCGGGCCGTCGGTGTGATTGCCGTGATTGGTAGCCCAACCAATGTGCGCCGGCAATGGGGCGCAATCTGGAATGGTGGGGCGTGGATGGTGCGCTTGCACACTGGCTTTGAAGCTGTGGCCGCGCACTCATTGAAAATGTGGAAGGTGCTTTAATAATGCCAACTGCAATTGTAACCGGGGTTGCATGGATCGTTTCTAACGGCGCCGCGCTTCTGGGCGCATCAGTTGCCACGCAAGCTGTTCTGGCTGGGGCCGTTGCCACGACTCTTGGCTCCACAATCGGGCTTGCGGCAATTGGGCTGGGACTCTCAATGGGGGTTAATTATCTTACGTCCAGCCTATTCGGGTCCAAAAAGCCTAACGTGCCCAAACCGGAGGATGGAAAGCAAAACTTAAAACAAAATGTACCTGTGTTGTCCTTTGCATATGGCCGGGTCAAAAAGGGTGGTGATTTTGTCTTTTTGGAAGAGCGGGACGGTGTTGCTTATAACATTATCGTTTTGGTGGCGCATTCGGTGCGCGGCAATTTTAAAATCTATCTGAATGATACACCGGTGCGGCTAAACGGTGATGGCTGGGTGACCGGGGTTGAGAGCGCTGATGAGGATTCAGATAAATACTACGTACACAACAAGGTCAAGATTCAGACCAGAACCGGATTGGCGCACGAAAGCGCGTATCCTGACGTCGTGTCAAAGTTTTCTGACATCTGGTCTCCAGATCATCGTGGTGATGGACTGACCTCTGTGTTTATGAGTGCAAAAAGTGTTGATGCGGAGAAGTACACAACGGTTTTCCCGGTTGGCCTTCCGGCTCCTGTTGCTGCCTTTGACGCCAAAGATGATCTGTTTGATCCTCGCTCTGAACAACAGGGGTATTCTGAAAATCTGGCATTAATTCGCCTTGATCATTTAACGGCCCCGTTTGGGGGGAAACTGACACTTGAAGATATCAATCTAGAAAGTTTTGCGTACGCTGCGACGGTCTGCGATGAATTGACCCAAACCCGTAATGGCACCCTTGAGCCACGGTATTATGGCGGCTTTTTCGCTGGCTACGACGTGGACCCTGTTGCTGTGGGCCGGACCATCGACCAAGCTGCGGATTTGGTTCTTTATGAAGACAACGAAGGTAAGATGGCAGTGCATGCAGGCGAATGGGTTGAGCCTGATATTCATATCAAGGATAAAGATATTTTGGAGTGTGATTATAAACTTTCACTCAATCCTCTCACACATATTGAAGCGGTACGCGGGCGTTGGACCAACCCTAGAATGGACTATAACACCGAAGATGCCGCGATTTTTGGCAATCCTTACGTATCTGAAAATGATGAACGCTCTTCGACACTTGATAATGTGTCGGTGCAGCGACATAACCATATGCAGCGCTTGCAAAAACTCGCCTTTATCCGCCAACGGGCACCGCAGGTGGCCTTGCGGGTGGATTATTTTGCGGCGGTGGATTTAAATCTGAAAAGGTTTGTGAGGGTGACGAAACAGCCACAAATGAACGCTGTGTGTATTGAGATTAAAGGGGTTCCCAAACTTAGATTTTCACCGCAGTTGTGCTGGGAATTTGAGGGGCTTGAAGTTCCAGATAATCTTTATGCGTTTGATCCTTTGATTGATGAAGGAACGGCGGCAAGTACGCCAGATAAAATCGGGTCTAAAGCTATCCCTGCCCCACAAGATTTTTCAGTGGTAATCAAAACACAAAGCCAATCCGGGGCCTCGATAGCTTATGCCGAGGCCACGTTTACCCGGTACAGCGATGCCTTGAAATATGAGCTTGAAGAGGTATTAGTTGAAACAGGGCAAATCAATAAGAGTTACGCAGAAAGCGAGGATGAAATTGTGCGCAGCTCCTATCTGGTTGACGGGGCTGTGTACCGTTTCCGGTTGCGAGCCAGATCAACACTAGGGGTTGCCTCTGAGTGGACAGCTCCGATCACATTAGCCGCTGTTGCGGACCCCACCGCCCCCCCTCTGCCTGAAAATTTTTCGGCTCAAGGCGGGGAAGGGACGGCGCTGTTATTGTTTCGCGCCGCCAATTCGGCTAATTTTGGTGCAACCCAGATCTATCGGGGCACAAACCCGGACCAAGGGGACGCACAACGCCTTGAAACTGTCTATTCCGGCCCGTCTTTGGAAATTTCCTACGAAGATAACGAGACCACTCCGGGGCTTTATTATTATTGGGCGTCCTCTCTGAACCGGTCCGGGGTGGAAAGTGATCTTGTGATTGCTGCCGATTGTCCGGTTGAGATCACCTAATATTTCAAAAAATAATCTAGTTTTGTTGTGCCTACTGTGAAGCAGGCCTTTTTGTTGAGGTAATATGTTAGACGATATTGACGCCACATATCGAGATTATATCGTAGCCGGGCTTCCCGAGTCTGGTGAACACAATCCAGAAAAAGCGGAAATTCGCGCCGTTTTGAAAAAAATACGCGACAATTCCAACTTGGCTTTAAAAAAACTCACTCAAGACGTTGAGCGCGCCTTGTCTACGGCCGAAGGCTTTCCCGGCTATGCCACAAAGGCCGAGCTGATTGCAGTTGATTCACCTAAGCATAACCAATTGGGGCAAGTGACCAATGATCCAGACCCGCAGCAAAACGGGCTCTACCGTTGGGATAGCCTCTTAGAGGATTGGGTAAAATCCAACTATGACCGATATAGCCTCGTAGTGGACGATCTTGCTGAAAAGACCGCCGACCTTCAACCAAAGCTCGAAACACCGATCTTGACGACAGGACAACTTTTCAATGGGGCTGAATATTGGACCGGGGAAGAAGTGGGGGCAGGATTTGACACAGGCGGTTGGCGTATTCCAGCGGGTCAAACCGGGGCGACAACATTTCTAAAGTACCAGTTTAAAATTACTGAGGCGCAAGCGCAAAGCCTTGCGGGCCAAACTGCTCGATTTGTTGTTACGTTGCGCACTACCGCTAATTTCTTGCAGAAGTTTGTAAGTCTGTCAGTGGGGTCAAACTCGCCTGAAGGTGAATACTTTAACTTCCAGTACAATCACACGGATACTGAAACGGTCGTGCTTAAGTTTGATTACCGTTTTTCTGGTCAAGAGACTTTTGTCGATGCTTTCTTGCAGGTCCCAGCAGAGTCCGTTGTTCAGTCCGAAGATGTTTGGTGCGTGGTCCGCAAGCAGCAATGGGGGCTGGTTAATCTTGATGATGCATCAGCGGTGTTGGCGCACGCGCTTGGCCCTATGATAGAAGACCTAGCGCAAACCACGGAAAACTCGCTTGGTCTCGGCAATCTGATTGAGTCCGTACAGATGGTGGTCGAGGGCTACGCTGGCGCGATTGTCGCTGGGAATGGCCTAACAATTCCAGCAGGTTCCAGCGGGTTAGGATCCTATATCCAAGCCGTGTGGGAATTGAACACAACGGCTTTGGCTGGGGATAGAATATTGTTGCGACTGTCCTTTCCTCAAAGTGAGAATTATTCGCGAACGGTGACACCGGTTTTGAATATTCAGCTTGCAAATGGAAGCACCATTAGCAGAACTGCCGAAGTTCAAACATTCAGTAGGCAGAGCCACCTCACTGTAGAGTATGATTATATTTTACAAGGGGACGAAATCGCCATGAAACCGTATATCAGCTTGCGGTCTGACGATCTTGTTGCTGCAAATGAAACAATCGAGCTTACTGCTTTCCGGCCCTATTACCTTAATACGCCAAGTTCAGACGAAACCGCCGCAGACCGCGCCTTTAATGCGCGGGCCGCAAGGGTCGTTGACAGTACTTTGCCGACTTTATTCGGGGTTGGGAATGTTCTGTCCGGCGAAAAAATCAGCATTCAGGTATTTGATGGGGCGGTGAAAGACAATAAATTTACGGTGCGTGTCCCTGCTGGAAATGTAGGGGAGCTCAGTCTTATTCAACCAACTTGGAACATCGAGTCGCAAGCGGGCAAGCGGGTAAAGTTGAAGCTTGGTTTTTCGACTACTGATACGTTTACGCGGGCGCTTAAAAATCCAGCTATGCAGGTCAAAACGTTTGATGGACCGCAAGGCAGGCCTGCGGATACTTATAAAGTGAGCGTTTTGCCGCAAAGAGTTGTGGTGGAAATTGAATATACTTTGCAAGGGGATGAAATCTCCTTGTCCCCGTATATCCAGTTGGCTGCAACGGCGGCGGCAGAGGTGGACGAATTTATTCGTCTTGAAGAATTTATCCCGTATTATCTGAATTCAAGTAGCGATATTTTAACGCCTCTGGATGAGGTGCTGGAAGAACGGCTTGCTGGTGGACTGGCAAAGATGGTTTCCAGCAAAGCCCAAGCCTATGCAAATATTCCAGCGGGTATATATGATGAGCGAAAAACGATTGCGGTATCTGGCGGTGATTATAACAGCCCGAGCAATGCAGTTGAAAACATTTTGGATGCATCGGCAGCCAAGCGCTACCAGTTAGAAGTCAAGGAAGGCATTTACAAAGACCCAGAATGGTTTGACACTGATTTTATTGACTTTAAAGGCACGAAAAAAGATCAATGTATCATCGATTTTCAGCAGCCTAATGATGCATCTGAAGAAGATATTGCCCAATATTCAGCAATTTATATGAATCAGAATTCAAGGCTGGAAGGGCTTACTGTGCAAGTCAGAAACGCCCGGTATGGAATTCATCTGGAGAGCAACGGCCAGTATCCAAACAAACAGCAATCAATAGTCAATTGCCATATTGAGCACCTTGGTAATGATGATGCAGTGAACAATGCGTGGCAGAGCCAAAATGGCATTGGTTCGGGGTTGTCATCAGGGCAGGTCGTTGATGTGATCGGTAATACGATTATATCAAAAAACGGGCAAACATTCGCCTACCATACGAACGCTTGGTTTTCTGACCCCACAGTTGTGAGGATCTATAATAATCGACTGGTTGCCAAGCCTACTGCAAACGTGATTGGCATTCGATGTCTTGGTAGTTTTCAGCCGGACCGGTGCGAAATTGTCGGTAACACGCTTACCGGAAACATTTCGTATGCGTCCTATGCTTGGCAGCCATCAGAGTTAAAAGGCCAGCCTGCCAACCACGCAGAAGTGGAAATTGTTGGCCACGGAAATAGTCCAGCCGTATTTTTAAACCTAGATTGGGGTGAAGCGCTTTGTGTTGAGAGCTCTAATCAGAGCGCTGGAAGTTCTGTATTCATTGCAGGGGATGCCGTTGCGCTTATTTTTGGCGATGGCACCGAGGATAAATATTTTGAACGCGAAGGGTCGGCGGGGTTTGGAGCGCGTATCTGGGGATGGGGGGATGTTTCCGGTCACGCGGTTGGCTCAAGTCAAGATGTTTATATAACCTCTCTGGGGCAAAGGCTGGGGGATTGTACTATCAGCACCAAAACTCTGACTGTCACTGTTGATGGTGGGAGCGCGATCAATATCGTGTTTAATCAAGATTACACCAACACCAGCAATGCGGATATTTTGTCGTTCATAGGTGCCGCGCTTACAGGGCAAGCCACAGTAACCACGATCCAACCTGGCGCGCGTTATCGACCGCATTTTTCAGATGAGGAAGGCAGTTTTTGGAACAATTCGGGCACGGGCATTCCGTTCGGCTCTTGTGTTGCCTACGACATGTCAAAGCATGAAATCAGGCTGATGACCTCTGAGGATGATGTTGGCCTGTTTGCTGGCGTTGCGTGGGAAGATATTCCAACCGGAAAAACCGGGCGCGTAAAAATACGGGGGTTTTTGCCTCTCTCTGACATTATTTTAAACGGTCAATCTTCTCTGACATTTGGCGATTCACTCAGTATTGACCCAGCAAATGACGGCCAAGTTGTTGTTAATGGTGCACAAGGGGTCTTACGAGCAATCAGGAGCGATGCTGTTGAGATCTTAAGTAAACACTTGTGAGCGCTGTTTTCTTTACTCGAACCGTGGTTATTGAGATCTGAACCACGGGTTCCCCGCCTTTCTCTCCCGCCCTTTGAGGCGGGTTTTTTATTGGAGAAACGCCAATGAGCCAGATTACCACCTATCACAGCCAGCTGATGCTGCATCAGCTGGGGTTTAACCCCGGGCCTTTGGATGGGCTATGGGGGCGGCAGACTTCTTCGGCCTATGAGGCATGGAAGGAAAAGGAGGTGGCAAAGAGCAAGCCCGGTCTGCAACCAGCCGTAATTCAAGAAAACTTTAAGCTGGAACAGCACGATCTTGGCGGTGACAAAGGACTTTCGCGGCTTGCTGGCGTTCACCCGGATCTTTGCAGAATTGTTCATCTGACGCGGGCCTATGCAAAGCCCTTTCAGGTTCTGGAAGGGGTGCGCTCTGTTGAGCGACAGAAGCAGCTTATGGCAAGCGGTGCCAGCCGCACGATGAATTCACGGCACATTAAAGCCCCCAACGGCTTTGCTCATGCGGTGGATATTGCACCGCTGGTAGGCGGCAAGGTGTCGTGGGACTGGAAATACTATTACCCGCTGGCTGAAGCAATGAAGCGAGCGGCGAATGAGCTGAAAATCCCGCTCGAATGGGGCGGTGATTGGAAGCGCTTTAAAGATGGCCCGCACTGGCAGTTGCCATGGGCCAATTACTCTGGAAACTAGGAGAAAACATGGACTGGATTGTCTATTTTATTGAAAACTGGGCGGTGACTATTGAAGCCCTGCTGGCCATTGTTGGTGTGTTTGCGATTATCGCCACCAAAACCGCAAACTCCAGCGATGATGCAATTGTTGATACGCTCTACAAGATTATCAATTTCTTGGGTGCCAATGTGGGCAAAGCCACTAATGATCCTGCAATTGACAGGAATTCGGCTGGCGATGGTTAGGACCATTCTTTCCGCGCTCCAGATGTTCATGAAGGCCCTTTCGGGTCTTTTTTCTTATCTGGAGCGCAAAGACCTGAAACGGCTGGGGGCATTTGAGCAGCACCAAAGGGCGCTGAGAGAAACGCAGGAAACTCTTAGGGCGGTTGATGATGTTGCCAATGAAGTCTCCAGCCTTACCGAGGAAGAGCGCTTTCGGAGGGCAATGGAATGAAGTGGTTTGCATCAACAATTCTGCTTTTGTGTGTGCTGAGCTTGATGGCTGGATGCCAAAGCGCAGGCACTCCCAAGCCTAAACCGGTGGCTTCTGACTGGTGCGCAATTCAAACGCGTATCCTGAGCAAGTCAGGCTTTAACCTCAAAATAACCCCAAGCGAGTGGGCAGCGCGCAGCCGCCCCTCGCAAAACTATCTTCTCATTACCAAGGGGGCGCTGCAAAAGCGCTGCTCTTTTTGAACTTAAAGTGAGGGCTGTATGGCTGATCCACTCCAGGCACTTTTGGGAATAAAATTTTTGCATTTGGCCGCAGGCTTCATGGGCGGTTTGGTCCGCTCTATTGTGCACCCCAGAACGTCCTTTGCTTACACGATGGGCACCACGACAGTGGGGGCCCTATTTGCGGCCTATATGACACCGCTGGCTGTGCCCCTGTTGCAAAGGTGGGCAGGGGGGAGTGATGCCAGCTTGGAAGGAGCGGCGGGTTTTCTTCTTGGTCTTTGCGGCCTCGCTCTTGCTGAAGGACTGGTTAAAATTGCCCGCAGGTGGCGGGACAATCCGAGTTTGAGGCGGATGGATTAACAACGGCATTATAGCCGCAGGGTGCCTGCGGCGTCTTCTGGAATATGGAAAAG